>JAAUTZ010000011.1:0-7403 GCA_012031225.1 Chloroflexaceae bacterium
GGGCTGTTTGGCGGGCGGCAAAGCAGACCGACCCACCCGCACCGCCTGCACCCGTTGCTACCGCCAGCGATGCCGCGCCTGCTGCCCCAGCCCAGCCCAAGCGGGGGCTGTTTGGCGGCGGCAAGCAGGCCGACCCACCCGCGCCTGTTGCGCCTATTACGCCAACTGCCAGCGATGCCGCGCCCGCGCCCGGCTCTGCACCCGAACTTAGCCCCGAACCGACCAAGCCCAAGCGCGGGCTAGTTAGCTTTAGCAGTGGCAAGCCCAAGCCTGCCACTCAGCCACCTCCCGATGCACCGACGATTACGCCCGGTACGCGCATCTCGCTCGAAGACCTCGCCGCACAGCCGCCCGCTAATGCGCCACCCGCACCGACGTTTACGCCCAGTACGCGCATCTCGCTCGAAGACCTCGCCGCGCAAGATGCCGCTGCACAGCCGCCCGCACCGCAGGTTACATCTGGCCAGCGCGTGTCGCTCGATGATCTCCGCAAGCAAGAGCTATCCGGTAGCACGACGAGCCCCGAAGCCGAGCGGCTCCAACAGGATTTGGATAGCTTGCGTGGCTCGTTGGGTCAAGAGGAGCCGAAGCGCGGCTGGTTGGGGCGCAAAAAGAAATAACCACGCGAGTATGTGTCTCGCGTGGTTGTGCCCCAAACACCTGTTACCTACCTACGCTAGCTCTGCTGGTCATTGCGCGGGATCGGTTGCCCCGTGTAGGGATCATACTGCCACTCGCCCGTCGGGTCTTGGGCAGGCGGGAACTGCGCGGGCTGCTGGATTGGCTGGGCACTGCCTTCGATCAGCTGGGCACTGCCTGCTGGCTCAATCGGAATAATAATCCACAGCAGAATGTAGATCAGCGGTATAAATGGCATAAACAGCACACTCGCCGCGACAATCAGGCGAATGATCGTGGTGTCAATAGACAGAAACTCAGCCAAACCACCGCATACTCCGCCCAACATCCGATCTGTGCTTGAACGGTACAAACGTGTTTTCATGTGTTGCTCCCCATAACTTCAAAGGCACACTATTCTCGCTGCTATGACGCACCCGCCTGATCGGATGTTGCAGGACGTATGGTACACTATATAAAGGATAGGAACAAACGATAGAGACCGTACCGCTTGGTGACAACGAACGGTAGGGCTAGAAAATACTTCAACTGCGATGCAACATCAACGCCTGTACCGCTTTGCGTGGGCGGTGCTGATCTACACGCTGGGCGTAATTCTGTGGGGCGCATTCGTGCGGGCCACCGGCTCAGGCGCAGGCTGTGGCAGCCACTGGCCACTCTGCAACGGCGCAATCATCCCCCGCGATCCGCACCTCACCACGATCATCGAATTTGGCCACCGGATCACGAGCGGGCTAGCCCTCGTGCTGGTTGTGGTGCTGCTAGGGTGGGTCTTGCGGGTGTTGCCGCGTGGCGCAGCGGCCCGCGCTGGGGCGTGGTGGGTGGTGTTCTTTATGCTCACCGAGTCGCTGATTGGGGCGGCCCTCGTCTTGATGGAACTCGTCGGCGATAACGACTCGGTGCATCGGGCGATCTGGATGGCGGCTCATCTGCTGAATACGTTCTTCCTGATCGCCGCTATGAGTCTCACCATCTGGTGGCTCGGCGGTGGCGCGGGCTTGCGGCTCCGCCAACACCGCAGTATGAGCATTGCGCTAGGGATTGCATTGGTGGGCATGCTCTGGCTCGGTATGAGTGGCGCAGTCGCCGCACTCGGCAATACGCTCTTCCCGTCGGCTACCTTGATCGATGGCATCCGCCAAGATTTCTCACCCACCGCGCACTTCCTGATCCGGCTGCGGATCTTCCACCCCTTGATCGCGGGCGTGGTTGGGCTGTATGTGCTGCTGCTCGTGGGCTACACCGATTACCGCACACCCACGCTGCTTGCCGCCCGCCTGACGCGCCTGCTGCTGATGCTCTTCGGGCTGCAAATGGTGGCGGGCATGCTCAACCTTGTGCTGATGGCTCCGGTGTGGCTGCAACTGACGCACCTCCTGCTCGCCAACCTGATCTGGATTGCGACGATCTTCCTTGCCGCCGAGAGCCTCTCGCAGCCCGCCTTGCGTCCTGCCCGCATCACCCTACCGCAACGCTATCCGGCGGCAGGTGTCCGGCGGCAGGTGTCCGGCTCCGACCAGACAGGCCCACAAAGGTGAGCTATCTGGCTGGCTCCCGACACCTAAAAGCACCTGACACCTTAAGCCGCCACTTCCGCGCCGCGCTCCACCACAATCACCTCTAGCGTGCGGGGCCCATGCACGCCCTCGACACGGTTGAGTTCAATATCGGAGGTTGCCGAAGGACCGGAGATGAAGGTGAGCGGGCGACGCTCCTGCACAATGGTGGGGTGGAGCGCACGGATTGCCTCCGGCACAATCCCGACAATCTGATCCGTGAAGACCACGCACAAATGATAATCAGGGATAAGCGTGATCACCCGCCGCCCTTGATACGCCCCACTATCGAGGATGATCGTGCCGGTCTGGGCAATCGCCAGCGCACAGCCCGTCAGCACCCCGTCACTTGCTTCGAGGTTCTCATTCGAGAGCGGATTGGTGCGGCTATCCGCTCTGGTGTCAATCTCCGCTCGCTCCTTGATCCCAGCCAGCCACGCCTCAGGAAGATCATCTGGCACAATCAGCAGCGACATAGCCCGTGCCTGACAGATCAGCGCAATCTCGTGGGCCAGCTCGGCTTCGCTCACGCGATGCACAATCGCCTTGTAATCTACGGTGAACTCGATGAACTGCTCGATGATTGCCTCGCGCTCGGCGGTGCTGTGCTGCTGGTAGTCCCGAGCGACAGGTACATCCTCTGGGCGTTCGGTAGGCGGCACATCGCGCAGTGCCGCACGGATGTGCCCAAGCATCGTGCTGCGGGCATCACCGATCTGCTGCACATCACTCACGAGCGCACCCCCTCTGCGGTAGAGCCGCCCTGCGCCTGCCGCTTGCGCCACCAATCCCGGAACGACTGCTTCGGCACGGGGCGCAGATCACGCACCGTCGTCCAGCCGGACAGCTTGGCAGGCAGCGCGTCAATCTTGCCGTCATGCACGAAGGGCCACTGCCCAATCAGAGCCAGTCGTTGCGCGGCTTCGTAGCGGCGGCGATTGCTAAAGATGTACGATAGGGCTTTCATCACGACACCCTCTTGGTACTCATAGGTATGCACACGCCGCTCTTTCTGGTGTTGGCGCACCACCTTCGCCCGCAGATGCACCAGCACTTCCGGGATGTTGATCTTAACTGGGCAGACTTCGTAGCACGCGCCACACAGTGAGGATGCAAACGGCAACGATGCGGCATGCTCCGTGCCAACCAGCTGCGGCGTGAGAATGGCCCCAATCGGGCCCGGATAAACCGAGTTGTAGGCATGCCCGCCAGTGCGCTCATACACGGGGCAGATATTCAGGCACGCACTACAGCGAATGCAGTTGAGGGCTTGCCGCCCGATCTCATCCGCTAGCGTATTGATACGTCCATTGTCCAGCAGGACAAGGTGAAACTCCTGTGGCCCATCGCCCGCAGCAACGCCGGTCCAGAAGGTCGTATAGGGGTTCATGCGCTCGCCCGTTGAGGAGCGCGGCAGCAGCTGCATAAACACCTCGAAATCCTGCCACGTCGGGATCAGCTTCTCAATGCCCATCACCGAGATCAGCACCGGCGGCAGCGTCAGGCACATCCGCCCGTTGCCTTCCGACTCCACCACACACACCGTGCCGGTCTCCGCAACGGCAAAGTTTGCGCCACTGATCGCCACCTTCGCACTGAGGAACTTCTGGCGCAGGTGGCTGCGGGCCGCACGGGCAAGGTCGGCGGGCACATCCGTCAAGCCCTCGACATGCTCAGGGGCGAGGTTATCGAGGAAGATCTCGCGGATCTCCGAGCGGTTCTTGTGGATCGCTGGCACAAGGATGTGCGATGATTTCTCGTTCGCCAGTTGGATAATCAACTCGGCGAGGTCAGTTTCAAACGCGGTAATCTGGGCTTCGGCGAGGGCTTCATTCAAGCCAATCTCCTCAGTCGTCATGGACTTCACCTTGACCACTTCGGAGGTCTCGTGCTGCTGCACCAAGCGCGTCACAATCTGGCAGGCTTCGGCGGCATCGCGGGCCCAGTGAACGTGCCCGCCCGCCTGTTGCACGGCCTGCTCCAGTTCCAGCAGATAGTGATCAAGGTGGCGCAGGGTGCGCTCTTTGATCGCTCGCCCCGCTTCGCGCAAGCCCTGCCAATCCTCCATCTCATGAACAACTTCAGCCCGCTTGGTACGGATGGTCTGCGTGGCTTTGCCCAAGTTGCGCCGTAGCTGGGTATCGGCAAGGGCCGTCTTGGCGGCATCGGTGAAGGACAGCATGGGAATGTAGACTGTTGACATGGTTAGTTTCGCTCCTCTGTGCTAGCGAGAATCTCAGCGATATGGGCCGTGCGAACCCCAGTACGCTGGCGGCTCAAGGCTCCACCAATGTGCATCAGGCACGAGGTATCGGCGGCGACGAGCACCTCTGCGCGGGTATCCAACACATGCCGCAGCTTATCGCTGAGCATCGCAATAGATGTATCGGCATTCTTGATCGCAAACGTACCACCAAAGCCACAGCAGCCTTCGGCTTCCGGCAGCTCAACAAAATCAATCCCACGCACCGCCCGCAGCAGGCGCGTCGGGCGATCCCCGACATGCAGCACCCGCAACGAGTGGCAGGTGGGGTGGTACGTGACTCGGTGCGGAAAGTACGCGCCTACATCCTCGACCTTGAGTACGTCGGTGAGAAATTCGGTCAATTCGTAGATGCGTGGGAGCAGCAGGCGCACTTCGTCGGCAAGGCGGGCATCATCGGCAACTTCCGCCACACGCGGGTAGAATTCGCGGATCATGCCCAAGCACGAAGCCGAAGGGCCCACGACAACTTCGGCATCGCGGAACACGTCCACGAAACGCCGCACAAGTGGGATGGTTTCCAATTGGTAGCCCGTATTGAAGTGCATCTGCCCGCAGCAGGTCTGCTCAAGCGGCACATCTACGGTATGTCCAAGCCGTTCCAGCACACGCACTGTTGCTTGCCCAACTTCGGGAAAGAGCGTGTCATTAAAGCAGGTGATAAAGAATGTTACCTGCACGGCACACCTCGCATCGCTGCGGGGGAGCGTGTATCAACCTTGATCATGGTGGTGTCCTCTCTTCTTAGGGCGCACGCGCCATTATGGATGGGGGGTGGAGTGAATGTTTTCGTAACCATATTATACACGTTCTCGCAGAGTTGCGGTGCATCCTGTCTAGGGTGCGGCGTGGCGGCCATAATATCGGGCGATCTGCTCATCGGCCCGCGCCAACGCATCGAGCATATCGGCGTAGCGCAGGCTTGCCCACAGCGTCGGGTGGAACTGGATTAGCCCGGCATCCCGATCATAGTGCATCAATTGCTGGATGAGGAAGCGATCCAGCGGGTACTTCTCGATCAATGCCTGCACCGCCGCATCGCTCACCGCCGCCGGATCATCAGCGAGCGGGCTGTTGTATTCAGGCGGCAACCCGGCCTGCTTGCGCTGCACATAAAAGGCCCGAAACGCCTGCGCCACCGCTGCCATCTGGGCCTGCCCGTTGCGGTCAAGCGTGGCCACAATCGCCTTAAACAGCACCGGCTTGTAGGATTTGGTCAGCCGTTCGCTGCCCATAAATGCGAGGAACGCCTGCCGCCACTGGACCGCATCCTGCGGCAGCTCGGCCAAGCCTAGCTCAGTGCGGAGCAGCTCAACCCGTTCGCGCCGAAAGGCATAGGTGGTGTGGCTGCCGCGCTGGATCGTCTGATCGGGGCTGAGCTTGCCCGCCGCTACCCAATCACGGATCGTGTTCGGATCTACCCGCAGCGCATAGGCCAGTGCCCGTACCGAGATCAGATCGGGCGGCTCTGGCTCTGGTGCGGGCGCAACGTGGTAGCCTTGATCAGGCTGCTCGGCTAGCCTGCTGGGGTGTGCGCGGCTCTCAAAATCGGCAAAGTAGCGTTCATCCAGCACGAGCGTCGCTAGCGCGTGTTCATCTGGAACTACGCCGATCTGGTAGTGCAGCATCAAGTGGATGATCTGATCGCCATCTATCCCGTGAATGTGCGGCACAGGATCATTCAGCTTGGTGCGTGCGCCCTTCGAGAATTGCCCATTGGTGATAAAGATGCCGTGTGCGTAGCGTGGCGAGAGGGCCCCCACAAACCGGTCTATGTCGGGGCGGAGCACGTTCTTGCGGTAGCGTTTGACTTGCACAGCAGTCGGGATGCGAAACGGGCCCATATCCAGCACGGCCTCTGCATCCAGCCCAGCATCGCCCACATAGCGCGTCACCCGTACCTCGTGTAGCCCAAGATAGGTGAGCAGATCGCCCGCGAAGTATTCGAAGGCGCGTGGCGAGAGGGCCAGCAGGCGCGTCCGCAAGGCCGCCCAGATCGGTGCAGTGTCTGGGATAGCAGTTACATTAGGCATTATTCTGCGCTCCTTAGCGGCATTCGTTGCTGGCTATGGTATGCAGCCAAGCACCGCTGTTTATTAGTATAGCAGACCTTGCTCCAAACAACATAATGCAAGTGGGAAACTATCAAAGTTGGCTTGCATCGCGCTCTATTACTCTGTACAATGAAATAAATTTCTATGTTTGCAAAATTTCACGTTTGCACGTAATCTAGCGGTAGGATACCCAATGAACTTGTCCAATGGCTAATCTTCTCCACGCGACCACTACATCTCGCACATGGCGCGAACAAGCCTTGCTGCGGGCGATGCGGGTGATCTTCTGGGTGCTTGCACCAATCTTTGTGTACGCCTTCTGGATCACCCTGAGCCACCAATCCGTGATCGGCACGCTGTTCTCGGCCCTATTGCTATTCAGCTGCTGGGCCAGTGCCTTTACGCTCAACATCCGCTACCATACCCGTGCCGCGGCCCTGCTCACCATCCTCTATGTAGCCGGCTCATTCTGGCTGATTAACAATGGTGTACCCGGCATTGGGCGCATCTATCTGCTGGTCTTTGTTGTGGTTGCTGCACTCGTGCTGAATATGCGTGCTGCGCTGGTCGTGTGGCTGCTTACTGTGCTTACGATGGGCATCATCTTCTGGGGCTTCACCGCCGAGTGGCTCATCATCCCCACCCGCCTCGATGCGCGGATGTACACCGATGGGTGGCTCTTCCTGCTGTGGTTTGTGCAGTCTATTATTGGCGGGGGACTCGTATTTGCGATAGTGCTGCTGGTGCGATCATTCCAGCGCACGCTGCACATCGCCGAAACCAATCAAGCCGCGCTGGCTCAGCTCAACCAAGAGCTAGAGCAGCGCATCGCCGAGCGCACCGCCGAACTCCGCCAGCAGCAGGCTCTCTTCCAAGCCTTTCTCGATAATG
>JAAUTZ010000011.1:7503-16937 GCA_012031225.1 Chloroflexaceae bacterium
CTGCACATCGCCGAAACCAATCAAGCCGCGCTGGCTCAGCTCAACCAAGAGCTAGAGCAGCGCATCGCCGAGCGCACCGCCGAACTCCGCCAGCAGCAGGCTCTCTTCCAAGCCTTTCTCGATAATGCCCCCATCGCCATTTATGCCAAAGACCTTGAGGGTCGTTACACGCTCGGCAACCAATACATGGCGGTTCAGATGGGCTTTGCGCGGGTTGAAGATTTTATCGGGAAGCGCGACCACGACTTCCTAGTCCACGATGCAACGGAGGTATGGAATGAACAAGCCAACGCTGTTATCCGCACCCGCAGCATCGTCACTGAAGAAGTAACCGTCCCAACCCGTAACGGGGATCGGACGCATCTTGATGTCAAATTCCCGTTGATTACTCCCAGCGGTGAGCTATACGGCATTGCGGGCGTTGCCACCGATATTACCGAGCGCAAGCATGCCGAAGCGCGGCTGCAATCGCTAACGCTGCAAATGCAGGAGGTGCAGCGCATGGCACAGGTCGGCGGCTGGGAAATTGACCTTGCCACCGAACAGGTCACGCTCTCGTCCGTCGCCTGTCAGGTTCTCGGAGTGCCCGAAGGCACGGTTATGACTATTGCGAGTGGGTTGCTCTTCTTTTCTGAAGACACCCGCCTGATGTTCACCAAACTCTACACGCGCCTGCGCGAAGACGGCATCCCGTATGATGTCGAAGTGCCGTTCATCACCGCAACTGGGCACAGACGGTATGTCCGTTTGAATTCCCAGCCACGCTACACCAACGGCACGATCACCCACCTGTATGGCTCGATCCAAGATGTTACTGAGCGCAAACGCGAAGAACTTGAGCTGCGGGCAGCCCGCGATCAAGCCGAAGCCACCAACCGCGCCAAGAGCAACTTCCTTGCCAATATGTCGCACGAACTGCGGACCCCGCTCAATGCCATTCTGGGCTTCACCCAAGTGATGCTCTACGATCAAGGTGTGCTTACCCAGCACGTAGCGTACCTCAAGACGATCAACCGTAGTGGGGAACACCTGCTGCATCTGATCAACGATGTGCTAACCCTTGCCAAGATCGAAGCGGGTCAATCCACCCGCTCGGATACGCCTTTCAACCTTATATCTACGCTAGGCGAGCTAGAGCAGATGTTTCTGCTCCGCACCCGCGAGAAGCACCTAGAGCTACGCTTTGACCTATCGTCAGCCATACCGCAGACCATCATTGCCGATCAGACCAAACTGCAACAGGTGTTGATCAACCTGCTCGCCAATGCGGTCAAGTTTACCCAGCGCGGGCACATTATCCTCGCTGTCACCCCCATTGCCCCCCCTGATCCAAACGGCTCAGCCCAGAGCGACGTATGGGTGCGCTTCAGCGTGCGCGATACCGGCAGCGGGATTGCCGCGAGCGACATGCCGCATCTATTCCAAGCCTTTATGCAGACGGCTAGCGGCAAGCAACAGTCGGGTGGTACGGGGCTGGGGTTGGCGATCAGCGATCAACTCGTGCGGATTATGGGCGGCACGCTGCACGTCGAGAGCAAGGTTGGCGTTGGTAGTCATTTCTGGTTTGATCTGCCGCTCCAACGCGCTGAAGAACCCACCCTAGCCCTAATCGCACTCCCTAATGGCTGGCATGTCCTTGCCCCCGATCAGCCCTCCTACGAGATCCTCGTGGTGGAAGATCAGCCCGACAACTTGCAGCTGATCTGCACCGCCCTGAACCACATCGGCTTCCAGACTAGCTCTGCCACGAATGGAGCCGATGCCTTGATTCTTATGTCTCTCTCCCAGCCCGACCTGATCTTGATGGATATACGGATGCCCATTATGGACGGACAGACCACCGTTCAGCAGATCCGGGCCGTGCCCGCGTGGGCCCACATCCCGATTGTCGCCCTCACCGCCAGCGTCGTTGATCAAGATCTGCATACCCTCCAGCCGCTGGGCTGCAACGCCCTGTTGCAGAAACCATTTCTCTTGTGCGATCTGTATCGGATGCTAGAGGAACAGCTCGGCGTAACATTTGTGCCTGCTGCCAAAATTGCCCCCTCAGAACCACCCGCCGACCTTACGCCTGCGCCCCCTGCTCTGGCTACGCCGGCCCACACGCCTATCCCTACACCACCAGATCTGCCACAGGCCAATCCCGCCCCCGATCTCGCATGCTTGCCCGTAGGGTGGGCAACCCGCATGCAGGCTACCCTTGAGCGCGGCTTGATCTACCAGATCCACGAGCTGCTTGCGCCCTTCCAAACCAGCCAGCCCGCCTTCTTTGCCCGCCTCACAACCGCGCTCGAACAGCATGACTATGATGCACTGGAACTGATCTTACAGCCCTACTTAACACCGGTATCAGCCCCTGAAGAGCAATACCTATGAACACCCAGATTATCCTCGTTGTAGATGATGCCTTGCCCAACCTACACCTGCTGAGCGTTGTGCTCAATCGGCGCGGCTACCGGGTTGTTACAGCTTCATCAGGAGCTGAGGCTCTCCACCAAGTCCGCCAAACCCCGCCTAACCTGATTATCCTTGATATGATGCTGCCCGATATGGACGGCTTCAGTGTCTACCAGCAGTTGCAAGCCACCCCAGACCAGCAAGCTATTCCGGTGATCTTTGCGAGTGCGCTCACCCCAACGGCTACCCTACGCCAACAGCACCCTGAATTGGCACATGTGCCGTGGCTTGCCAAACCCTTCATGATCAATGATCTCGTGCAATATGTCGAAACCGCGCTGCAATCCGCCGCCGCCGCCGCCGCCGCGCCACCCGCTGCTGAGCAACCGAAAGCCATCCCCCCCGAAGCGTATGGAGCGGACTTAGCCCAGCCCGTGTGGGGCACCATCCTGATCGTGGATGATACCCCCGACAATCTCAACCTCCTCAGCCGCATCCTTGCCGACTACGGCTACACGATCCGCACTGCCGCAACCGGGGCCCGCGCCCTGCGCTCCATAGCCAGCGAACCGCCTGACCTGATCCTGCTCGATATTATGCTGCCCGATCTGAGTGGCTATGAGATCAGCAAGCAGCTTAAGCACAACACGGCAACCGCCCCCATCCCGATCATCTTCATCAGTGCGCTCGATAGCCTTGAGGACAAATTGCGGGCGTTCCAGATGGGCGGCGTAGATTATATTACCAAGCCCTTCCAGAGTGCCGAAGTGCTAGCCCGCGTCCAGACCCACCTCATGCTCCGCGACAGTGTGCGCCAGCTCGAACGGCGCAACCAGCAACTCCACCTGCTCAATCAGATTGGCGCAGTTGGCTTGCAAGCCGCTCCGGCGATGATTTCTGGGAGAGCATCCTGCCCCTGCTGTATACCTTGTTTGAAACCAAAGCCATCGCATTCTATCGCTACGATGCGATCCTCAACCAACTGCTCACAGTCAGTGCGCCGCTCTATATCTGGGACGAACCGCAGATGTTCACGCCGCAGAGCTGTTCGGTGATGGGCCTACAGCAACTCTACCAATGCCCCGCCAGCGATCCTAGCCGCCGGTGTTGTCGCATGGGCCGTATGGCAGAGCCGGAAGCAAGCCTAGATACAATCTGCGCGCAAATCAGCACAACGTCGTTTGTATTCGGCGTGCTGCACCTGCGCTACCCCGCCGATAGCCTCCGCGATAACCCGCGCCTTGCTAGCATCGTTGATACCACCTGCAACCTGCTCGCCCTGACATTTGCCTGTTTACAAGAGCATACCAATCTTTATATGCAGAGTATTGTAGACCCAGTGAGCGGCTTGTTCAATCGGCAATACTTCAACGAACTGGTTCAGCGCGAGGTTGACCGAAGCCAATACAATCGCCAACCGATCAGCGTGATCCGCTTTGAACTCGATCATTTTGCCCGCTACACCGAGCAGTACGGCTCGCGTGCCACCGATCAGATGCTGGTCCGGGTGGGCGATCTGCTGCGGCACACGCTCCGCGTCACCGACTTCGCGTGCCGCCTTGGAGTTGATGATTTTGCCGTCGTGTTGCCCAACACTACTGGAGGCGATGCCATCCAACAAGCGGAGCAGCTACGCCAAGCACTTGCGCTCCTCGAACCGCACGAACAGATCACCGCCTCGCTAGGGGTTGCCACAACCCACCCCTCTGGCACATCGCTCGTGCAGTTGTTGTACGCTGTCGAGAGCGCAGTGCAGGCGGCAAAACAGCGCGGGCGCAATCAGGTGGCACAGGCTGATCCAGCCCAGTAACCCCGGGCCTGCGCCTACCAACCCGTGCTGCCGGGGCCCCCTTTGAAGGGCCCCACGATGTCGGCGGTGACCCACCCGCCATAAAAGCCGCCCGGCTGTGGCTGCACCA
The DNA here is from genome assembly GCA_012031225.1 of Chloroflexaceae bacterium. Classification (GTDB taxonomy): domain Bacteria; phylum Chloroflexota; class Chloroflexia; order Chloroflexales; family Chloroflexaceae; genus JAAUTZ01. The sequence goes on from JAAUTZ010000011.1 coordinate 11,820, forward strand.
CTTCGCCATCCACATAGCACACATCCATCGGGGCGGCATAGAATGCGACGTAATCTTTGATTGCGGCATAGGCATCCGTCGGGAGTGGATAATACCAAGCCACATCTGCCACCATTTTGTCGCCTACCTGCACCGTGTAGTAGAGCGCTTGCCCCTTCCATTCGCAGAACGAACGCCGCGGTGTAGCGGTGAGGTACTGCATCTGAAGATCGGCCGGGGGCAGGTAATACGTTGGCGGGTGGCTTGTCTCCAGCAAGCGCAACGCTCGGCGCGTATCAGCCAGCGTTACGCCATTGAAGATGATCTGAATGTGCCGCGCAGTTGGTTCAAGGCGCGGCGGGCGCGGGTAATCCCACACCGACTCTTGTCCAGCTTGGGGCGAAATAGGTTGCGGACGACGAAACATACAATCCTCCTCTGCTGCGCGTGACACCAAGTTCTTATTCCAGTATACCAGTTTCGGCGCACGGTGTCCGGCAATTGCCACACCGCCTAATCTGCGCTATACTAGTAGCATGATCGCATACCTGTTTCAACGTGCAGCCGACCTACCCGATCCAACCCAACAGCGTTCCGCGAGCGAGAAAGGAAGTGCACATGGCGCACGAGACGACTGAGAAACAACCCCGTTCGCATCCCCGCCGCCGACATCTTGTTAGCACCGCTGGGCCGACTGAGAAAGAGCGGGAGTATCTAGAGGTTATCTACTACCTCAATGCCCGCGACGAACCAATCATCGCCGCTCGCCTTGCGCGGTGGATGGGCGTACAGCCCCCGACAGTGACCCATCTTGTGCGCCAAATGGAGGAGAAGCAGTATATCACCCGCAACGAGCGCGGTGAGATCGCCCTGACTGCCACCGGCTACCCGCTCGCGGAAGGGGTGGTGCGGCGGCATCGCATTCTGGAACGGTTCCTCGCCGATGTGTTGCATATGCCGTGGTACCTGCTCCACGAGGAAGCGGTGCGTATGGAGCATGCGCTCTCGCCATCCTTGACCACCTACATCGAGCGGGCTGTAGGCGATGTGCAGACCTGCCCGCACGGGAACCCAATTCCGGGCCGTGCCAGCCCCAGCTACGGCGGCACAACGCGGCTCGATGCCGCGCCCCTGCACACCATCTTCACCGTGCGCCGCGTGCTCGAAGAAGCCGAAGAAGACATGGAATTGATGCGCTACCTGCAAGCCAACGAACTCGTGCCCGATGCCCAATTTACGATTGCTGAAACCTCGCCCGCCTATGGCGTAACCCTCCAACGCCGCCATTATACGATTACGGTATCGCCAGAGATTGCCGCTGTGCTATGGGGCGACACTGCCCCGCCACTGCCTAAACAGGAGGATTAAATGACCACGCTTGACCGCGCCGATGTGCTTGTGTTGTTGCAGGAGCAGTTGCCGGATACGGCTCTGAACCTTGCCCAAGCTGATCTGCACCATGCCAACCTCGAAGGGCTTGATTTGCGCCGCGCCGACTTGACGGCAAGCCTGCTTGGTGCAGCCAACTTGAGCCGTGCGAACTTGACGAATGCGACCCTGACGGAAGCTGATCTGACCGAAGCTGACCTCAGCCAAGCCCTACTATCGGGAGCCGACCTGCGCCAGAGCAACCTGCACCGCGCCGATCTGCGCCGGGCCCAGATGGATACTGTCACCCTCGATCAAGCGATCCTCAGTGCGGCAGTGCTGCTGAATGTCTCACTCGTCAGTGCCAGCCTACGGCGGGTCAATTTGCAAGGAGCCGATCTGCGCGGAGCCAACCTGCTCCAAGCCCACCTCGATGATGCATCCTTGCTCCGCGCCAATCTGCAAGATGCTGATTTGCGCGGGGCTGATTTGCGCGGAGCCGATCTGCGCGAGTCCAACCTCTACCGGGCCAATCTCCGCGCCGCTCGCTACGATAGCCGCACGCGCTGGCCAAAAGGCTTCGAGCCGCACAACATCGGGTTGATCTATAGCGAAGATGACCACGCCTACGCCACGATTACGACGGTCTGGGCAGGCAAACCCTACCCGCTCGGCGCAACGTGGGACGGGTCGGGGGTCAACTTTGCGCTCTTCTCCGAGAATGCGAGCCGCGTCGAGCTGTGCTTATTCGATAGCACGGATGCACCCTTCGAGTCTGCCCGCATCGTGATGCCCGAACAGACCGACGATGTGTGGCACGTTTACATCCCATTTCTCAAGCCGGGCCAGCTGTATGGCTACCGCGTGTATGGGCCTTACGATCCCGAACACGGGTTGCGCTTCAACCCCAAGAAGCTGCTGGTTGATCCGTATGCCAAAGCCCTCACTGCCGTGATTGATTGGAACGATGCAGCCTTCGGCTACCGGATCGGCGATGCCATGACCGACCTCGCCTATGATAACCGCGACAGTGCGCCGTTTGTGCCGCGCTGTGTCGTGGTGGATGCAGCCTTCCCGTGGGATGATGACCACCATCCACGCACCCCGCTGAACGATAGCGTAATCTACGAGCTACACGTCAAAGGCTTTACCTACCTCAACCCGGAAGTGCCCGAACCGTTACGCGGGACGTATATGGCCCTCGCTTCGCCGAGCGTGATTGACTACCTCAAATCGCTCGGCGTGACGGCGGTGGAGCTAATGCCCGTCCATCATTTCACCGATGACCGCTTCCTTGTGGATCGCGGGCTACGCAACTACTGGGGCTACAGCACGCTCAACTTCTTCTCACCTGACATTCGCTACAGCCAAGCGGGAGGCAACCCCGGCGAGCAGGTGCGCGAGTTCAAGTCAATGGTCAAAGCCTTGCACGCGGCGGGCATTGAAGTCATCCTCGATGTGGTCTACAATCATACCGCTGAGGGCAACCACCAAGGCCCGACACTCTCGCTGCGCGGCATAGATAACCCAACCTACTATCGGCTGGTGTATGACAATCCGCGCTACTATATGGATTTCACGGGCACCGGCAATAGCTTGAACGTGCTGCACCCACGCACGCTGCAACTCATTATGGATAGCTTGCGCTACTGGGTCACCGAGATGCACGTAGATGGCTTCCGCTTCGATCTGGCCACCACGCTCATTCGCGGTGCAAACGACATGCCGGATTCGTCAGCTTCATTTCTCGAGATCATCCACCAAGACCCGATCCTCTCGCAAGTCAAGCTGATTGCCGAACCATGGGACGTAGGCCCCGATGGCTACCAAGTCGGCAACTACCCCATGCTCTGGTCGGAGTGGAACGGGAAATACCGCGACAATATACGGAGCTTCTGGAAGGGCAACGAGAGCCAAGCAGGGGAGTTTGCCTACCGCCTTGCTGGTTCCAGCGATCTCTACCAGCACAATGGCCGCCGCCCCTCAGCCAGCATCAATTTCGTCACCTCACACGATGGCTTCACCTTGCGCGATCTGGTGAGCTACAACGACAAACACAATGATGCGAACGGCGAAGGCAACCGCGACGGCGACAACCACAACAATAGCTGGAACTGTGGCACTGAAGGCGAAACCGACGACCCAGAGATTCTCGCCCTGCGGGCCCGCCAGATGCGGAACTTTATGGCCACGCTGTTCTTTTCGCAGGGCGTGCCGATGCTGCTTGCGGGCGACGAACGCGGGCGCACCCAGCGCGGCAACAACAACGCCTACTGCCAAGATAACGAGATTAGCTGGATCGATTGGAACCTCGATGATCTGGGGCGCGAGATGCTCTACTTCACGCGCCGCGTGGTGGCTTTGCGAAAACACCACCCCGTCCTGCGTCGGCGACGCTACTTTCAGGGGCGCGAGGTGCTGGGCAGCAACCTGCGTGATATTATCTGGGTGCGCTCTGATGGCGATGAGATGACTGGCGATGAATGGGGCAACCCCCATACACGCTGCTTTGGCATGCTTATGAATGGGCAGGCGATGAACGAATGGGACGCGCGCGGGCGACGGCTCTACGATGATGTGCTGCTGCTGCTGGTAAATGCCTTCTACGAGCGGATTGATTTCCGCGTACCGCCCGCCATTCAAGGCGCAACGTGGCAGGTGCTGGTAGATACGGTGACAGCCACCCACGCTAGCCCGCTGACCCTGCGCTCAGGGCAGGTGTACCCACTCGCGGGGCGTTCGCTGGTGCTGCTGGCGCAGTCGCCACCAAGCGTAGCACAGTAGGCCGCCCTATGCACATCCTCTTTTGCAATCAAGGGATGCCTGAAGCCCGCCGGATGATCGCCGAAACGCTGCACGAACACGAGTGCAGCACCTGTGCGCCAGAGGCGATCCTCGATCATCTGGAAGGGGTAGACATTATCACCCCGTTTATGACCAAGATTGACGCAACGGTGCTACGGCAGGGCACGTTCGGGCTGGTGCAGCAGATCGGGGTGGGGCTGGAGGGCGTGGATCTTGCGACGGCGACCCAACTCGGCGTGTGGGTGGCGCGTGTGCCAAGTGTCGAATCGGGCAACGCCCAATCGGTGGCAGAGCATACACTGCTGCTGCTGCTGGCCCTCTCGCGCCAACTTGATGCTGCCCGCCACGCCTTAACGCAACGCCAGTGGTTTACCCCCCGCGGGCAGGCATTGCTCGGCAAAACCGTGTGCATCGTTGGGCTAGGCGGGATCGGCGTAGAGCTAGCCCAACGGCTTGCGCCCTTTGGGGTGCGCCTCACGGCGGTGCGAGCTAATCCGGCGCAGGGCGCACCGCCCGCAACCGGCATCACGCAGGTCTACAGCCCTGCCGAGCTGCACACCGCGCTCGCCGATGCGGATTATGTCATCCTCGCCGCACGCTACGATCAAACCAACCACCACATGATCAATGCCGCCGCGCTTGCCGCAATGCCTCGCGGCGCATACCTGATCAACGTGGCGCGGGGCGGCTTGGTGGATCACGCTGCGCTGCTGGCGGCCCTGCAAAGCGGGCACATTGCTGGCGCGGGGCTGGATGTATTCTGGGAAGAGCCAGTAGATCCGACGCACCCGCTCTTTGCCCAAAATGTGCTGGCTACGCCGCATATCGCTGGTGTCACCGATGCGTTTCACGCGGGCGTGGCCCGCATCTACTGTGAGAACATCCGCCGCTATGCCGCCGGTGCTGCGCCGCTGTATGCCGCCAATGCACCGACCTTCCGGCGGTAGCAGCGATCCCCACGCACAG
>JAAUTZ010000011.1:17037-67149 GCA_012031225.1 Chloroflexaceae bacterium
GATGCGTTTCACGCGGGCGTGGCCCGCATCTACTGTGAGAACATCCGCCGCTATGCCGCCGGTGCTGCGCCGCTGTATGCCGCCAATGCACCGACCTTCCGGCGGTAGCAGCGATCCCCACGCACAGTCCCACCCAAGCGGTGCTACCACACGTCTGGCAGATTGGTGTGGTGCTACCACACGTCCGGCAGATTGGTGTGATGATGTTCGAGAATACGAAAGAACATCGCCACCACCTCAGGATCGAACAGCACGCCCGCGTTGTGCCGCAAATAGTTCCGCACCTGCGCTTCGGGCCATGCCTTACGGTACGGGCGATCAAAGCACAGCGCATCCCAAACATCCACCACCGCAAAGATGCGGGCTACAAGCGGGATCTGCGGGCCCTGTAGCCCATGCGGATAGCCGCTGCCGTCCCAGCGTTCGTGGTGGTAGTGCGGAATATCCAACGCGGGGCGCAAGAAGGTAATCGGGTAGAGCAGATCGTAGGCATACTGTGGGTGTTGGCGCATAGCAGCCCACTCGTCATCATCGAGTGCACCCTGCTTGAGCAGAATCCGATCCGGTACGCCCAGCTTGCCGACATCGTGCAGCAGGGCCCCGCGCCGAATGTGGGTGAGTTCCGGCTCGCCGATGCCCATCGCTTGCGCTAGCCGCACCGTCATTTCCGTCACGCGGAAGGAATGCGCGGCCGTGTCGTGGTCGCGCAGATCCACGGCTCGCGCCCAGCCTTGCAGCGTGGCGGTGTAGGCATCACTCAGATCCGAGAACAGCCGCGCATTGTTGATCGCTAGCGCGGCCTGTTCAGCCAAGACCCGCAACAACTCCAGCTCATCGGGCTTGAACGAATGCACCGCATTGCGTGTGCCAATCCCCAGCACGCCAATCAACTTGCCCGCGTGATACATCGTTGCCCCTGCAAAAGTACGCAGATCGTACTGGCGGTAGAGCGGCGTGTTGGGAAATTCGGCTGCATCGAGCAGATCAGGAATAACCATCACTGGCGCATTGCCGTGTAGCCCGCGATAGATAGGCATTGGGAACGGCTGGACTTGCTTCTTGTACTCCGTCGGAACGCCCACAATTTCGACCAGTTTCAGCACGTCACGCTCAGGCTCGTAGAAGTGAATTGAAGCGACATTGACGCGAATCGAGCGGAGCGTTTCTTTGCAGATCGTCTCAAGCAGTGTCGGCAGGTCGAGGTTGGTGTTGAGCCGTGTCGAAACCCGCAAGATCGCCTCAGCGCGGCGTTGGAACGTCTGCTGATTCGCGCCCGAAAACTGGGGCATCTCTGGCAAGATCATCTCCGGCGACCACGCCACCACCCGATTTTTGCCACTCCGCTTGGCAAATGCTAACGCACGGTCGGCGCGATCTATCACCGTTTCGAGATTAGCATCCTTATCATCGGGCGTATAGATTGCCAAGCCAAAGCTGGCGGTGAGGGAGAGTGTCCCCTGATCAGTATGGATCATCGTCCGGGCGAGAGCTACGCGCAGGCGTTCAGCAATGCGATAGCCAAGGCTAGCATCGGTGTGTGGGAGCAGCGTGATGATCTCCTCGCCACCGTAGCGGCCGATCAGGTCGGTTCCACGCATCATCGAGCGGGATTTCTGGGCGACTGTGCGGAGGGCCTCATCGCCCGCGATATGCCCAAACGTATCGTTGACCCATTTGAAGTTGTCAATGTCCATAAGGATCACCGTGAGATCGGTGTGCTGTGTTTGGGCACCGGTAAAGACCCGCTGAGCTTGATCGAAGAAATGGCCTCGATTCCACAGCCCCGTCAGAGCATCGGTAGAGGCAAGATGCTGCATCCGCTCAAATAGGCGGGCATTCTCTAGAGCAATCGCCACCTGATTGGCAAATGCCATGCCGAGTGCGCTATGTTTCTCGGTGAAGTACCCCGCCGTATGGTGGTCGAGGGTGAGCATCCCGATCACCTCGCCGCGAATAATCAAGGGTAGCCCTAGCCACGAACGAATCTCGGCACTCGGTCTCTGGAAAAAGCTCTTGCCCTCACGGGCATCCGCCAGCAAAAGCGGGCATTGTTCCCGATAGACGATGTAATTCACCGTCCCATCGGTGATCAGGTAGCGGGCATCCAGCTCCTGTGCCACATCGCTAAAGCCGCGCCCAGCAATCACGACCGATACGTCGCCCTCGCGTAGCTGCACCGATGCGCTGCTGTAGGGCACAACGCGCACCAACTGATCCAAGATCCGGTTCAGCGTCTCAGCCTGATTCAGGCTCGCCGTAATCACCGCCGAAGCCTCATACAGCGTCTCGGCTTCATCTGCACGGCGGCGGGCAGCAGCAAACAGGCGGGCATTCTGGCGGGCAAGGACCTGATAGCGTTCTTCGCTCTTCTGCAAAGCGAGTTCGTAGTCCTTGCGCGGAGTAATATCGGTGAGGGTGACAATGGTGTAGAGCCGATTATCGGCGCGGGTAATCAGCCCGAAGGTGGCGAGCATCGTGAGGAGATGCCCATCTTTGTGCAGCATCTGCCACTCGCTCGGCGCATTCGCCTCGCCCCGTAGCCCCCGCTGATACAAGTCTAGCACGTCGGCGTGGGTTGCGGCGAGCAGCATCAGGGTGAAGGATTGCCCGATCAACTCTTGCTCAGTATAGCCGAAGGTGCGGCAAAAGGAAGGGTTGACTAGGACGAACAGGCCTTTCTCATCCGTCATAGTTATACCCACATCCACCACATGAAAGATCGTCGAGAGCAGGGCTTCGCTCTCGCGCAGGCTCATCTCGGTCTGGCGTTGGCTGGTCACATCGCGGAAATTCCACACCCGCCCCAACACATGCGTATTCACGGTATAGGGCGTAGCCGTGTATTCGATGATCTGCCCGCTGTGCAGCACAAACAGCCCATTCGCCGTATCGGTGAAATTCTCGGCCAGATGCGCCAACGTGACGCGGAGCGGTTCGGCATCTTGGAGCAACGGCTCAATATAGGCGAAAATACGCTCTGCCGTGTAGGTCTCTTCCCATGTGTGCGGCAAGCCCCAGATCTCGCTCATGCGCCGATTGGCGAGAATCATGTTGCCACTATCCGCCAGCACCATCAAGCCATCGGAGGTGGACTCAACTGTCGCCCGCAGCAGGGACAAGCTCTCGATGAGATGTTCTTCCATCTGCTTGCGTGCGGTAATGTCTTCTTTCACGGCGAGGTAATGCGTCACTGCGCCGTGTTCATCGGTGATTGGCGAGAGGGCGGCCAGCTCCCAGAACATGCTGCCATCTTTGCGCCGATTGTGAAACTCGCCATGCCACTGCCCCCCGGACAGCAGCGTCTCCCACATCTGGCGGTATTCATCCGGCGACATTGCCCCCGATTTGAGAAAGCGCGGATTCTGCCCTAGCACTTCGTCAGGGGTATAGCCAGTCACTTCGCAGAATTTGGCATTGACATATTCGACCTGCCCTTCCCTGCTGGTGATGATGATCGAGCTAGAACTCTGCTCTACTGCCCGCAGCAAGATCCGATGCTCCGCCGTGCGCTGGGCAAGGGCGAGCTGGAGCCGCGCCTGCTCACTCGCATCGAAGGTCACGTCCATTCCACCGACTACCTGCCCCTGCTTATTCCGCACCGGTAAAACGTAGACGAAGAAGGTCCGCTCCCCGACATAGCGGGTGAGGTGCTGCACCGTGCCACTGAGCGCGGCGCGGTAGGCTTGTTCGAGCGTAATGGCAATCTGCGCCGGAAAGACTTCCCACAGGAAATGCCGCTCGATTTGCGCTTTGGGAATGCCGCCCCACAAACGTTCTGCCCCTTCGACAAGGGTATAACACAGGCTCCGATCAAAGAACAGCACAGCCGCATCGGGGCTGATTGGGGCGGCAGGCGGGGTCGGGTGCGCCAGTGGGTGCGGCTGCGGTTGGGGTGTCGCTGCTTGCGGCTCCGCCAGCGTCAACACACAGAGCCACTGAAGCGGTATTGGGGCAGGGTACAGCAGCGGCGAGCAAAATAGCTCACACGGTTGATAGGATGTTGCGCTCGCTTGCAGCTGTACGCTCAGGCGCACCGGCTCTGGCGTGGCGCGGGCCGCATCAAAGATGGTGCTACACGCGGCGGCACTCCGGCTATCAAGCAGTAGCCCTAGCGGTTGCCGCAGCAGGCTATCGGGAATCAGTGCGAGTGCGTGCAGTAGGCGTGTCGCTGCGGGATTGATCGCCTGCACAAGCCCATGCTGATCGAGGATCAGCATCGCACTTGCCGCGTGCTGAAAGACCAGATCAGCAGCCCCCGCACTCGTTACGTGTGGTTCGCGTACCTGTGGCACTTGCAGCAATGTCACCTATTACTCCTATTGCTCCTATCAATCACGCACTGGCGTGCATTCGGATTACCGCTGGGCACGGCTCGGATCAATCAATTGATAGCCCACACCGCGATCTGTGACAAGATAATCGCCTTCGATCTTTTTGCGAAGATTGTGCATATGCGGGCGAATGAGAATCTGCGCTTCGGTTTCGTCGGTATCCACCTGATGCGTTATCCGCACAATCTCGGTGTAGCCACGAGTTACTCCGGGCCGGATCGCAAGAAACCGCAACAAGGTATACTCGATGGGGGTGAGCATCACCTGCTTCCCATTCAGGCTCACATCGCGGCGGCTCGTGCCCACAACGAGGTTGGCAATGTGAACTGGTTGATCAAACATCTGCATCTCCGTAACCGGATGCGCTTGGTCGGCTTGGGCATCACCCAATTGGCGATAGAGCGTGCGTGCCGCAGCACGGATCTGGTTCTGTTCATTGTACTGCATAACGGCATTGCCGACACGGGTAATGAGTTCATGCGGCTCACACGGCTTGAGCAGGTAATCGAAGGCTCCACTACGAAAGGCGGTCAGCGACGTTTCCAACGAGCCGTGCCCAGTGAGAATAATAATCACCGGATGGTACGGCTGGTTGCGGGCGGTGTACAACACCTCTAGCCCGGTCACATCGCCCAATACGAGATCCGTCAAGACGACGGCAAACGTATCCTGCTCCAGCAGATCTATCGCTTCTAAGCCATTGCTCGCCGTCGTAACACGGTAGTTCGCCTGCTTCAAGCCTAATTCGAGCGTGACGCGGGCGGCGTGGTCATCCTCAACAAGCAAGATGTGTGCTTGGGGTTTCATAGATCTAAAGACTCCTTTGTTGTGGTTGCATTCCACTGATTTCCATCGAGCGGCAGCACTATCGTGAAGGTGCTACCAAGATTGACTTCACTACGCACATAAATACCGCCGTGATGCTCCTGAATAATTTGGTAACTAATTGGTAAGCCTAGCCCAGTGCCCTGAGGTTTACTGGTGACAAATGGCTCGAAGATGTGCGGCAGCACCGTAGCGGGAATGCCCGCCCCCGTATCGCCAATTATTACCTCGACATACAGCCCCTGATCAATCCTGACGACCGCCGTCTGCACGGTGAGGCTCCCGCCTTTGAGCATGGCATCCAGTGCATTGATGAGAATATTTAGGCAGACTTGCGTCAGGCGGTCTGCATGCCCTAGAATCAGTGGCTGTTGGTCATCTGGGGTATAGGTGAGACTTACGCCCTGTTCTTTGATGCGCTTGCCGAGCAACAACAGCAGCCGCTCCAGAATGGCATTCACATCTACCTGATCAACCTCCTGCGAGCCTTTGCGATACAGATCGAGGAACTGGCGCACGATATGCCCCGCCCGTTTGATCTCGCTGCTGGCCGCCTGCATCAGCCGCGCCTGATCCTCCGGCGCGGCTTGCGGAATAAACGCGAGTGCATTCATCACCGTCTGGAGCGGCGTATTGACTTCGTGGGCCACACTTGCGGCGAGCATCGCATTCGCCGCGAACGCTTCGGTCTGGGCGAGATACTCCTGTAGCTGGAGCTGCTCGGTAATATCGGTGATAATGACAATCACGCGCCTGCTCTGGTCCTGTTCGCTGGTGACAGGGATAGTTGCAATCTGATAGATGCGCGGGTGGTTGGGGTTGCCCGCATCACGCACCTGCGCCTGCTGCGGAGTATCTGTCTTCAGTGTCACCTGTAAGAGATCGTATGGTGGAGCAAGGCTGGGGTGCGCCTGCCAGAGATCCCGCCACTGCCGCCCCACCAGTGTATTCACGGGCTGCCGCAACAGATCCGCCATCGCATTATTCAGGTTCACGACAATGCCCGTCTGATCCACCATTATAATCGCATCGGTCAAGCCATCGAGCAACGAGCGCAGTGCGTCGCGGCTCTGATACACCTGCTGGTTGAGTTTTTGCAGATTGGTGTAGGCATCGCGCAGGGCCCGCTCTGCATGGCGGCGGGCCGTCACATCTACCAGCATGGTCAGCAACACTGGCTCGCCATCGTAGGAGAGATAGGTGGTATGGCTCTCAACGATCCGTGCCCCGTAGTGGCGCGTCTGGAGCCGGTACTCAGTCATAGCCGAGCGGTTGACGCGGATGGTCTCGACGAGACTTTGCACTTTGACGGTATCATCCGGGTGGATCAGCTGCCAGATACTCATCGCCATCAACTCGTCTTGGCTATAGCCGAGCAACTCCAATGCAGCGTGGTTGCAAAACAGCACCCGTTGGTTGACGTGCATAAAGACGGGTAGCGGTGCGTGTTCAATCGTCTCGCGGAAGCGTTTTTCGCTCTCGTGCAGGGCTTGCTCGGCGGCAACCCGCTCGGTTATATCCACAACGATCACAACCAGCGATCCTTGTTCACGATAGGTTATGAGGCTCATGTTAGACTCAACTATGCGAATGTCGCCCTGTCGGGTGCGAATATGAAACACACCTTTGACTCCACGCTTGACGCGCTCATCCTCAATATACTGGGTAATCTGTCCATGCTCTTCCGGCATAGCGAGGGCGAAGGAGTCTTGCCCAATCAACTCCTCTCGTGGGCAGCCATACAGATCGGCGGCGGCTTGATTGGCAAAGCTGACCCGCCGATTGGTATGGATGAAGATTGGCAAGGGCGCGTTTTCCAATATATCGCGCAGGCGTTGCTCACTCTCGCGCAGGGCTTGTTCGGCTTCAAACCGCTCGATTATGTCAATCACGCGGCTGATATATGCTGGTTGCTCTTCGTAGGTGATACGTGACGTAGTGACTTCAACTAGCCGACACGTACCATCGCTGGTCGGCATATGAAATACACCGGACACAGTAGCGTTGTTCTCCAACTCGGCAAGATGCTGCTGGATCGCGGCGTGTTCGGTGGCTAAAGAATGCACAAATACATTTGTACCGATTAGCTCAGCTTCGGATAAGTCAGACAACACGCACATTGCCGGATTGACATACAGCAACATCTCAAGGGTGTAAATCGCGATGGACACGGGGACATATTTCAGCGTGTCGCGGAAACGCCGCTCACTCTCGCGCAGGGCTTGCTCGGCGTGATAACGTTCGGTAATATCTACATTGATCTCGCCAAGGAGCACCGCCTGTCCGTGCTCATCCAAGATGGGAAAAAAACTGTAGGTGAAATGGCGCGGAAGATCCGCTAATAAGATTGTGAATTCGCCCGCAATGGGCGTGCCGGTCCGGATGCTTTGCTCCATCTCGGCTAAATAGCGTGCGCCATCGCCATCTGGCGACAGGGCTGCTAGCAGCGGTTGCCCAATCAGCTCACCCTCAGCATGCGGATACACGCTGCGTGCATAGGCATTCACAAGGCGAAAGCGTGCATCGGTATCATAGACAACAATTGCAAAAGGGGCATAATCCATAATGCCTTGCAGCATGCGCTGGTTCTGGCGGAGTTGCTGGGCGGTGTGCTGATGCTGGGCCACCTCCTCGCGGAGCGCGGTGTTGCGCTCGGCAACTGTGGCAAAAGCCTGCTGGAGGTGCTGCGCCATTGTCTCGAACGAACGCCCTAGATTGCCGAGCGTGTCGCGCCGGGTTGTCAGGCTTGGGGCGAGCGTGTAGTTCCAGTTGCCCTGTACAATCTGCTGGGTGGCGACATCAAGCTGCCGGAGCGGACGCACTACCCACACCGCCGCAAAGATGGCACTTGCGGTTGCCGCGAGGAGACTGCCCAACAGTAGCCAGATCAGCAACGTGGGGCTACGCGCTGGGCTAGGCAGAACGGTGGCTTCGGGCAGCGTAGCAATGATCATCCACTCAAGATTATCGTAACATGCCAGTGCCCGCCCTAGATAACGTTGCCCCGCAAAGACAAAGCTGTAGGGCGTGGTATTGGTCGCTGTAGCAGCTTGTGGAGCGGTGCGCGGCAGACACAGTGCGCCACTCTGCAAGCCGCGACTGAGGGGCTGCAAAAGGGCATCGTAGCTGGTGTGGATATTGATATTGGTAGTGGTAGGGTACACCCCACTCGATGCAGCCACGAGCCGCCCATCGGGGGCAACGATCAGCAGGTATTCATCGGGCGAACTGCGAATGTCAGCGAGAAACGCACTCATCCGTTGGAGCGAGACATTGGTTTGCACACTGCCGAGCAGCTGCCCATCATCAGCCCAGATCGGGTTAGCGTAAACCGCCAGCAGCCCCAATTGAGGGCGATCATCACGCAGCATCCACTGCGGACCATCTGCTGCTCGGAGCTGTGCGAGGTGGTGCTGGATCAGAGCCGTATTCGGCAGCAGGCGATACTGGGTGGTGGTGGTGAGCGGTGATGAGATGGCGAGCTGCGCGGCAGTCATGGCGGTGCTATAGGTCACGGTGACGCTGGTGGTCAGGGTCATGAGCGACGTACTGCGGACGTTGGCGTAGGCGCGGACCCCATCAGGGGTGACAACGGTCACACTAATCTCATTGAGATGCGGAAAGACGGCGAGACGCGCATCAAAGTGCTGCCGAATGAGGGGCATAGCCAATGCTTGTTCTTCACGGAGTTGCTGGGCAACAAACGGATAGGTCAACTGATTGGCAAGATCGGCTTCGTACAGGTAAGCGTGCAAGTGAGCATGGGTGTGTTGTAAGCGGCTCGTGAGCAGATCGTCGGCGAGTTCGAGCGAGACTATGCGCGTATGCCGATGGGCGATCCACCCCGTAAAGGTCACTGTTAGCACGCTGAGCAGCAGCGCGGGGATAATGATCAACAGGGGTAATGGAATATGTGAGCCAGCATGGGCAAACCTCACTTTCATAGTAAACGCCGTTTCTAGAGCAGAGCGGAGCTTGCCCTTATTCTATCGTTGTGGTATTGGTGTAAGATCTTTTATGATTCTATCCCTCCCTGTATTTTAACAGATTGTTATACACGTTTCAATTATATTTGAGGGTGTAACTACCAAACGCTCAATGATCCGCTGCGGCAACCGCCGCCTGCATCACCTGCCACAGATGGGCAACGTGGGGCTGTTCGGTGGTGAGTGCGCCAATCGAGACGCGCACCATCCAACGATCATCGAGCACGGCGGGGGTGAGGTAGGCAGCGCCGGATTGATTGATGTGGGCGACCCATGCGCGGGTGTGGGCATCAATGGCGGCTGAATCCGTGAGGATGGGCGGGGTGTGGCGCACGCACAGCGTCTGGAGCGGAATCGGTGCGAGGATCTGCCAGTGCGGGGTAGCGCGGATCTGGTCTGCGAGCCACTGCGCGTTGGCGAGATCGCGGCGCAGGCGGGCTTGCAAGGCGTGTACGCCCTGCTCGCGGATCAGGCACCACAGCTTGAGCGCACGGAAGCGTCGCCCTAGCGGTAGCCCCCAATCGCGCAGATTCTTGACGTGCATATCTACGGCGGTTTGCAGGTAGCTGGGGGTGGTACTCATCACGCGGATCAGGGCGTGCGGATCACGCACGTAGTAGAGCGAGCAATCGAAGGGCGTGCCGAGCCACTTGTGCGGGTTCAGCACGAGCGTATCGGCTTGCTCAATGCCAGCCCACATCCAGCGACATTCGGGCAGGATCATGGCCGAGCCAGCCATCGCCGCATCCACATGCAGCCAGATGCCGTGCTGCTGGGCCAGTGCGCCGATTGGCTCAAGCGGATCGAGGGCGGTGGTGGTGGTGGTGCCGATGGTGGCGACGATGGCACACGGGCGCAAGCCCTGCGCCAGATCACGCTCGATGGCGGACTGTAGCTGCTGCGGATCGAGGGCATACGCTGGGTCGGTGGCGATAGCCCGCACATACTCGCGCCCGAAGCCCGCCAGCAAAGCCGCCTTTGCCACCGAGCTATGGCTCTGCTGCGAGGTATACACCACGAGCGGAGCGGGCACGCTCTGCAAGCCACCGCGTGCAAAGGCGTAATCGCTGGCTCGTTCGCGGGCGCACAGCAATGCTACGAGCGTGCTGGTTGAAGCTGATTCTTGGATTACGCCACTCCATGCCGCCGAGAGGCCGAGCATCTGGCGCATCCAATCCGTCACCACCTCCTCCACTTCAGTCATCGCGGGGCTAGATTGCCACGCCAAGCCCAGCACGCCCAAGCCAGTGCTGAGGTAATCGCCGAGTACGCTACTTAGCTCGGCGTTGGCGGGGAAGTAGCCGAAGAAGTGCGGGTGCTGCCAATGCGTCAAGCCGGGCACGATCACCTGCTGCATATCGGCCAGAATCTGCTCAAACGGCTCCGGCAAATCAGGCGGGGCGGGCGGCAGCTGGGCCCGAATATCGCCGGGCCCAACTTGCGACTGTACGGGGTATTCGGCGATGCGGGCGCGGTAGTCGGCAATCCAATCTACAACCATGTGCCCCAAACGGCGAAACTCTTCCGGGTTCATGCGGCGTGGCTCCTTGCTAGGGATCAGGTAGCGGGCGGCGAGTGGCGGGTTTCAGGTGGCGGGTGACAGGTGACAGGTGGCACGCAGATCAGCCAGTGAGTGCGTGCAGGGCGGCAGCGTGGGCTTCGGCGTAGGTCAGCTCGCGCAGGCGGGCTTTCATGGGCGGGATCAAGGCAGGCGACATGCTCAGTTCCTGCACACCCATACCGGCGAGCAGCGGTGCAACCGCAGGCACGCCGCCCAATTCACCGCACACCCCGATATGCTTGCCGGCTTGCTGGGCCGCTTGCACCGCTTGCTGGATCAGGCGCAGGACGGGCAGGGTATCGTGGGGGTAGCGGGCGGAGAGTTCGGCTTGCCCCCGATCTACGGCGAGCGTGTATTGGCTCAGGTCGTTCGTACCGATGCTGAAGAAATCGGCCTCACGCGCCAACACATCCACAGTGACGGCGGCAGCGGGCGTTTCGATCATGATGCCGAGCGGCACATCGGTGCGGTGGGGCACGGCCTGCGCCTGCAACGTGGCGGCAGCCTGCCGAAGCTGGGCCCGGGCCCATGTAATGTCGCTCGGTAGCGCAACCATCGGCAGCATAATCCACACATCGCCGTGCTGGGCGGCCCGCAGGATCGCCCGCAGCTGCGCCTGAAACAGGTCGGTGTGCTGCATACATAGGCGTAGCCCCCGCACCCCCAAGAAGGGGTTCGCTTCGGGCGCAACATGCAGGTAGGGCAGGGGCTTGTCGCCGCCGATGTCAAGCGTGCGGATAATCACCGTGCGCCCCGCCATAATCTCTAGCGTCTCACCGTAGGCAGCATACTGCTCATCCTCACTAGGGGCAGTCGTGCGCTCTAGAAACAGGAACTCGGTGCGAAACAAGCCGATCCCCTCTGCGCCATATGCTCGGGCCTGCTCCGCGATCGGCCGCGCCCGATGTTGGCCCACAGCCCTACGCCATGCCCATCGGCAAACTGGCCGGGCAGGTCGCGCAGGGTGGCATAATGGGCCTGTGCTGCCGCTTGGTCGGTGCGCTGTTGCTGGTACGTGGCCAGCGTTGCTGGCTCAGGATTGACAATCACGCTATGGGTGTTGCCATCTACAATCACGGGGGAGGCATTGGCCAGCTGCAACACTGCGTCACCCACGCCCACTACGGCGGGCAAGCCGAGCGAACGGGCGAGAATCGCGGTGTGCCCCGTATTGCCGCCATGCGCCGTGACGAATGCCACCGAGAGCTTGCGCTCATACAGTTCGGTAGTTTCGGCGGGGGTCAGGTCAGGCGCAACAATCACCGTATCGGGCGGCAGGTCGTGCAGGGGTGAGATGCTAGGGTACAGCACGGCATGGATCGCCTTGCCCACCGCGAGCATATCTGCCGCCCGCTCGCGCAGGTAGGGATCATCCAGCGCGGCGAGCATGTCGTGCATCTGGGTCGCGGCGGACTGCACTGCTGCCGCCAGCGATTGCCCGGCTTCGAGCTGGGCTTGCACCAGTTCGGTGAGGGTTGGATCTTCGGCAAACATGGCTTGGGCTTCGAGAATGCCCGCTTCGTTGCTGTGACCGGCCGCCTGCAAACGTTCGGCCAGCTGTTCGAGGTTACGGGCGGCGGTGCTTTGGGCTTGCTCGAAGCGGGCAAACGCCGCCGCCGGGTCCGCATCGGCGGGGTGCGCGGACGCAGCCGGGGCAAGGTCCGGCGTGTACACAAAGACGCGCCCGATCAGGATGCCCGCTGCGCCGCCTACACCGCGATACTCCTGCTGCATCAGGATGCCTCCGTGCGCTCGCCGAAGTCATCCTGCACCAGTGCTATCAGCGCGGCGATGGCTTCATGCTCATCTTCGCCAGATGCCCGCAGGCGGATCTCGTGCCCGTGCTTCACGCCGATTTGGAGCAAGTTGAAGGGACTAACGGGCAATTCTTTCGTTTCTGGGCGGCTCAAATTTTGGATCGTGATCTTGCTCTTGAAAGCCCGCGCCTGTTGGAACAACTCTTTCGCAGGACGTGCATGCAACCCAACCGGATGGGTCACTGTCAATGTTACTTCTTGCATTGTCTGGTACACTTTCGTTTACGCCACGCCACGTCGGATACCCCTGTGCGAGGGTGTTAATCGTGAACTTTGATCAGCTCCCGCGCTTGAACGGCAGCCGCATCGGTCTCTTCCAATGTTGCCTCAGCAGCGGCTTCGAGCGCGGCAAAATACGCGCCTTCAACAAGTGGTGCATTACTTACGATGGCCTTCACGTCCGGCACAAGCTCAATCGCCGTCTCGGCACTAATCACCGCGCCGAGCAGGTCTACCAGAATCAGCGTGCCATCGGGCGAGGCGATTTGCTCTAGGATGTCGGCGATATGCTGCGGGTTGGTGCCAATCGAACCATCCATCGCCCCCCCCGCCGCCGCAATGACGACCTCGCCTGCGATCTGCTGCACAAACTCTTTGACACCCTCAGCGAGTTGTTTACTATGCGAAACTATCAATAGGCTGACCATACTGAATTGTCCTACTTCTATCTAGCCCCCCGTACTTGGGGAAGCTAGCCCATACGCCCGATGCAGAATCTCAATCGGGTGCTTACTAGTTACGCCTGTGCCGTGCGTGATCTGCCAGCGACAGGTTTCTGAGTCGCACAGCGCAAGGTCGCTGCCACTGCGCTGCACAAAGTCAAACAGACCCGCGCCTACCGCCATGCCGATCTCGTACTTCTCACGTTTCACGCCGTAGGTTCCGGCAATGCCACAACACGGGCTGGTGCTTTCGAGCAGGCGCAAGCCCGGCACCATTTCGAGGATGTCGAGCGCAGGCCGCCCGATCCGATGGGCCCGCAATTGGCACGGCGGGTGGTAGGGCAGCGTCAGTGCGACGGGCCGGAAATTGGTGTCGAGCCGCCCCTGCTCATGCTCTAGGCGCAAGAACTCGAAAATGTCGTAGGTGTTCTCCGCCACCAGCTTGATCTCATCGCTGTGCAAGCCGAGCAGATCGGGGGCTTCTTCTTTCAGCGTCAGGGTGCAACTGGTGCTCGTGCCGACAATCGGGATGCCCTGCTTGACGTAGGGCAAGAGCTGCTGCACGTTGTATTCGTGATACTTCTGTGCGTCGGCAAAGGCCCCGTTGGAGAGCAACGGCAAGCCGCAGCACCCCTGCTTGGCAAGGATCACCTCAAAGCCGTTATGCTCCAGCACCTCAACCGCAATGCGCCCCAGCTCCGGCTCGTAGTAGTTGGTGGCACAGCCGTGAAAATACACCACCTTGCGCGTGCCTTTGGCAGTTGGAGCCGAGCGGTGCTTAAACCACGAGCGGAAGGTGTAGCGCGAGAAGGCCGGCACCGGCGCGTGGCGGGCAATGCCGATCACCTGCTCCGTAATCATGCGGATCAGGCCATTGCTCAGGAACATATTCGCAATTGGCGCGAGCGGACTAGCCCCCATGCGCCCGATCCAATCCGAGTGCCCCAGCAGGCGATTGCGAAGCGACAAGCCCTTCTGGGCGACGATCTGGGCGCGGGCGCGGGCATTCAGTTCGGCAATATGCACCCCCGTCGGGCAGACTTGATTGCACACGCGGCAACCGGAGCAGTAGTCTACCGATGCGTCCGGCGTATCCTGATCGGGGCGGCGGAACCGTTGCGCTTGTGGGCCGACGTACTTTGGGCCGGGGAACTTATCCGTAACGGCACTGACGGGGCATGCCGTCGTACAGATATTGCATTTGATACAGTGATCCAACGATTGCTCAAGCGATAGCTCGATGTGGTCACTGGGGATGATAAACGTCATACGATGCGATCCTTCCTAGCATTCCTTAGCGGAGATCAGGTTGCGAGTTGGGCTGGCAGCGATGTAGCTAACAGCGTGCCGACGTGCCAGCCAGTGGTGAGGGCTAGCCCCGAAACGGCCCGATCCTCAACCGGATCGCCAGCCAGCAGGGCCGAGCCAGCCACCATCACGTTGGCGTAGACGACATGCCCGGTGCTATCGAGCGGGCGGAACTGGTCATCGGTGGGCACACCGGCACTGAAGATCGGGTGGCCTTCGGTGTGCAAGAAGCGCGATGCAAACCACGCTTGGCGCGACTCGGGCGCGTGCAGGGGCAGGTTCAGGGCTGTTTCATGAACTGTGCCGCGAAAGTCGGTGCTGATACCGCCCCCCGCAATGCCGCCCGTCGCCAGCACACACGCGGCTACGTGGTGCCGCTGTTCACGGGCGGCGGCTTCGCTGAAGATATGCGTCAGCACGCCCTCTGCGCCTAGCCCACGCCGCACCTCTGAGCCAATCTGGATCCGCCCGCCCGCCACCGTAATCGCCTGATGAAAGATGTTCATCAGGCGCATGCCCGGCACCGAAGGCGGCAAGGTTGGGATTTCAAAGATCTGTGCGCCGCTGATCTGTTGCAGATCATTGACCACGCCGAGCGGATCACGCAAGCCGAGTACGGCCGGTAGCCCGATGCGGGTTGCCGTGCCGCGCAGGGTGCGGAGCTGCTGCCCTATCGCCTGCCGGAAGTTGGGCTGCTCAAACCACAGCGCAAAGGAGCGCGGGCTATAGTCGTGGCGTTGGTAGCCATCGGGCAGGGTCAGGTATACGCCGCGTGCAGGGATGTGCTGGGCTTGCAGATTGGCGGCAGCCATCGGCGGGAAGAAGTCACGCAGTTCGTGGAAGCCGGCGATCAAGATCTCGCCCCCCAGCCGCACATCACCAGCGGCCATGGTTGCGGGGAGCAGCGCGGTAGGGCGCAGCGCACCGAGCGCAGTAGGCAACACTACGTTGCGCTCCAGCCCACCAACGTAGGGGTAGCCCGCCGCTTTGGTCAGGGTGCGAAAGCGATCTACTGCCGCCGCGATGCCGTCTAGCTCCATGCGGGCGTAGGGGTGTTCGGGCTGGGCTACAATCAGGTGCGTAAGGGCGGTATGCAGGGGCATGTTGGGGTAGCGGCGGCTAGCCAGCAGGTCAATCGTGCCGCCCGTCCAGTACGTTGTGCCGTAGCCCTTCGCAAGAAGCAGGGGACGCAAGCCCGCTTCAGCAAGGGCAAGCGCACTCATCAAGCCGGAGAGGCCGGCTCCGATTACAATCATGCGGCTCGTCATACATGGTACTCCGTAGCAATTGCTGGATGGTGCGTGACCAGTTCGGGGTCTTCACCAGCCGCATCGGGCAGCAGATCAATACCGAGCGTATCGAGGTAGATCAACTGATCGAGACGGGCTTGGCGCAGTTGGTCGCCCCACATAATCGCCGTCAAGCCTTTCCAGCGGGCCTGCAAGAAGTGGCGCAGCAGTTCGGTGCCGGGATCATTCGGCTCGGACGCATCCGGCTGATGCTGCCCGTTGCCATGCCCATTGTAGGGGACGTGAACATCATGATCGCGGGCAGTCCGCCATTCACTCCACAGGGCGGCGGCGCGGTAGGTGCAGAAGCCGCCTTGACAGGGGCCCATTCCAAGCCGGGTTTCGCGGCGGATGTCATCCAGATTGGCCGCACCGCTCTGCGCGATTGCGTCGAGTACCTGTTCGCGGGTCACCAGTTCGCATTCGCAGATTAGCTCACCGAAGGCTTGGTGCTGCTCAACGTGAGCAAGATTGTGGCCCAGCCAGTAGAGCTGCTGCGCCTCGCCACCCGGAATGACTTCTTCGGCGGTGCGGCAGGGCGTAGTGTTGCCGAGCCGGGCCGCCACCACATTCACAATCTCCTCTGCCATCAGGCGGTAGGTTGTCCACTTGCCCCCGACAATCGAGAGCAAGCCGTCTATCCCATCGCGCTTGGCGTGGTCAATCAAGACATAGGCCCGGCTCAGGTCGCGGTCATCGGTTACGCCCTCCTGCTTGTAGAGCGGGCGCACCCCCGCCCACGCCCGCAGCGCACGATAGCGGGTGAAACCGGGAATCAGCTTCTCGCCCTCTTCCATCAAGAAGGTGACTTCATCCGGCTCGATCCCGTACACATCGGGATCGGGCACGGCAATGTCGGTGGTGCCAATCACGGCAACGGTGTGGATCGGCACAATAATGTCGCCGTCGTCGGGCATCTTGCAGCGGTTGATCACGGTGTTGACCATGCGGTGGTTCATGGCAATCATTGTGCCTTTGCCGGGCACAACATCTACCCGCAGCCCGGCCAGCGCGGCGATTTTGCCCGCCCACGCCCCCGCCGCGTTTAGGATCCACGTCGCCCCAATCCGCTTGATCTCGCCCGTGCGCAAGTCCTCGACCTCAGCCGCCACCACGCGCTCACCTTCGCGGATGAGGCCCTTGACAAAGTGGTAGTTGAGGATTTGTGCGCCATGTTCGCGGGCCGAGCGGGCAATGCCATACGCGGACATGAAGGAGTCGGCGGCTCCATCTTCGACTTCAAACACCCGCGAGATCTTCGGATTCAGGGCGGGTTCGCGGCGCAGAGCCTCGTCTACCGAAATTTCCTGCACGGGCACATCGGTGGCGTGGCAGGCTTGCATAAACTTGTCGCCGAAATCGGGGTCATCCCACGGGGTCGTGACGAAGAAGCCGCCGGTAGCCTCGATATACTGCGGCATAATCTTTCGCAGGATACGGTTTTCGTGGGCGCACTCGGTTGCTGATTGGGGATCTTTGATCACGTAGCGGCCCCCACTATGCAGCAAGCCGTGATAGCGGCCGGTTGTGCCGTGTGTCAAGTCGCCTTTCTCAACCAGTATAGTGGCAATGCCGCGCATTGCGAGGTCGCGGGCTGCGCCTAAGCCGGTGGCTCCGCCGCCAATGATCAGTACGTCGGTCTGCAAGAGTTGTTGCGTTCGTGTCACGCCAGCTACTCCTCTAGGCTTTCGCTTCCGTTCAGCTTGTAAGGTCGCGTGTCTGCTGGTGTAGCAGTAGCCGCCCTGTGTGCTGTCTGAGCGCACACAGGGCAGTGAACAGCAGGGGGATCGTTAGTCAATCCAATCAAAGGTGCGCGTGACGGCTTTCTTCCACATTCGCAGGCTGTCTTCGCGCTGCTCGGCGGGCATCTGCGGCTCCCACGTCTTATCCACGCCCCAGTTCTGGCGCAGTTCGTCAAGGTTCTGCCAGAAGCCCGTCGCCAAGCCTGCGGCATAGGCTGCACCGAGCGCGGTAGTCTCTGCCACTTTGGGGCGGATCACCGGCACACCGAGTACGTCGCTCTGGAACTGCATCAGCAGTTCATCCACCACCATGCCGCCATCGGCTTTGAGCGCGGTTAAGGCTACGCCGGAGTCCTGCTGCATTGCGTCGGCAACTTCGCGGGTTTGCCACGCGGTAGCTTCCAGCGCGGCGCGGGCGATGTGCCCCTTCGTGACGTAGCGCGTCAAGCCGACGATGACCCCGCGTGCGTTCGACTTCCAGTAGGGTGCGTACAGTCCAGAGAACGCGGGCACAAAGTAGACCCCGCCGTTATCCTTGACGGTTCTGGCAAGGGCTTCAACTTCGGCACTGCTGGTAATCATGCCGAGATTATCGCGCAGCCACTGCACGAGCGCACCGGTAATCGCAATGCTCCCTTCGAGGGCATATACGGCTGGCGCATCGCCAAACTTGTAGGCGAGCGTGGTCAGCAAGCCGTGCTTGGATTGCACCAGCTTCGTACCCGTGTTCAGCAGCATAAAGCTACCTGTGCCATACGTGTTCTTCGCCTCGCCCACATCGAAGCAGGTCTGCCCAACGAGCGCGGCTTGCTGATCGCCGAGAATACCGGCTACGGGAATGCCCTTCATCGGACCTTCGGCAACGTGCCCGTACACCTCGCTCGAAGCGCGAATGCTGGGCAGCATGGAGCGCGGCACATCCATGATTGCAAGGATCTCATCGTCCCAATCGAGCGTCTCAAGATTCATCAGCATCGTGCGGCTAGCATTGGTCACATCGGTGATATGCACCCCGCCGTTCACACCGCCCGTCAGATGCCACACGAGGAAGGTGTCAATGTTGCCGAACAGCGCATCGCCCGCTTCGGCGGCAGCCCGCAAGCCGGGCACATTGTCGAGTATCCAGCGGATCTTTGGCCCACTGAAGTAGGTAGCCAATGGCAAGCCCACTTTGGTGCGGAACCGATCCTGCCCACCCTCCTGCTCAAACTGCTCAACGAGCTTATCGGTGCGGGTATCTTGCCACACCAACGCATTGTGGTAAGGCTTGCCCGTAGATTTGCTCCACACGACGGTAGTTTCACGCTGATTGGTGATGCCGAGTGCCGCCACATCGCTAGCATCAATGTTGCCCTTTTCGAGCGAGCGCAGCATTGTGGTGCGGGTGCGCTCCCAGATCTCCTCCGGGTCATGCTCCACCCAACCGGGCTGGGGGTAGATTTGCTCATGCTCGCGCTGGTCAAAACAGATCACGTCGCCCGCGTGATTAAAAATCATACAGCGGGTACTGGTTGTCCCTTGATCAATTGCAGCTACATACTTCGCCATACTGACCTCCTTGTCTTATCTGTATGCAATACGGTTTCAAAAAATTGTCAAGGTGATATGCCTGATTAAGGTATATCACTGTTCATCCTAACAAGCTAACTTACCACCTCTGCTTGGGCGACAGCCTCTTGCAGCATCGCAAACAGGGCTTGGGCAATGTAGAAACTGGACGTTGCGCCGGGGTCTTGGAAGCCAATACTGCGCTCCCCCAAATAGGATGCCCGCCCTTTGGTGGCAAGCATCGGAATGGTTGCCTGCATGCCTGCTTCCACTGCCGCTAGGGCCCGTTCCGCCACTGCGAGAAATGGTTCGTCTGTGCCTTGCGCCGCTTTCAGGACATCTACGCCGGGCGCAATCGCATCAATCATTGTCTTTTCGCCGCGTTGCGCCTTGCCTCGCGTCTGGACACCTTCGAGCGCGGCTTCGAGCGCAGCCACGAGCTGCTCTGGATTAACGGTCTCTACCCCAGCCAGCACACCCGCGGCCCGAATAAATGCTGTGCCATAGAGCGGACCTGAAGCTCCACCTACGGTCGAGATCAACGTCATACCCGTTGTTTTCAGGATTGTGCCAACATCTTTATCGGCAACCGTAGGGAGTTTGCTGACCACTGCGGCAAAACCGCGATCCAAGTTGGTGCCGTGATCGGCATCGCCGATATTCGCATCCAACTGGGTAAGCTCCTCCCGCTGGGTATGCATGGTGTATGCGACCCGCTCAAGAAAGCGTATGATATGTCCAGCAGTGATCAGCATATGCTCGCGTCCCTTTCATCCTCACGAGGTGGGCTGTCTGCATGTGCCCACCCCAAGCCACTCCAACCGATGATCCTCTATGCGCCCCAGCGCAACGCAGGCGTATGCACCGGCGCGTCCCACAGGCGGGTGAGTTCATCATCCAGCTTCAGCAGCGTGATCGAAGCTCCCGCCATCTCCAATGAGGTAATGTAATCGCCAATCAGGTGGCGGGCAATCGTGATGCCTTTGGCCGCACAGATCTTGGCAAGCTCATTGTACACGATATAGAGTTCAATCAGGGGCGTGCCACCCATGCCATTTACGAATGCCAGCACATTGTCGCCGCTCGCAAAGGGCAGGTCAGTCAAGATTGCCTCAGCCATAATCTCGACAATCTCACGCGCCGACTTGAGTTCCATGCGCGTGCGGCCCGGCTCACCGTGAATGCCAACCCCGATCTCCATCTCATTCTCACCCAGATCGAAGGTCGGCTTGCCATTCGCCGGCACGATACACGAAGTCAGGGCCATGCCCATCGAACGCCCGTGATCGTTGACTTTGGTGGCAATGCGGGTACACTCGGCGAGGTTGGCACCGCCTTCAGCTGCCGCCCCGACAATCTTCTCCATCAGGACGGTCGTGCCCACACCGCGCCGCCCAGCCGTCCATGTGCTGTCCTTCACAGCTACGTCATCATTGACGATAACTGCCGCCACCTCGATCCCTTCGGCTTGGGCTAGCTCCGCCGCCAGCTCAAAGTTCATCACGTCGCCGGTATAGTTCTTGACAATGTGCAATACACCTGCCCCGCCATTCACGGCTTTGGTTGCTTCCAGCATCTGGTCAGGAACTGGCGAGGTAAAGATTGCACCGGGGCACGCCGCATCCAGCATACCTTTGCCCACAAAGCCGCCGTGCATCGGCTCGTGGCCACTGCCACCGCCAGAGATAATCCCGACTTTGCCCGCGATTGGGGCATCCGCCCGCACCACGAAATCGGGATCGTAATGCACCGCAATCAGATCTGCGTGAGCGGCAGCCATGCCTTCCAGTGACTCTTTGACTACATCTTCGACGGTGTTGATCAGTTTCTTCATTGATCTGCTCCTCTATGTCGTTGCTGTTTTGAATTACGAAATCGTGTTATGTCAACCGCAGCAAATTAGCTTGCGTACAGAATGGATGCAAGGATGCCCGCAAGTGCCCCACCAATGATTGGACCCACCACCGGAATCCACGAGTAGGACCAATCCGAGTCGCCTTTACCGGGGATCGGCAGGATCTGGTGGGCAATACGCGGCGCAAGGTCACGCGCCGGATTGATCGCGTAGCCGGTCGGGCCACCCAAGCTCAAGCCAATGCCCCACACCAACGAAGCGACCAGATAGGGGCCCAAGCCACTGGCCGGCGAGCCGCCGGTTGCACCGGTGCTGAAGATAGCAAACACGACAAACACCAGTACAAACGTCCCAATCGCCTCGCTGATCAAGTTCGTGCCAGTGTTGCGGATAGCCGGACCGGTGCTGAAACACGCCAGCTTCAAGCCCGGATCGTCAGTCTCGCCCCAGTGTGGCAGGTAGTGCAGATAGACCAAGATTGCGCCGATGAAGGCCCCGACAAACTGCCCGGCAATCTCGGCGAGGGCATTGTTAATCGGATTGACCCCGCGCACCAAGCCACCGATAGAGACCGCCGGATTGAGCGCAGCTCCGGGGCTACCTGCCGCCTGCGCCACAAACACGCCCGACATCACCGCGAAGGCCCAGCCTGCGGTGATCACAATCCAGCCTGAATTCTGCGCTTTCGATTTGTTCAGCAACACTGCCGCGACCACACCATTACCCAGCAGGACTAAGATCATTGTGCCGAGCAATTCGCCCATGAAAACACCCATTATCACACCTCACTCTGTTTCAAATCAACGGTTCAACACATGTCCCGACCCAAAAAGCAACCAAGCAATAAAAACATTCCCTGTAATCTGCTCGTACTCCTTTTCTACTGTGTCGGCATTGCTTCACCACAGAATGGGAAGGAAACTACCGCTAGTTTCGATCCGAATCGTAGATGAGGTTCAGTTAAGAGACAATGAGGATGTGCGCGTAGTGCAGAAGAACGTATGAGAAGCCATTGTTCATGTACAATGTCTCTGCCATCAAGTAGCGTTGCACCCTTGCACGATCCACGATATTCACCATAGAATATCAATGACCTAATTCCATAACTGTCACTTGGCATTGCAGCGTGCCAAATTAACTCATCTGTAGAAGTTTGTGACTGTTAAGAACTGACTACTTATACCTAGCATATCATACCTAGCATTGCCTGTCAATGAAAACAACTACCATCCTATGGCAGCAGTTCTTTCTTAAAATAGTTTGCCATGTAATTGTTTGAAATATCACAATCGCTGCTACTGCTTATGTTCCCACCTCGCCGATTTGTTCCATTCAACAGCGTGATGCTCCTGTGAAAAGACCGATACATCAGACTCCTATCGCGGTGCAGTGCGTTTCGGCAAAATCTGGTATGCTTGTGTGCAGGAAACTACACTGAAGAAAAGAAGAAAGGAACCGAATGCATGCGTGGAATCATCATTGGCGATCTGCTCGGCAGTAGCGCACACGCGAGCCTTGCGGCAGCCCAAGCTGCGGCACCGCTCGCGCCATCGGCGATCACGCCGCTCAGTGGCGCCACCGCCACCGCCCTGCTCCGCAATGTGAGCTACGGCTACGCCTTGCGCCACGCCGTCCGCACGGACCCCCTGCTACAGGCGGAGGCGCAGCTTGTAGCCGGGCTAGCCCAGCCGGAGCAACGCATCAGCCGGACGGATCTGCTCCCGCCAATCTGGGCTAGCCTAAGCGGATGGGCATTTGGATCGTTGAGCGATGTCGAGGATGAAGCCGAAGCGATTGCCGCTGCCACCCACAGCCACCCCGAAACGCTGCGTGCGGCCCGTGCTACGGCGGCGTGCGTGCTGCTGTTGCGGAGCGGAGCCAGTGCCAAAGACGTGCGCCGCTATCTGGAAGGCGTAGGCTACCGCTCCGCCTCGCTACTGGAACGGATGGGGCAGTTTGTGGGTGCAGCCGCGCCGCCCACGCTTGATGCCGCGCCACTGCTGCCGCTTGCCACCCAGATCGTGCTAAGCCAGCCCAGCTTTGTCGCCGCCCTTGATGCGGCACTGGCGGCGGCTCCTGCACCTAGCCCACTGCGGGCATCGCTCGCGGGACTGGTGGGCGCACTCGCTGAGGCCCGCGAGCAAGATCTGCCTGATCCGGCCCTTGCGCTCTTTGCCCATGCCGTTGATGCAGCAACGCAAGCGTGCGTGCAGCTATTTGCCGAGCAGTATCAACCTACCTAGCGTAAGCCCGCGCCCGCCCTAAAGGGGGCCTAGATCGCCGCGTGTATCTTGCAACATCTCCAGCAGTTCAGCATCCGAAGGCATCATCCCGTGCTCTGCCACCGAACGCCGATACCAGCGCACACTTTCCAAAAAGGCCACGCGGATTTCCATCAGGGAGAGTGGCTGCACCTTCTGCTGAAGCATATCCACCACTTCACTGCGATCTGGCGCAGTCAGTTCGGGGATGCTGGCAAGAATCCGATCTACCCGCAGGAGAAACAGTTCACGCTCGATGGGCGGGAAGCTGTTATCAATCTGGCGGATGTTGCCCAAATAGCAAATGGTGCGCTGGCGCGGATTGCCCTCATCATCACGATAGCTCTCAACTAAGTAGGCATCGTGAAAGGTCGTATTAGCGACTGTCGCATTTTTATGACTACGGATCACCCAGCGAATATACATTGCCGATCCTTTGCGCGGAGCCTTGCAACAGGGTGTTATCAGTGGATGCTGGCTTGGCACGTTTGGAGGAGGCTCGCCGATGCCCGCGTCAATCCAGTTCAGAGCTTTCCAATCAGGCTCCCGCCTACCTCATAGTATACCGCACTTGGGCCACTTTTTGAATACCATGCAAGAATATGATAGAAAATTGCATAGAATGCAAAAACAGAAGGTGGCGATAATGCCTGCCGCTGCATGCTTTTGCAAACCTTTTTTCAACCTTTTGCACAGGAATTATCTTTTTTGACAAATATTGCACCGTGCTAGTGTCTGTGCTATACTCGAATTAGGACAATCACTTGCACAATTCCTGTGGCAATCTATCGCCGTAGTGCCGAAACGGTACTACACGCACCCACCCACCCACACCAGTGCAACCCCAAGCGGTGCAGCCACCGCCGGAAAGAAACGGAAACTATGCGGTACATCTGGCTGGCTCTGAAAACCTTACGCCTCTCGATCTTGCGCGTTGGCATTGGCTGGATGTTTGCCCTGCTCACCTTCAACTTCAACCGCGTCGCTATCGCTGATCTTGGCGCAGTCGCAATCCTCGTCACCACCCTGATCGGCATGCACCACTTCCTCGCTCCCGTGCAAGTCTTCTGGGGGCGGCTCGCAGATCGCCATCCCATCGCGGGCTATCGGCGCACACCCTACATTGCCGCTAGCGCACTGCTGGGCAGCCTGCTGTTTCTGCTCTTCCCCACCCTTGCCATCGGGCTAGGGGCCCACCAGTTCACGGCAATGCTTGCGGCGGTGGTGGTCTTTGCCTTGTTTGGGCTAGCAATGGCCGCCAATGGCGCAACCACCTTTGCCCTGATTGCCGAAGTTACCACCGATGATGACCGTGCGCTGGTCGTCGCGGTGACGCACACCTTCACCATCCTCAGTGCAATCATCTCAGCGGGCGTAGCGGCGGCGATCATGCCCGTCTACGATCCGCAGCAGATGCAGCACCTCTACAACCTCACCCCCGTGATCGTCGGCGTGAGCCTGTTGCTCAGCTTGCCCGGATTGGAGCCGCGTGCCAATCGGCTGCAAACAGCGATGCACGCCACTACCCCCACCTTCGAGAACCAGCCCGCTTCCGCCTTTGGCACTGCCCGCTCGCTACTCCAGAGCCACCCCCAACTACGGGCGTTTTTTGGATTTATGTTTCTATCCATTATGGGTATCTTTCTTCAGGATGCAATCCTCGAAGTGTTTGGCAAAGAGGTGTTTGATCTGACCGTTGCCGAGACCACCCGCTTCACCCAAATTTGGGGGGCTGGCGTGTTGCTCGGCATGATCGTGATCGCCGCGCTGAGTGTGCTTGTGCGGCTCTCAAAGAAGCTCCTCGCCACAGCGGGCGGGCTAGGCGTTGCCGCAGGCTTGGCCGGCTTGAGTGTTGCTGCCGCGACGCAGCACCCCGAAATCCTCACCCCCATCCTGTTTGCGATGGGGCTATGCACGGGGATGTTCAACGTCGGCGCACTCTCGCTGATGATGGAGATGAGTGTCGCCGGGCATGCGGGCTTGTATATGGGGCTGTGGGGCATGGCGCAGGGACTCGGCACCGGCTTTGCCAATGTGAGTAGCGGCGCACTGCATAGCCTGTTGATCCAAACTGGCTGGCTCGCGCCGGAATTGGCTTACACCCTGATCTTCGCGGGCAATGCCGTGATGATGCTCGCGGCTGTAGCCGTATTGCAGCAGGTCAGTCGGGGCAGCTTTGCCCCGATGCAGCCCGCCGATCTCAAAGCCGCCGTCGCCTTTGATAGCCCGGCCTAAGCGAAAGGAGTGCCCACTGATGTATACCCCCGAACAGCTCGCCCGCCGTGAAGCCTCGCGCTGGACGCGCGTGCAGATCATCCTTGCACCGATCCAGTTCATCGCCTTCATCATCAGCTTTGCGCTGGTGATCCGCTACCTCATGACTGGCGAGGGCTACTGGATCGCCACAATCAGCGTCTGGATCAAGATTGCCCTGATCTGGGCGTTAACGATTACGGGCATGCTCTGGGAGCATGACGTGTACGGCAAATACTTTCTGGCTCCCGAATTCTTCTGGGAGGATATGGGCAACCTGATCGCCTTGATTACGCACAATCTCTACTTTGTGGCACAGGGGCTAGGCTGGGATAGTCGGGATGTGATGCTGGTGATGGTGGTGGCCTACACCACCTATTTGATCAATGCCACGCAATTCATTGTGAAGGGGATCCAATCGGCCCGCTATCGGCGCGGGGTTCAAGCCCAACGCAGTGCCTAACGAGCAAACAAGAAGGAATTGTTATGAGCCTGAAATCGAAAGCTGTTGTCATTCCACGCCGGCATGTGATCGAAATTCAAGACGTGCAGGTTTTGCCGCCCAAAGCGAATGAGGTGCTGATCCGTACCACCTATACCTCGATCAGTGCTGGTACCGAGCGCATGCTACTGGATGGCAAGATGCCGCATCCAGCCCTACTGTTCCCCGTTATCCCCGGCTACGAGACCGTCGGGCAGGTGATCGAGGTGGGCAAACGTGCGCCCCAAGAGCTACTAGGGCAGTGGGTCTATGTTGGTGGCGCACGCTGCTTCATGGGGGTTAATCCGGCGTGGGGCGGGCAGAGCCAATACATCTCGGCCGAAGCCGAACGGGTAATCCCCCTCAACGGCATCGCCCCCGATGTAGGGGTGCTGCTGGCCCTCGGCGCAACCTCGCTGCACGGGGTCAATGTTGCTGCAATCACGCCCGCCGATGAGGTGCTTGTCTTGGGGCAAGGGATCGTCGGGCAGCTCGTTGCCCGCCTTGCCCGCCTTGCCGGAGCTGCCCGCGTGATTGTCGTAGATCGGGTAGATGTGCGCCTCGCCCGTTCGCAAGCCGATCAGGTCATCAATATCAACAACGAATCGCTCGAAGAAGCCCTTGCAGGTAGCCCCGTCTCGGTTTTGATCGAGGCGACTGGCTCGATGGCGGCACTGGCAAGCGCACTGCCCATGCTCGGTGATCGCGGGCGGGTGGTGCTGCTCGGCTACTACGAACACGTCAACGTGCCCTATGCGCCGCTGTTTATGCGTGAGGCGACGATCCACGTTGCCCGCGAGTGGAAATTTGGGCCGGATGGCGATCTGCCCCATATGCGCGACATTATCGCCAACGGTGAGATTGACGTGGGTGATCTGCTCACCCACCGCGTCCCGCTGGAACGGATCCAAGCTGCCTACCGCCTCGCCCTCGAAGACCCCACCTGCCTTAAGGTGGTGGTCGAATGGGAAGCGGAAGAGCAGTAACAAGGGACGGATCGCAGGGTTGTCCCATTCAGATCGTCGTACCATCTTGCACAGAGGTAGACGTTCCCAATAGAGAGTCAGGAGTGACTGAGCATGAGCGTACCCAAGAAAACCAAGCCGACGGCTTCTGCTAGCCGCGCCCGCATGCTTGCCGTGTATGGCAAAGGCGGCATGGGCAAATCGTTTTTCACCACCAATTTGGTGAGCAAGCTCGCCTTGCTCAACAACCGCGTGCTGCAACTCGGCTGCGATCCCAAGCACGATAGCTGCAACGCCCTGTTTGGCGGGGCGAGCCTACCCACGCTTGGCGATACGTGGCGCGAATACAAAGAAGCTGGCCGCGAAGACCAACTCGCCGTGCAGGATGTGATCTTTAAGACCCAGATTATGGATGGGCAAGCGACGGTCTATGGCTGCGAGATCGGCGGGCCAGAAGTAGGGCGCGGGTGTGGCGGGCGCGGGATCACCTTCGGCTTTGACACGCTGGAGAAGTTTGGGCTGAGCAAGTGGAACCTGAACTATGTCGTGATGGACTTTCTGGGCGATGTCGTGTGCGGCGGCTTTGCCACCCCGCTCTCGCGCTCGCTGGCGGAAGAGGTGATTATCCTCTGCGGCAATGATCGCCAGAGCCTGTATGCCGCCAACAACATCGCCAGTGCCGCCAAGTATTTTGCCAGCATGGGCGGGCAGACGCGCTTGATTGGGCTGGTGGTCAACCGTGACGATGGCAGTGGGGTTGCCGATGAATTTGCGCGGCAGATCAACTTGCCGGTACTCGCCCACATCCCGCTGGATCGGCGCATCCGTGAATTGGCCGACTCATTCTCGCTGGCTCTTGTGGATGAACGCTTCGATGCCATCTTCGATACGCTTGCCCGCCAGATCATCACCCGCACCACCCCACACGTTGCGATGAGCGACGTAGTTCCGCTGGAGTATCCCGAGTTCTGCCGCGTGTTTGGCGCAGAAGAGCCAGACATTACGCCGACTGGAGCCAGTGCAGAGGAGCTATTTGATGGCCCGACCCGCCCAGTTATGCCCTTGATCAGCCTTGAGCCGCAGGGCTTGCCCGTGCATGCCGAGAGCCAGATGGATGCTACCACCCGCGCTATCGTCAATCGCCTGAGCCGCGAGCTAGGTCTCTATGTGACGGAAGCCGACACCGACCCGAACAAGGGCTTGATGCTCACGATAGATGGCAACAAGACGGTTTGCTTGGGCAACGAGAGCGAGATCGAGAGCAAGCTCGCCATCCTTGCCGCCCTGCACCAGAGCGGCGAACACTACACCTACGCCGACTTGCGCCGCCCCGCCGCCCCGATGTATCGCTAGTCCGCAGCGTAGCTCAGCGATACGCGGGCAGGGTTGCTCACGGGCGAGCCGGATCTGGGAGATCTGGCTCGCCGCTTGGGTTTCCTCACCCCACCGAGAATGTGCTATACTGTCACGAGGATCATATCGGGCGATTGCAACGCGCCTCACGAACAAGCTAACCCATGCTGAATAGAACCAATGAGGGCGCTATGAAACACGGCTGGTTGACAGTTGTCGTTGTTCTTGCCGCCTACCTCGGCGGCTGTAGTGTCCCATCCGCGCCTACTTCACCAGCCAACGTGACGCTGACAGTTTCGGCTGGAGCCAACCTGACAGCCGTCTTTCAAGAGATTGGCAGCGTCTTCACAGAGCAGACGGGGATTGGGGTAACCTTCAACTTCGGCTCAACCAGCAACCTCGCCCGGCAGATCGAGCAGGGCGCACCCGTAGATGTATTTGCCGCCGCCAATGAAGAGTCTATCACCCAACTTAATGATGCTGGGCTGGTCATCCCCGATACGATTGCTCGCTATGCCATCGGACGCTTGACGCTGTGGACACGGGCCGCCAGCCCGCTCACCCTCACCAGCATTGCTGACCTAACCAACCCTAGCATCACCCGCATCGCCATCGCCAATCCTGAAACTGCGCCCTACGGTGTCGCCGCCCGCGAAGCACTCCAGACGGCGGGGCTGTGGGAGACTTTGCAACCTAAGCTGATCTTTGGCGAGAATATTGCCCAGACATTCCAGTATGCGGAGACGGGCAACGTAGATGTTGCGTTTGTTGCCCTCTCGCAGGGCATCGAAGCTGGCGACGCGGGCAACTGGCTGCTGCTACCCGACGATCTCCACAACCCCCTCAACCAAGCTCTTGCCGTTGTGCGGAGCACCCAACACGAAGCTGAGGCACGCCAGTTTGCCGCGTTTGTCAATAGCCCGACTGGGCGCGAGATGATGCGCCGCTATGGGTACATCTTACCGGGCGAAGAGCTTGTCACCCAGCAATAGCACAGAAACGAGCGCATGATCTGGTCTGCCTTCTGGCTCTCGCTCCAAGTCACCAGCACTGCTACGCTTGGCATCATCATCATCGGGTTGCCCCTTGCGCTCCTCTTAGCGCGGCAGCAGTTTCGTGGCAAGCTCATTCTCGAAACCCTGCTCAACCTGCCGCTTGTGCTACCCCCCACCGTCATCGGCTACTACCTCCTGCTCACGCTAGGGCGGAGTAGCCCAATCTATAGCAGCTTGCGCCTCGACCTGCTGTTTACGTGGCAGGCGGCAGCAATCGCGGCGATGGTGGTGGGGCTGCCATTGATGGTGCAGACAGCCCGCGCCGCCTTCGAGGAAGTGGACCGCGAGGTGGAAGCTGCCGCTCGCCTCGATGGGGCGGCAGGCTGGCAGGTGTGGTGGTATATTACCCTGCCCCTTGCCCAGCGGGGTATCCTCGCCGGGCTGATCCTCAGCTCGGCGCGGGCACTCGGCGAATTTGGCGCAACCCTCATGGTGGCGGGCAATATCCCCGGCCGCACGCAAACGATGCCACTCGCAATCTACGACGCGATCCAAGCCCGCCGCTACGCCGATGCCCAGATTATGGTGGTGGTGATGACCGGGCTAGCCTTCGCATCGTTGTGGCTGATCTACCGCTTAGGGGCTACTCCCGCCCGCCGCCTGTGAAAAATCATAGCATGTTACCCCTATGCGAATATTGCAGGCTGTGGTACAATGGGAGAAAGAAGTTCATATACATTAAGAAAAAGACGTAGGGAGCAAAAGAGCGGCAAGGCATCCCCCGCTCATTGCGCTAGAAGCAGGAGTTTTGGTATGGAACTGACACAGGCAATCGGCCCAATTACGCCCAATTTTCTGTGCTGGACATCATTGGTTGTGACTGTCGTAGCGTTGGTGGTGAGCTTCTACTTTACCAACATCACCGCCTATGCCGCCAAGCTGCGCGGAGGCAAGCGCAAGCCCACCTCTGGCAGTGCCATCGGGCGGCCACTCTCCGGCAAGCACGAGTAGTTTGGGGTATATTAGCACACGGAGATTGACCTCAGCCTGCGGGCCCAATCAGCCCGGCTGAGGTCAATGTGGGTGTGATCTGGTTTGGTGATGATGCATACACCTGAAGCGCACCCCGCCGAAGCGGACGTGCCAAGTTTACCTGTGCCAAGCAGCGGCAATCACCCGTTTCCTTTCGTGGCGATTGTTGGGCAAGAAGAACTGAAGCTCGCCCTTTTGCTGTGCGTGGTTGATCCAGCGATTGGCGGCGTGATGGTGATGGGCCATCGCGGTACCGCCAAATCTACCGCTGTGCGGGCCCTTGCGGCTCTGCTCCCACCGATCAAAGCCGTTGCGGGCTGCCCTTACAACTGCGCCCCCGAACATCCCGCCGGGCTGTGCGATCAGTGCCAGCCCAGCAATGGCCCGCGCCCCAAACGGCTGCACGGTGCAACTGCGCTCGTACCCGTCGTAGACCTGCCGCTCGGCGCAACCGAAGACCGCATCTGCGGCACGCTCGATATTGAGCAAGCCCTCACGCAAGGCGTGCAAGCCTTTGCGCCCGGCTTGCTGGCCCGCGCCAATCACGGCTTCCTCTACATTGATGAAGTCAATCTACTCGAAGACCATCTGGTGGATGTCCTGCTTGACGTAGCCGCCAGTGGCGTGAACGTCGTTGAGCGCGAAGGCATCAGCATCCGCCACCCCGCCCGCTTTGTGCTGGTGGGCAGTGGCAACCCCGAAGAGGGCGATCTGCGCCCCCAATTGCTGGATCGGTTTGGCTTGCACGCCCGCATTCTCACGATCACCGATGTTGCCCAGCGCGTCGAGATCGTGCGCCGCCGCCGTGCCTACGATGCTGATCCCGCCGCTTTTGGCGCGGCGTGGGAGAAGCCCCAAGCCAAGCTGCAACGCCAGATCAAAGCCGCCCGCAAACGCCTGCCCAGCGTCACCTTGCCCGATGATCTCCTGTTTCAGATTGCCGAGCTGTGTGTCAAGCTAGAGATAGACGGGCATCGCGGCGAGCTAACGATCAGCCGCACGGCCACCGCCCTCGCCGCCTTCGAGGGGCGCGATACCACGAGTATCGAGGATGTGCGCCGCGTGGCGATCCTTGCACTGCGCCACCGCCTCCGCAAAGACCCGCTCGAAATGCAGGATGATGATGAACGCATCCGGCAGGTAGTCGTCGAGTTGCTAGGGGCGTAGGGGCTGAGTGATCGGGGGCAACGTGCTGCTAGCGGTGCAGGCGGGCGCAATCGCATAATCGCTACGTCTCTGAAAATGGGGCTTGCATTCCCCCGAACTATGTGCTATCATAACGTGGTGTAATTTTGGTGTCTCTGCCACGGTAGCTCAGTTGGTAGAGCACAGCTCTGAAAAAGCTGGGGTCATCGGTTCGAGCCCGATCTGTGGCACCACTGCACTGCGAGGTCTCTGTAAGACCTCGCTTTTTTATCACATCGTAGCACCTCAATGACCCACCTTTGCCACCCGCCCCCTGCAATAGCCACGCGAACATTGCCCCCTTCTATCCAATTGCGTAGCCTGTCGCAGTGTGCTATAGTAAAGTACATGGGGACAACGGGCGCGTGCCCTACTTTTCCTGAGTGTGCGAAACAGACCATGTTATCCCACCCGCTCGTGTATCGGCGGGGTGGCGGCAACCGGTATGCGTGACCGAATCTACCGAACTGAGGCTCTCATTTTGCGTCGCACCGATGTTGGTGAAGCTGACCGCGTATTGCTGATTGCAACGCCACGCGGCAAGCAGCGCATCGTGGCTCGCGGGGTGCGGAAAACGACGAGCCGCCTTGCTGGTGGGGTAGAGCTATTCACCCATGTGACCCTGCTGCTCGCCATCGGGCGCAATCTCGATATTGTCACCCAAGCGCACGTCCTCACGGCACTGCATGGCGTGCGCGGCAGCCTCGAACGGCTCAGTTGCGCCTATTACATGGCCGAGCTGTATGATGCGCTTGTGCAGGGCGAGCTAGAACAACCGGCCTTCTTTCGCTTGCTGGTGCAGGCCTTAGAAGCCCTCGATAGCACCAACAATAGCGATCTGGTGCTCCGGGCCTACGAACTCCGGATGCTGCACTGTGCTGGCTATCGCCCCCAACTTCATCGCTGTGTGATCACCCAAGAGCCGCTCGGCGAACATGCCCACAGCTTCAGCCCTACGCTTGGGGGCATGCTCAGCCCGGCCCAACGTCATGCTGATCGGTACGCCATTGAGCTGAGCCTGTCCGCCTTCAAGCTGTTGCGCTTTTTGCAGCAGCAGCCTTTCAGTGCCCTCGAACGGCTCAATATCTCGGATG
Source organism: Chloroflexaceae bacterium (assembly GCA_012031225.1). Lineage (GTDB taxonomy): Bacteria > Chloroflexota > Chloroflexia > Chloroflexales > Chloroflexaceae > JAAUTZ01. The sequence continues at coordinate 49,581 of JAAUTZ010000011.1, forward strand.
CAGTGCGCGCCGAAGTAGCGGCTCTGCTGCGTGTCTATCTGCGCCAATTCCTTGAGCGCGATTTGAAAACGATCCCCTTTCTGGCAGCGTTGCAAACGGCGGAGTCGCCACGAGAAGAAGCTAACCTACCCTAAAAAGTACCGAGCGCACCCAATCGTTTACGATCTGTTTGATGCCGTCAAGGGCAGAAAGGATCACGAAACATGGCTGAAACCAACCGGCTCCCTGATCTCCAAAACGCGGAGCAACTGATCTACAAAACCCGTCAACACGTCCTCGTGCCATTAAGCCAATTTCTGTCCGGCTTGGCTCTTGTGGGGTTGCTGGTGGCAGCCGGATTGGCCGCCCGCGCCTTTGGCGATCAGCGCGTCTTCTACCTGCCCGCCAGCCAAGTCATTCTCGGCTCAACTTCGCTGATCAGTCTGTTTGTAGTTGCCAATCTGGGCTGGGGCTATATGCAGTGGCGGGCGGGCTGCTATGCGATCACCGACCAACGCCTGCTGCACATCAGTGGGGTGCTTCAGCCGCAGGTCAATGCAGTGCCCCTCGATCAGGTGCGGGCGATCCAGATTGAGCAGGCGTGGCTCGGACGCATGGCGGGCTTTGGCAATCTCTCGATAGATACCATTGCCCATACGGCTGAACTCGTGCTGGAGTATGTGCCCCAGCCGCACCAGATGCAGCAGGCATTCCTTGAAGCCCGCCAGCAGATACAGTACGGCTATGGCTATCTCGATACGATGCCGACGCTGCCTGAGCCGGGCCTAGGCGTGCCAGTCGGCGGGGATGTGCAGCACACGCTCAACGAACTGGCGCACTTGCGAGATCGCGGGATTCTTTCATTGGCAGAATTTGAGGCGCGGAAACGCGAATTGCTCAACCGCCCGCACCCTCAGTAGGACCAGTCGGATCAGCCGGAGCAATAGGATAGGAGTATGGCTTGGACGGATCATTGCGCGAACAGCTTGCTGTCGCCAAAGCTGCACTTGCGGATCGGATCAGCATCAATCCGCGGGTGGGCATCATTCTCGGCTCTGGGCTAGGCACAGCAACGGATGCGCTCGAAGCCGCCCAGATCATCCCCTATCGTGAAATTCCCGGCTTTGCCGTGCCGGCCGTAGCAGGCCATCGCGGCGAGCTTGCCGTTGGCTATCTGGCGGGGCAACCGGTTGCTGCATTGCGCGGGCGGTTCCACTACTACGAAGGCTACAGTATGCAGCAGGTGGCGTTTCCAGTGCAGCTGTTGCACGCGCTCGGCTGCACCACCCTGATCGTCACCAATGCGGCGGGCGGCTTGCACAACACATGGCAGGTAGGCGATCTGATGCTGATCGTCAATCATATCGGCTTCCCGACCCTTGCCGGTGCTAGCCCCCTGCGCGGGGCGAATGACGACAGCCTCGGCCTACGGTTTCCGCCCATGCTGCACCCCTACGATAGCGCACTGAGCCAGCTGGCAATCGCGGCGGCGGCGCACCTCGACATCCCCTTGCGGCAGGGGGTCTACGTCATGGTTGGCGGGCCTTCGTTTGAGACCGCCGCCGAGTTGCGGATGCTGCGGGTGATCGGCGGCGATGCCGTCGGCATGTCCACCGTGCCCGAAGTGATTGCCGCCCGCCATTTGGGGATGCGTGTGCTTGCCTTCTCACTGATTACCAACCTTGCCGTGCCGGCTGGCATCGCCGCTGATCACGCTGATGTGATGGATGCGGGCGTGGCGGCGGGACCATGCATGCAAGCCTTACTGCAAGCCATCCTTGCCCAGATGGAATAGAATGTATGGAGGAGCCGCGCAGCCAATGGGCGGTGGCGCAGGGTCGCGCTACCTGATCCCTAACACCCGACACCTGATCCCTAACACCCGACACCTGATCCCTAACACCCGACACCTAGAAAGAACCAACCGCAGTGATTGAGCAGTACGACGCGCTAGTGATCGGCAGTGGGCCCAATGGACTCGCCGCCGCAATTACGCTTGCCGAACACGGGCAACGGGTGCTGGTGCTAGAAGCCCGCCCCAGTGCAGGCGGGGCGGTGGCAACTGAAGAACTGACCCTGCCGGGCTTTTACCACGATACCTTCTCGGCTGTCCATCCGGCGGCGGCGGCCTCGCCCGTCTTTGCCCGGATGCCGCTCGCGCAGCACGGCTTGCGCTGGGTGCAGCCCCCGATTGCACTGGCCCACCCGCTCCCGGATGGGCGGGCGGTTGCCTTGTATCGCAATGTGCAGACCACCGCCGCCCAGCTTGACACCCTGCACGCGGGCGATGGTGAACGCTGGCTGGCGTTTATGCAGCCCATGCTCGCTCATTACCCAGCCCTGCGCGATACGATTCTAGGGGGCTTTCCGCCTGTCGCTGGGGGCGTGCGGGTGCTGGCCGGGATGGGGCTAACGCAGACCTTTGAATTTGCGCGGCTGGTGCTCCTGCCAGCAACGGCACTAGCCGGTGAGCTGTTCCGCAGCAGTGATGTGGCCGCGTGGTTGTACGGCTCGGCTCTGCATAGCGATGTACCCCTTGATGGGTCAGGTAGTGCCATCGCCGCCGTCTACCTGAAACTGCTTGGGCACGCCGTCGGCTGGCCTAGCCCGGCGGGGGGCGCGGGCAGCCTCACGCAGGCCCTCGTCAGCTACCTGCGGAGTCTTGGTGGTGTGGTGCGGGTGAACAGTCCCGTCGAGCGGATCCTGATCCAGCGCGGGCGCGTAATTGGGGTGCTGGTGGCAGGCGGCACAGCGGTGCGGGCGCGGCTGGTGCTGGGCGATGTAACCCCGCGTGGGCTGTTGCAGTTGGCTGAAGCCGACCTGCCCGCCGAATATGCCGCCAAGTTGCGCCGCTATCGGTATGGCTGGCCCTCGCTCAAAGTGGACTGGGCCTTATCTGCGCCGATCCCGTGGGCTGCTCCTGAGGCGCGGCAAGCGGGCACGGTGCATGTCGGTGGCAGTGCGCCTGAGATCCTGCACAGCGAGGCCCAGCTTCGGGCGGGGATCATGCCCTCTGCGCCGTTTGTGCTGGTGGGGCAGCAATCGTTGGCAGACCCCACGCGGGCCCCCGCCGGCAAACATACCGCGTGGGGCTACACGCACCCCCCGCACGGGCTAGATTGGAGCCACGCCGGCACGGCGTATGTTGAACAGCTTGAGGCGCAGATCGAACGTTTTGCGCCCGGCTTCCGAGCGACCATCCTTGCCCGCCACGTTATGTCACCCGCCGATCTGCAACAGCGCAACCGCAACCTCGTGCAAGGCGATGTGGGCGGGGGCAGCTATGCCCTCGATCAGCTTGTGTTTCGGCCGTTGCCAACGATCTTCCCCTACCACACCCCGATCCGTGGGCTGTATATCGGCAGTGCGGCAACCTTTCCGGGGGCGGCGGTGCATGGCGTGGGGGGGGCAGCAGCGGCACGGCTGGCACTGCTTGAGCAACGGGTGCGCTGGTGGTAGGCGTGGGTGGGGGGTATGGGTGGGTAACTAGCCGTGTTATAATATTGGCATGACACACACGATCCTTTTAATCGAAGATGATGCAACGCTCGCCGAAACGTTGCGCTTCAATATGGAGCGCGAAGGCTACACCGTGCTTGCCGCAGATGATGGTATTCACGGGCTAGAGCTTGCCCGCCGCGAATCGCCGGAACTGCTCATTCTGGATGTGATGCTGCCGCGCCTCGATGGATTCTCCGTGTGCCGCATTCTCCGCCAAGAGAGTGACATCCCGATTATTATGCTGACTGCCCGCCAAGATGAGGTAGATCGGATTGCCGGGCTAGAGCTAGGCGCGGATGATTACGTCAGCAAGCCGTTTAGCTTGGGCGAATTGCTGGCGCGAGTGCGAGCCATCCTGCGCCGCTCAGAACGCCGTGCAACCCCGCCCAACCGCGAGATGCTTGAAGCGGGCGATATTTGCATTGATGCCCGCAGCCGCCGCGCATGGCGCAGTGATACCGAACTCACCTTGTCCCAGAAAGAGTTTGATCTGCTCACCTGCCTCGTCCGCAATCGGGGCATTGCCCTCTCGCGGGATCTGCTCCTCGAACGGGTGTGGGGCTTTGATTTTCTCGGCGATAGCCGCACCGTAGATGTGCATATTCGCTGGCTGCGCGAGAAGATAGAACTCCAACCCGCATCGCCGCGCTACATCCAGACGGTGCGTGGGGTCGGCTATCGCTTTGAGATCCCCACGAAAGACACAGACACGCACGAGTAACGGACAAGGAACGGGCTATGCTAACGGTTTCCCCTTCGCCCCTCTTTCTCAGCCTCGCAGCCATGCTCGACTCAGCTTGCTGCTGCTCGGTGTGGATCGCACGGTGCTGTTCCTCAATCGGCGGGCAAGCGAAATCTTTGATACACCTGAAACAGCGGCTATTGGGCGCGGCTTAATCTCCGTCCTGCGTGATTACCAAGCCGATCAGATGGTGCAAGATGTGCTGGCAGACGATGAGCCGCGTGAGGCAATTATCCAGATGCCGTCAAGCGGGCGCACCTTGCGCCTGCGCTGTGCGTCCATCTACACCGATACCCCCGACCACGCAGCGGTGCGCTTGATCCTGCTTGTGCAGGATCAAACCCAACTCAGCCAGCTTGAACGGGCGCGGCGTGATCTGGTGGCGAATGTCTCGCACGAACTCCGCACCCCGCTTGCGTCGCTCAAGCTGCTCGCGGAGACGCTCCAGTCCGATCCACCGGAACCGATTGCCCGCCGGATGCTGCATCAGATGACAAATGAGATTGATGCCGTGACCCATCTGGTGGAGGAGCTGCACGAACTCTCGCAGATTGAAGCGGGGCGGATCACGATCCAGCTTACGCCGGGCCGCATCGGGCAGGTTATCGAGCGGGCCCTTGCCCGGATCCGCCCGCAGGCAGATCGCAAGCAGATTATGATCATTGCCAATGTTGTGGATCACCGCATGCCGGTATTGATAGACAGCCGCCGGATTGACCAGATTCTGTTGAACCTGCTGCACAATGCCGTCAAGTTCACCCCTGAACAGGGGCGCATCACGGTGCAGACGTGGGTAATCCACGTAGACGAACAAGACCACGCGCAGTATCGGCTGCACACTGGACAGGCGGGGGCAACGATGGCTAGCCCCGCTCCGCCTGCCCCCCTGCTTGCCACCCCAACCGGAACCCAGACCACCTTGCCAGATGACCATCCGGCGGGGCTGTGGCTCCTCATTAGCATCAGCGATACGGGCATTGGCATCCCTGCCGATCAGTTGCCGCGTGTGTTTGAACGGTTCTTTAAGGTAGACCGCTCGCGCACACGCAATGTCGGCGGCACGGGGCTAGGGCTAGCGATTGCCAAGCATCTCGTCGAGGGGCACGGCGGGCGACTCTGGGCCGATAGCTTTGAACGTCGCGGCAGTACCTTCCACTTCACCGTGCCGATGGCCTAGCCTAAGCACCTACCCCCAAGCGGCGCAACCCCACACGCCACCACCCAGAACCCGCAGCCCCCAACGGCGGATAGCCACCCTCAAGGCACTGTGGCTTGCGGCGGCATAGCCGATGTGTTATACTTAGCATGACCCATCAATTGCGATTGATGGGTTTTCGCAACCATTTAAACCGTAGTACTACGCTATGAAAGCGCAGAACCATGACTGATACAGAACTAAAGTTCTATGTTGTTGCAGCATTGTTATGCTGTGCGGTGGCAGTCGTATTTCCACTAGGGGCAGCAGCACGCACGGTACTCGTGGTGCTCGGGATATGCTGCCTGCACTTCGCCCTGATCATGCAGAGTCAATGAGGACAAGATCGCTCAGCCTGTTCTGCAAGCTAGCCGCGCACGCCTGCCTCGCGCAGGGCAGTGGCGGTGGTCTCCAGCAGCTGCTCGGTAGTATCCCAGCCTACGCACGCATCCGTCACCGATAGCCCATACTGCAACTGGCGCGGGTCAAGCGTGCTGAGATCGGCGGGCAAGCTCTGTTTGCCATCCTCCAAAAAGCTCTCGACCATCATCCCAATCACGGCGGTAGGGTGGCTGAGGCGGTGCGCTAGCACGGTATGCCATACAGCCACCTGCTGGGCGTAGTCAAAGCCGGAGTTGTCGTGGCTGCAATCCACCAATAGGGCGGGGGCAAGCCCGGCAGCCTGCATCAATGCTTCAGCCGCAACAATATGCTCGTGGGTGTAGTTGGGCTTGCCTTTGCTGCCGCGCAAGATCACGGTTCCATCGGGGTTGCCTGCGGTCTGCACCACAGCCGCCCGCCCGCTCCGATCAATGCCCAAGAAGCTGTGTGGGCTACGGGCCGAGATCACCGCATTCACCGCAACCTTGACATCGCCGGCGGTGCTATTCTTGAAGCCGACGGGCATGGAGATCCCACTCGCAAGGGCGCGGTGCGTCTGCGATTCGGTGGTGCGTGCGCCAATCGCGGCGTAGCTGATCACATCCGAAAGGTACTGCGGGCTGATCGGGTCAAGCATCTCGGTGGCAACCGGCAAGCCCATCGCATTGATCTTCAGCAGCAGTTCGCGGGATTGATACAGCCCCACCGCCATATCGCCTGAACCATCGAGCTTGGGGTCATTCAGGAAGCCCCGCCAGCCCGTCGTGGTGCGTGGCTTTTCGAGGTACGTCCGCATCACAATGAATAGCTGCTGCTGATAGCGGCGGTGGGCATCATACAAGCGTTCGGCGTACTCGAAGGCCGCTAGCGGATCGTGGATCGAGCAAGGCCCAATCACTACCAGCAGGCGCGGATCAGCGTTGCGGATGATGCGTTTGATCGTCTCGCGGGCGGTATACACCGTCTCGGCAACTGGAGCCGACATCGGCAGCTGGCGTTGAAACGCATATGGCGACTCAAGCGGGAGAAACTCACGCACACGCACATTCTCTACAGGTTGCACAATATCTCCTTCATTTCCTGTTCATGCTCAGTGCGCCGTGCCTACGTGGGACAGCGCGGGTACGGGGTATATTATACCCATTCTGGATACGCGGTGGGGGGGGCCACACCGATTGCCCATGGCGTACTAGGCTGTGGCTCCTGACGTTTGCCAATGAGCAACCCGCCCCTACGCGCCGTGCCCATTGCGGCTGTAGCCACGGGCTTGGCGTTCGTACAGGCTGGCATACGTGCCGCCCAAAGCCACTAGCTCATCGTGGGTGCCATGCTCCACAATGTGGTGATCGTCAACCACCAACACCAGATCGGCATCCCGAATCGTCGAGAGGCGGTGCGCGATCACAAACGCGGTGCGCCCTTCGAGCAGTACCCGCAGAGCCTGCTGGATCACCCGCTCCGTCGCTTGGTCAATGCTCGATGTCGCCTCATCAAGGATCAGGATGCGCGGATCAGCCAGCACCGCCCGCGCAAACGCGAGCAGCTGGCGTTGCCCTTGACTTAGCCCACTGCCGCGTTCGCCGAGCCGCGTCTGGTAGCCCTCGCTCAGGCGGCTGATGAAATCGTGTGCGCCAACGGTACGGGCGGCTTGCTCTACTTCCGCGTCGGTGGCATCGAGCCGCCCGTAGCGAATGTTGTCGGCGATGGTCGCCGAGAAGAGGAAGCTATCTTGCAGCACGTAGCCTAGCTGCCCGCGCAGGCTGGCAAGGGTTACGTCACGGACATCGTGCCCATCAATCAGGACGCGCCCCGCCGTCACATCGTAGAAGCGCGGGATCAAGTTGATCAGGGTGCTTTTGCCGGCCCCCGTTGGGCCTACCAGCGCAACCGTCTGGCCCGGCTGGGCGACTAACGAGACATTATCCAGTACAATCGGCGCAGCCGGATCGGAGCCGTAGCGGAACGACACCCGCTCAAAGGCAACGTGCCCCTGTATCGGCGGGAGCGGGGAACTATCGGGTGCATCAAGCTGCGTCTGTGGCTCATCCAGCAGGCTGAAGATGCGCTCTGCGCCCGCCAGTGCGGCCTGTGCTTGGGTATAAATGGTACTGATCAGCTGGATCGGCTGAAAGAACTGCTGCATGTAGATCAGGAATGCGACCACCGTGCCGACAGCCGCATAGCCGATCAGGACGAGCCACCCACCCAACCCGATCACGAGGGCCAGCGCAAGTGTACTCAGCACGTCAATTGCAGGCGTGAAAGCGGAGGTCAGGGTGACAGCTTGGATGTTGGCATCACGGTTGTTGGCATTGCGTTCGGCAAAGCGGCGAATGCTATCATCAGTGCGGTTCAGGGATTGGGCTACGCGCACGCCTGTGATGCCCTCTTGCAGCTCCGCCGAGACTTCGCCCATCGCCTCGCGGGTGATGCGAAAGGCTTTGCGCGAGAGGCGCGAGAAGATCGCCGTAACCCAGATCACCAGTGGCACAAATACGAAGCTCGCAAGTGCCAGCCATACATCAAGGATGAACATGGCAATCACAATCCCGATCAGCGTGAACAGGTTGCCAATCGCCGGCACAAGCCCTTGACTGATCAGTTGGTTAATCACTTGAATGTCATTCACAAGGCGCGACATCAGATCACCGGCGCGGCGTTGATCGAAGAATGCAAGCGGCAGGTCTTGCACCTTCTCAAATACATCTTGGCGTAGCGCAGCGAGGAACCGTTGGCCTACGTCACCGATCAGATAGATCTGCACCACACGCCCCGCGGAGGCAACCACGATCACGGCAAGCAACAGCAGCATGTCGCGCTCCAGTCCAGCAACATCGCTATTGGCGATGTAGTTGTCAATCGCCAAACCGATCAGGGCGGGCATCGTAGCTTGGGCCACAGAAGTCACGACAATTGCTGACAATGAAATCAATAGTGCTTGCCGGAACGGGCGCAGATAGCCGGCAATGCGGCGCAGCGTGGCGGGGGGAGCCGTGCTGACTTCATCACTGCCAAGTGTGGGGCGCATCGCACGGGTCGTCATTAGATTAATATCTCCTCTGCCATCTCTTCAGTTGTGCCAAATTGGGCATCAAGTAGTTCACAGAACGTCCCGCAGTTCTCCCGCAGATAATCATAGGTTCCTTGATTGACGAGCCGCCCCTGATCAAGGAGCAGGATCAGATCAGCGTTGCGGATGGTACTCATGCGTTGGGCAATGATCAACGCCGTGCGCTCAGCAAGCAGCGGTATGAGGGCTTGCTGGATCCGGTACTCAGTTTCGGCATCTACGGCAGAGGTGCTATCATCGAAGATCAGCACCGCCGGATCAAGCAGCAGCGTGCGTGCAATCGCAATGCGCTGGCGTTGCCCGCCGCTCAAGCCGACCCCCCGCTCGCCAATCACCGTGTCGTAGCCGTTGGGCAGCTCCAGCACAAATTCGTGGGCCTGCGCGGCCCGTGCCGCCGCTTCGATCTCGGCATCGCTGGCGGTGGGGCGGCCATAGGCGATGTTCTCGCGCACGGTGCCACTGAACAAGACTGCATCTTGCAGCACAATCCCGATCTGGCTGCGGAGGCTGGTCAGCGTCACATCGCGCACGTCATAGCCATCAATCGTGACGCTGCCCGCAGTGACATCGTAAAAGCGCGGGATGAGATTGATGATGCTGGATTTGCCCGAGCCGGTGCGCCCCATAATCGCCACCGTCTGGCCCGGCTCCACCGTAAACGAGACATCGTGCAGCGAGGGGCTGTCGCTGCCTTGATAGCGGAAGCCCACGTCGGTGAATACCACCCGCCCGCGCACAGGCGGCAGCATGGTTGCAGCGGGCTTATCCGCAACCTCGAAGGGCGTGTCGAGCACCTCGCAGATCCGTGCGGCAGAGACGTTGGCTTGCACAATCGCTGTAATCGAGAAGCCAATCGTCATCACGGGCATAATCAGAAAGACGAGGTAGGTATTAAATGCCACCAGTTCGCCCAGCGTCAGTACGCCACCGATCACCTGCAAGCCGCCGATCCAGATCACGGCCAGCGTGCCCAAGTTGGCAATGAAAAAGATCGCGGGGAACGAGAATGAGATTGCCCGCCGCACCTTCAGGTTCTCGTTGAGCAGTTCGACATTGGCCCGGCTATACCGTTCGAGTTCATACTGTTCGCGGGCGAAGGCTTTGACTACGCGCACGCCAGCGAGGTTCTCTTGCAGCACCGTGTTGAGGAAGCCGAGCTTCTGCTGCACCTCGCGGAAGCGGGGGCCGACGCTGCGGAAGAAGCTGAAGAAGATCCCCCCGACAATCGGGATCATGGCGAGGGCGATCAGGGCAAGTTGCCAATTGAGCATGATCAGGATGGTTGCTGTGCCGAGCAGCATCAGCAGCGCACTCAGGATCTGCACAAAGCCACTCGACATGAACAACCGTACCTGATCTACGTCATTCGTGATGCGTGTCATCACCTGCCCAGTCTGCACCTGATCGTGGTAGCTAAAGCTGAGCCGCTCGGTGTGCGCGTAGAGTTGATTGCGCAGATCGTAGACGGCGTGCTGGCTAGCTTTCTCAATCCAGTAGCTCTGCGTAAAGCTGAACAGCCCGCGCACCAGCGCAATCAGCAGGAGTGCGCCCGTCGCTAGCCCAATCACGCCGAGCGCACCGGAGGTGATCCCCTGATCTATGGCGTAGCCGAGCACAAGCGGACTGAACAGATTGGCAACCGATACGAGCAGCAGGCTCAGGAATGCACCCGTTACCGTGAGCCAGTAGGGGCGCAGATATTCTAAGATGCGCTTCAGTGCTTTCATTTGTTTCAATTTCCTTGAATTGCCAGAAAATCGCTTCATATAACAGGATACCAGAAATTTTGGTATACTGTACCAGAAGGAATAACATAATTATGTTGTTGGGCAACCCTGTTCAGCCAACATACACTGGCATAATTACGCGGCGCAAGCCCAAGCCTATGCTTCTCACAACCTTTCTATTTCTGCTGCTCTTCTCGATCAGCATTCTAGTGGCCCTTACTATCGCAGCAACGCGCTACCGCCGTGTGCCCGAAATACGCTACTTCCGCCTGATCTTGCTTGGCTCGCTCGTCTGGGCGGTGGGCTATCTCTTCGAGCTGCTCTCTGCATCACTGGCAGCAACCATCTTCTGGGACAACGCCCAGTATGTTGGCACAGATGTAGGCGCAGTGGCAATCCTCCTGTTTGCCTACGCCTACACCGAGCGGCAGCAGATTGCTAAGCGGCTTGAGCCATACCTCGTCGCCTATATCGGGGTAATGTTTACCATCGTCTGGACGGACCCGTGGCACGGCTTGCTGCGGATGAACGAAACGATCAGTAAAGCCTATCGTCTGCCGGTCCTTGAGTATGATTACGGGCCTCTGTTCTACGTCTTCTCGCTTGCAACCATATCATTTTTAGTCGGCAGTTTAGTCGCACTGATAATCTACATTCCCTCTATTGCGTCGCATCATCGCCCACATTTACTGCTGATTATTGTTTCTATCGCCATCCCCTTTATAGGTGTCATGCTCACCATTACAGGCTTGGTATTCGTGCCGGATATGCCCCATTTGGATATTGCCCCGATCACGTTCGGGGTCAGCTACACGCTTTTTGCGTGGGGCGTGTTTCGCAAGCAGCTGTTTGATGTGATCCCGATTGCCCGCAACACCCTGTTTGAGCAGCTGCCCGACGGGGTGTTGGTACTTGATTCGCAGCAGCGCATTGTGGATCACAACCCGCAAGCACCGCAGTTGCTCGCTGCGTCGCAGCCCCTGCTCGGTCAGCCGCTTGCCGCTGTTGCGCCATACCTTGCGGCCCTGCTTACCAATCACCCCCATCAAGCGGCTCTCACCGCCGAGCTACACATGGAAGCGAGCGATCCCCCGCGTTGGCTTGACGTGGTGCTGACCCAACTCACGCTCAATCGGAACACGCTTGGCGGGTGGCTGATGACAGTGCGGGATGTCACGGAACGGAAGGGGGCCGAAACGCGCCTGCGCCGCAGCGAAGAGCTACTCCGCGAGACCCAAGCAGTGGCACAGATCGCGGGGTGGGAGCTGGATCTCGCCACCGCACGCATCACCCATACCGAACAGGGACTGCGGATGTATGAGCTAGAGCCGGATACGGTGTTGAGCGTTGCAGACTTGGGACGTTTCTATGATGCGGACACACTGGCTTTTATCGGGCAGCAAACACGCACGATGCCCCAAGACGGCTCAACATTCGAGATCGAAACGGTCATGACGACGGCACGCGGCAATCGCCGCTATGTATGCATTATTATACAGCCGATCTATTATGATGCGGGGGTGCCCGTGCGCTTTCGCGGCACCGTGCAGGATATTACCACGCGCTACCTCGCCGAAGCTGAACGCCGTGCTACCGAGCAACTCCTGCACGCCATCATTGAGAATGTGCCGACGGCAGTGACGGTGAGGGATCTCAATGGTGATTATCTGCTTGTCAGCCGCAGTGCTGCCACCCACGTGCACACCACGCCAGAAGCCATGGTGGGACGCAACTACCGCGCGTGCTATCCGCCCGAAACCGTGGCCCTGCTCACGGCAATCACGGCTAAGGTGGTTGCGTCGCAGAGCTTGTTGACAACTGAAGTGACCCTGAAGCTGGTGGACGAGCGGCGCGACTTCATTATGGCGTGTTTCCCCTTGTTCGACGCATCCGGTGCAATCTATGCGATCAGCAGTATCTTGACCGACATTACCCAGCGCAAGCACGACGAACTCGCGTTGCAGCAGGCGAAAGAAGCGGCCGAAGCCGCCAACCGCGCCAAGAGCCGCTTCCTTGCCAATATGAGCCACGAACTCCGCACGCCACTGAATGCGGTGCTTGGCTTTACCCAACTGCTCCTCGATGAGCCTGATCTTACGCCATCCCAAGCTGAGTGGCTGCGCGTGATTGACCGCGGGGGTACGCACCTGCTTAACCTGATCAACAGCGTGCTGGAGATGTCGCGCATCGAAGCGGGTCGGCTCGATCTCCACATCGCGGCGTTTGATCTATATGCGCTACTGGATGATATGCAGACGGTGTTTGCGATGCGGGCAACCCAGCGTGGCTTGGCATTCACCTGTACCATTGCGCCGGAAGTGCCGCGCCAGATCATCAGCGACGAAGCCCGCCTGCGCCAAGTCCTGATCAACCTCTTGGAGAATGCGGTCAAGTTTACCCCGCAAGGGGCGGTTGACATGCAGTTTAGCTACCAGCACGGGCAGTTGCAGATCTGTGTGGCGGATACGGGCATCGGGATTCCCGCCGACCTGCTTCCCGATCTGTTTCAGGCGTTCACCCGCGATACCAAGATCGCCCGCACGCACGAGGGAACCGGCTTGGGGTTGAGCATCACGCGCCAAATCATTGAGGCGTTGGGCGGTACAATTAGGGTAGCTAGCACCGTTGGGCAAGGGACAGTCTTTACGCTTCAGCTACCGGTGCAGGTGGTGGTAGCCCTGCCCTCGAATAGCTTGGCCGCAGATGCACCGCGTTCCTACCAGCGCGTGATCCTACCACCTGATCACCTACCCTACCGCATCATGGTGGTTGAAGATATTGCCGCCAACCGCAATCTGCTCACGATTGTGCTTGAACGGCTTGGCTTTGTGGTCCATGCTGTGCCAACGGGGGCAGCAGCATTGGCAGATGTGCAGACGTTTACCCCCAATGCAATTCTGCTCGATATGCGTCTGCCCGATATTGATGGCTATGACGTTGCTCGCCAATTGCGTGCTGATCCCCGTTACGCCAATCTGCCGATCATTGCGGTGACGGCAAGTGTACTCGATAGCGACGAACAAGAGATCCTTGCAGCGGGCTGCACGGCGGTGATCCACAAGCCGTTCCGCATCCCTCAAATCTGCGCGGCATTGGAAACCTATGTCGGCGTAACCTTCTCGGCGGAGCCGGTGTATGCCACCTAACCCCCGCGTGCGCGTTGTTCCTGCGGCAACAGGAAGCCATAGGCATGGGCATGCACCGGTGTTCCGATGCCGACCGCCCGCCCCAAACGCACCACCGCGCCCGTCTGCCCATCCAGCTCTGAAGCACGCCCCTCGATAATGTCGCGCTGCATCGAGGTCGTTGCATCGGCGGCGGTATTGTCAATCATGGTCATCGTGCGACTAAAGGCATCCTCTGGCAGCGCAATCGCATGAGCGTGGGCCACTTCGATGATCTCGCGCACCGCCTGTTCCAGCATTTCGCGGGTTTCGGGCACACTGCGGATCACGCCGAACGGCATCCGGGTGACTGCGCCAATCGTACCGGTGCTGCACACGAAGGCGAATTTCGTCCACATCGCCACCGCAATATCAGGCGCGATTTCGGTGCTAATGCCAGCCCGTGCAAAGATATGGTGAATTTGTCTGACCCGGGCCGACTCGCGGTTGTCCTGCTCGTTCATGGCAATATACGGCTCGGCAGTGACGTGGCGGATCACGCCCGGTGCAGCAATGTGGCTGAAGATGCGGCACAACCCGCCTAGGATGTGCTGTGCACCGAGCGCGTCGGAGAGAAGCGCGGGGGCTTCGATCCCATTCAGCAGGGGCAGCACGGTGGTATGCTCGGCAATGATGGGGCGCAGCGCATCAGCCGCTTCATTGATCTGCCACGTCTTTACCGCAACAATCACCAGATCAGGGGCAGAGATGCTGGTCAGATCATCCGTGGCGGAGACATGCGGAATGCTGAAGTCGCCCTTAATGCTCTCCACCCGCAAGCCATATTCTTGGAATGCCCGCAGATGCCGCCCGCGTGCAATGAACGTAACATCCTCACCGCTTGCGGCAAGCCGTCCTCCGAAGTATCCTCCAACGCCGCCGCTGCCAAAGATCACAATCTTCATACTGCCCCCTGTTTCGGTATTATTCCACTATCTCGTATAATACACGAAGAAAAAGGTCTCGTCCGTAATAAAATGTACAAAATAGAAAATTCGCGCCCACGCAAGCTGCCAAGCCGCCAAATTTACCCGCCAAACCTATCGTGTCGCTCTGTGCTATACTAGCATAGGAACTGGGCCCAATCCTGTGCATAATGGGTGGGCGCAGTAGTAGCAATACGCCGATCCCGATCAAGAGAGCAGGGTTCGTATTGGAGGTAGTTTATGCTTGAGCAGGATGCTGCTCACCCTACGCGGGTGGTACGCTGGGGGATTTTGGGCACCGCCCACATTGCCCAAGTTGCGCTAATTCCGGCGATCCAGCAATCGCGCAATGGCGTGGTGGCAGCAATTGCCAGCCGCGATCCAATCCAAGCTGAAGTGGTTGCCCAAGTCTATGGCATCCCGCGCACCTATGGTAGCTACGCCGCCTTGCTGGATGACCCCGAGCTGGATGCGATCTATATTCCCTTGCCCAATCATCTGCATGCCGAATGGACGATCCGTGCGCTGCAAGCGGGCAAGCATGTGCTGTGCGAGAAGCCGTTGGCGCTGAATGCCGAGCAAGCCCAGCACATGGTCGCCACAGCGCGGGCGCACGAGCGGCTCTTGATGGAGGCGTTTATGTATCGTTTCCACCCGCGTTCACAGGAGATTCACGCACTCGTGCAGCAAGGCGCGTTAGGGCATCTGCTGCTGGCGCGGGCGAGCTTCAGCTTTCGCCACACGCGCCCGCACGATTATCGCCTCGATCCAGCGATGGGTGGTGGCGCACTGCTCGACGTAGGTTGCTATGGCGTGAATGTGCTACGCTGGATGTTAAACGCCGAGCCAGAGGTAGTGCATGCCTACACTGTCTATGGCGAGACGGGCATTGACGTAACAACCGTTGGGATGTTGCGTTTTCCCGATGGGCGGATCGCCACCGTCGAGGCGAGCTTTGCTACTGCGGTGCAGCAGAGCCTTGCCCTGATTGGGACGAGTGCAACGATTGAAGTGCCCCATACGGCGTTTGCGCCCGGCACTGCCCCAGCCAGCTATCTGTGGCGTGGAGCCGATGCGCGGGATGGCTCGAACGTGACCCTTGATGGGGTTGATGAGTATCAGCTTATGGTGGAGCATTTCAGCGATGCGGTGCTTGGGGATACCGAGCTTGCCTACCCACCTGAAGATAGCATCTGCACCATGCGCGTGCTTGATGCATTAGCAGAGTCGGCACTTGCAGAGGCTCCGATTACCCTCCCCATGCAGCCGTGCGATACGTTGGCTGTAGCTGAGGCAGTGGCGGCAGTGGCGTGAGATGTTAGGTGGCGGGTGGTAGGTATCAGGTGCTAGGTGGCGGGTGGTAGGCGATGTATAAAGTGTGGCGTGCCCAACTGATCCGGCTTGTGGTGGTTGCCCTGCTCCTTTTGGGAGCGGGGTGCGGCAGAGCCACTCCGCCTGCTGCACCATCTGCGGCGGGCGGGGGAGCTACCACCCCAACAGCCGATCCGCTGCTACCGCCCCCCCTTGCAACCCCCAACCCGAACCGCACGGCACTGCCGCTTGCAACGGCGGCTCCGCTCGCCACATTCACCCCCGCCGAACGCCTGCGTTATGCGGATGACTTGTTTAGCCTCGATCTGCCTGTGGGCTGGGAGATCACCGACCTGAGTGATGAGCGGGCAAGCCTAACGTCGCTCGAAGACCCGGCACGGCAGGTAGCGGTGCTGATTATGGTGCTGGATGGTTCGGCTGTTCCGCCCGATACGGGACTGGAACGCCAGCTTGCCGATTTCACCAACAGCCTGTTTGGGGGGCGCACGTTCGTCTTTGATGCCCCCGAAACACTGAATCCAGATACGCGCCAAGCCCGCTTCCGCTTCGATGATATTACCGCCGATGAACTACGCCGCCCGACTGAAGGAATTGCGCGGGTGCAGCGCGTGGGCAATTTCTACACCTTCCTTGTGGCTGTCACCCACCGCGATCATTTCGCAGCCCTGCTGCCATCGCTGACGCAACTCTTCGATAGCTACACCCTCGATCCGGCGGTAGCCGAACGACGTGTGCCGGATCCGGTTACGCCGACCCCACCGCCCGCGCCGGTCAGCCTCGCCACGTTGCCCGTGTTTACGTTGGCAACGCCACTACCGCCCGATGATCTGCGGGTGCAGCGCATCTCGCGCCAATTGGCCGCCCAGTTCCCCGATGCCGAATCGCAGATCTATGCCTTGCCGCCCGCTACCGAGTTCAATGCCGTGCGCCAGTTCTACGTCAATCAATTGCAGGACTGGGAAGATGCAACGCTGCTCTTCCCGGAGTTGCTCGAAGCGCAGATCGACAATGTGGCAATCTGGCAGCGCGGTGAGCAGATTCTCTTGATCTCAACTTTTCCCGATGAGTTGAATGAGCAGTTTGTGCTGGTGACGGTCCTGATGGATCGGTGATGCGGGTTGCACTCTCCCCCAGACGTTACCACGGCACATCTTGATTATCCGCCTGATTGCTGGCGGTGGGGGGGCCATCGGCACGCGGTGGTTCGGGGTCAAGGCGGCGTACACGGCTCACGGAAGGGTTGATCGTGATGATGCCGTGTGCCTCAAATGCCACTTCCACTAGCTCATCGCCTGCCTCAAAGCGGCTCGCTTGCACAATCCCTTCCCCATACGGCGAGCAGGTAATCCGCTCACCGGCATGAAAGCGCGGCTCACCTAGCTCACCCGTCCCGCTTAGGGTGGGTGGCGTGGAGTTGCTCGGGCCGTGTTTGCCACGGAGCTGGTGCAGGCGGGCAAGGATCAGCTCTGGATCGGCGGTGGCGGCAACTGGCGGCTCTGGCGCGGGGGGCGCATCAGGTGTGGCCGTCGCTTCCGGCACGATAAAGGCGGGT
>JAAUTZ010000056.1 GCA_012031225.1 Chloroflexaceae bacterium
AGCCCGCAGTCCATCGGCGGGCAGTCGACGAGGGCTGGGGTCGGGCGGGATCAGTCCGGCACTATCATCATCGAGCATCCACGAGGGCAAGCCCGCATCATCCGCACGCGGCGCACTGTCCCGCGCTCCAACCCAATCCGGCGCAGCGGGTACAGTTTCGGCGGCAAGGTCCGCCGGGTCAATCTCAGCTTTGAGCCACGCGGGGATGCTCTCCGCGCCCGGCTTGGCGGCACTAGGGGCACTCGCATTGGTCATCCACGCCGGTAAGCCCGCATCAGCGGCGGCATCGAGGGGCGGGGCGGGCTTGCCGACATCGCCCGCATCGGTCATCCACGCCGGTAAGCCCGCATCAGCGGCAGCATCGAGGGGCGGGGCGGGCCCACCGGCATCGCCTGCATCAGTCATCCACGAGGGTAAGCCCGCATCATCCGCACGCGGCGCACTGTCCCGCGCTCCAACCCAATCCGGCCCAGTGGGTACAGTTTCGGCGGCAAGATCCGCCGGGTCAATCTCAGCTTTGAGCCACGCGGGGATGCTATCCTCGCCCGGCTTGGCGGCACTAGGGGCACTCGCATCACTAGTCACATCCCGCAACCACGATGGCACACTATCGGCGGTGTCGGGCGCGTTAGCGTCTGCCGCCAGTTCTGCCTTCAGCCACGCTGGGAGCGAATCAGAGCCGGGTGGTGCCGTCGGTGCATCGGCGGTACTCTGTAGCCCTAGCATGCCCGACTCACTGGCAAGCCAACTCGGAATAGAATCATCCAGTGAGGGTAGCCCCGCAGCGGATAGGTTATCAGCTATATCTGGCGTATCTGTGGCATCTGCGGCAAACGATTGCAGCCACGAGGGTAGCTCACCGCCCTCCGTGTATTTACTCGCCATATCGGGCACAGGGTCAGGCGGCAGGTCGCGGGAGAGGTCTTCGGAGGAGACATTCAGCCAGTCGAAACTCTCTAGCGGATCACCTGTTTCTGGGGCGGCACTGCTCGGCGCGATGGCTGGCGCAGCGTCATCATCATCTATGCCCAAGCTCCGGAGCCAATCCGTTGCGCCGGAAGGTAGCTGCACCCGCAGTGAATCGGATTGGGGCAGGCGCGGCGGATCATTGGCGGCGGTATAGCGCGGCGCGGTTTCATCGCCGGGATCGTTCAGTTCGGGCAAGCCAAGCGATGGCGCAAACGGCTCAGATATATCCGATTGCCGCGAGGCGGGCATAGGCGGAAGTGGGGCTTCACGCAGCCACAGGGGGAGATGATTTCGATTCTGGGCTGATGACCAACCGTTTGCCACGATACAATACCCCTCCCTACAGATCCGCTCGTCCTGCGGTTAGCGATCCAAATACGGCTGATCGAAGCCCAGCAAGACACGCATGCTAGCGACCAGTGTACCAATTGCTACGCTGAGCAATAGGGCCCGTGCGCCCGCCAGCACGAGGTGGCTGTTGAGCCAGTTCACGCTTTCCGTAACCAGAGGCAAACTCGCAATTGGGGCGAACTGGACGATCAACAAGAGCATTGCCACCACCACAATCACGATCCCCTCGCGGTTGCGCTGGCGCACGGCACGCAGCATAGCACTCAGGCTAAAGAACGCGAGCAGGGCTAAGAGGCTACTTGCCAATGGTTCATAAAAGGTGCGGAAGAAAATTCGGATCGGCTCTTCGGCAAGGTTCTGCGCCTCGATGCGCGGCGGCATACTGCTGAAATCAGGAATACCAAGCGTACCGAGCAGGATCACGCTAATCATCCCGCCCAACAGGATTATGCTGTATTGCCAATCGGCCTCACGCTGGCGCACGCGCTTGAGATGATTGCCCACCACGCCCACTAGGCCGAGCAGTAGGGCAAGGGCAATCAGCACTGCGCCCCAATTGACTAACGTCAGCGCGGCGGTACTCAGCACGACAGCCAGCGGCGTACCTTCCAAGACCCGCACCGTATCGAGCAGGGCATCCATAATCACAATCAGGGCAACCGCCCCCGTAAAGATGGTTGGAAGGACACGCTTAACATCGCGCAGAAGCGTGAATTGCACCGAAATCTGCCTCCTCCGGCTTAGGCTTAGGGCAGTGCCGGTAGCCCAAGCAACGCGGCTAGCAAGCTGTAGACGAACCCAATGATTAGCACGGCAATCACCAGTGCCCGCAGGACATCGTGGGTACGGAGGCGGGCTTGGGCGGCAACATCATCAGAGAGGTAGGCATCGGCTGCGAACACTTCCTCACCGATCAACGTCTGATTAGTGCTGAGCAGCATCACCGGCAGGGCGGCATTGCTCACGGCCCCACCCACCTGCGGCAGGTTGCGCTGTGCGCCATCCTCGCCGAGCAGCAGAAACTCCTGCCCAAAGTCGCCAATCAATTGGCTTGCCTCAAGCGGCTGGCGGGCATACACCGTCATCACCCCAGTTGCATACGCCGTTGGGTCTTGGTGGGCAAGCAACTGCACACTGCCCGAGTCGAAATCTTGGGTCTGCCCCGCCCGCTGATACACTTGCCGCACAATGCCACGCAACGCCATGTGGGCCACCGCATCACCACTGCTGACGTGCAGTAGGGCACCATTGCGGGCGGCTTCTGTGGCAACCCGCTCGGCGGCAAGCAAGCCTGCAATGGTGGCGGCGGTAGTGGCGCGGCTACCGAGGGTGCCAGAGCCGGGCGAAAGGTGTACCGCCCGCCCCGTCTCAGCACTGCGCCCCAACGCCGAGCGGATCACGTCTAGCCCCGGCAATGGGCGGCGCGATTGCAGCCGCCCCGCCAGAGCTTGGGCGTGATGGAGCCAAACCATTGCCGCGACAATGCTCAGGGCAACGGCTGGCACAAGGCCGATCAAGATGGTTGAATTGATCAGCGAATCCAACACGGCTATGCGTCTACCACTTCAATCTGATCCAGCCCACCATAGATCGAATACCACGCCTGCGCCCCTTGCGCCAGCACCTCATTCAACAGGGTGACATTCTCCACCCCGCGATCCGAGAGCCATGCCTCAAGCGCAGCCAAGCCCTCTTTGCCATAAATCGGGATGCCATCCTGCCACGTTGCCCGCCCGCACAGCACGCCGCTATACGGTGTACCGGACTCGGCAACTAGCCCCAGCGACTCGCGGAAGATTTCGTCCGTAACACCGGCACTGAGGTAGATGAAGGGCTTGGTGGCAACACTCGCGGCCTGCTTGATCAGAGCCATCGCCTCACTGCGGGTGTAGGCGGCTTCGCCCCCCACAAACGATGGCATGCCCTCAACGTAGGCAACATTGATCGGGATTTCGACTTTGAGGACATCCACGCCGTAGCGATCTTTGGAGAACTCTTCCATATAGCGTTGCACATACTCAGGCTTCTTTTTCGCAAAGGCAAGGCTATTCGAGTCGTAATCATCATCATAGGCGATTGGCTCAAGGAAGAAAGCAATATCGTTGGCTCGGCACTCGGCACCGATGCGTTCGATAAAAGCATGCTTGATCCGATTGATGCTTTCCTCATCGAAGGGGTTATAGTAGAGCAGAATCTTGATCACATCCGCACCCGCCTCTTTCAGCCCCATCACGCTCCATTCGGGCAGCAGGTCGGGCAGGCGGCCTTTGACTGACGCATCGTAGCCCGTCTTCTCGTATGCCAGCAATAGCCCAGTGTTCTCGGCGCGGGCGGCAGCAGCGGGCATGCCAAATTCGGGATCGAGCAAGATCGCGGAAGAGTGGGGAGTCAGAATGCGCGAAACAGCGACTTTAAAATCGGACAGTTCGCTCTCACTAATATCACTCCCTTTTGCTTTCCCAATCGCTTTGCGGAGTGAACCGCGCTGATCCATTGCTGCTGCTGCAATCACCCCCCGCTCATCAGCACAGCGTTGGATGCTCTCAAACTTTCCTCGTGTCATACGGATTGTTGCCATACGTGCCTCCTCTTTGTAGATGATCGCAAAAGTTCCATCTATCGGTTGTGTACATCTGCGTAACACTCTGGCGAGCGGTTGGCTTAACGTCTATTATAGATCATTCCGTTCGTTGCTGCATCAGTGTAATCTAATTCGACATTCTACCACACTGTTCCCGCCCTGTACAATGTGAGCCGAATACGCTGGGCCCATGCCAAATGCCTACACCTTGCGCGAGCTAACAGGGGGCGTGCCGCTGCTTGGGCTATCGCGCTAGCGCAAACGGCTAGTTACAGGTATACTACTCATGTCCACGCGAATTGCTAGAGTGAGGTTGACCCTCTGGCACAGGGTTTGGGAGCCTTGCCTTAAGGAACGGTAGTGACCACGCACGAACAATCATACAATCAGCCGACGCTTGTCACGGAGCAAGCCTATCTTGAGCTATTGGCAGAGCTTGAACTGGTCAATGCCACGAATCGCAAGCTGCGCCGCCAGCTTCAGAAGGCGGAGCAGGCGGCGGCTGAAGCCGCTCGGGCCCACGCCAAAATGGTGGATACATTGACGGAAACGATGCGCGAGAATACCGCCCTCACGCTAGAACGCGATATGTGGAAAGGCCGCGCCCAACGTTTCGCCCACGATACGAATACTGACTCCGACCAGTCCGCGCCAGATTTCCTGCGGGTGCTGTTTGGGATTGAAACGATCACCGAAGCCGAAGCAAGCGCAATCCGCAAGGCAATGGCTCGCTTGCACCACCCCGATGCAGGCGGCGATGCCGAGCGCATGAAACGCTGGAACGCTGTGCTGGATCGGCTAGAGCAGCAATAAGGCATGCCCCCTGCACCATCATCCCCCGCGTCGCGCGGCCCATCCGTCTGGATTCTCGGCGATCAGTTGCTTGTCCAGCACCCCGCCCTGTCCCTTGATCGCCCCGTGATCTTGGTTGAGTCGCTGCAACGCCTGCGCCTCCGCCGTTATCATGCCCGCAAGCTGGTGCTGATCCTCGCGGCGATGCGTCACTACGCTGATGCCCTGCGCGAACGGGGCTACACGGTAGAGCTACGCCAAGCTGCGTCGTTCTATGCGGGTGTGCGTGAGCATCTGGCGGAGACGGGCAATACGCACCTGATGACGATGGCCGCCGCTGAGTATGATACGCGCCAGATGCAGCACCGCCTTGCAGATATGCTCACGGCCGATCTGGGCTATCCGATCACGGTTGAGGTGCTACCGAATACGCAATTCCTTGTAGCCATGTTCCCGCCCAAGCGGCCGCCCAAGCTGATGGAGCCGTTCTATCGCCACATGCGCCAGCAGACGGGGCTGCTGATGACGAGTGCGGGCGAGCCGGAAGGCGGCAAGTGGAACTACGACGCGGACAATCGCAAGCCGTTTGCTGGGCGGTTGGTGCCGCCGCTGCCGAGCTTTGCGCCCGATGCCCTGACCCGCACAGCGATGCAGGATGTAGGGCAGCACTGCCCAAATGCAATCGGCGATCCGCTCGATTTCGATCTGCCTGTAACCCACGCGCAAGCACAGGCGGCTCTCGATGATTTCATCACCCAGCGCCTGCCCAACTTCGGGCAGTTCGAGGATGCGATGTCGCACGCCGAACCGATCTTGTACCATTCGGTGCTGGCCATGCTGGTGAATATCGGCTTGCTGGAGCCACTGCACATGGCAACCGCCGCAACGCATGCCTACGATGCAGGCACGGCTCCGCTCAATTCGGTGGAGGGCTTTGTGCGCCAAGTGATTGGCTGGCGCGAGTATATCTACTACCGCTATTGGGAGCTGATGCCGGAGCTACGCGAGGTGAATGCGTGGGAGCATACCCGCGCTCTGCCGGAGTTTTTCTGGACGGGGGCAACGCGCATGCGTTGTATGCAGCATACCGTGCAGCGCACCCTAGCTACCGGCTACACGCACCACATCGAACGCCTGATGCTGCTGTGCAACTTTGCGATGCTGGCCGAATTAGAGCCGCAGCAAGTCAACGATTGGTTTATGGCATGCTTTGTAGATGCCTACGAATGGGTGATGCTGCCGAATGTGTTGGGCATGGGGCTAAACGCGGATGGCGGCAAAACGGCCACCAAGCCCTACCTTGCGAGTGCCAACTATATCAACAAGATGAGCGACTATTGCAAGGGCTGCGGGTACAATCACAAAGCCCGGATCGGCGATGCGGCGTGCCCCTTCAATACGTTGTATTGGCACTTCCTGCTGAAGCATGAAACGCGCCTGCGGGCCAACCCGCGCTTTGGGCCGGCAGTGCTTGGGGTGAGCCGGATAGCCGCCGACGAACGGGCCGCAATTGTGGCGCAGGCGCACACCCTCCTTGCCAATCTCGACCAACTCTAGCCCATGTCCAGCCGCTACCCAATCCCCGCCGCGCCGTCCCGCGCCGAGTTGCGCTTCAGCAATTCGCGCTTCATCGGCAGTGCCACCCATACCGATACCGTAGATGCAGCCAAAGCCTACATCGCCCAGATCCGCGCCGAGATGCCCGATGCGACGCACCACGTCTACGCCTATCTGATTGGCTACGGAGCCAGTGTGACAGCGGGCATGAGCGATGCTGGCGAGCCTTCCGGTACGGCGGGGCGACCTGCGCTCGCCGTGCTGCGCGGCAGTGGGCTAGGCGATGTTACGCTTGTGCTAACGCGCTACTTCGGCGGCACGCTGCTCGGCACGGGCGGCTTGGTCAAAGCCTATGGCGACACGGCGAAAGCGGTGCTCGAAGCCCTGCCGCGCACTGAACGTATCCCCACCAGCACGATCATGATTAGCATTGCCTATGCCGCCTATACGCCCGTGCGCCAGATCCTTAGTGCCCACTATGCCCAGCTTACCGATGAGCAGTTTGCCACTGATGTGAGCCTCATCGCCGTGTTGCCGACAGAACACGTTGCTGCCTGTGTTGCCGCCATCGAGACCCTCACGGCGGGACAGGCGCAGATCGGGGGGAGCGATAGCGGCTAGATGCTGGGCTAGGTGTGGGGCCCAAACATGCCGCAGGCGGGAGCTAAGCCCCCGCCGCGCCGCTTGCAAGCTCATTGTGCGGTAGTCCTATTTGACCGATTTCTGCTGCTCGTTGCTCTGGTCGTCGCTGAGCTTGATCGGCCACCACGGCAGCACCTGCCCGGCCCGCAATCCCACCCACGCCCACAATACTGCTTGCCCAGCCATCAGTACAATCACGATAAACGCCATGTATGCAAAATCACTCATTGCCTGCTCCTTGTCTGCGGTTCTGTTTCTTGCCGATCACTTGCCACCGTAAATAGTTAATACTTCTAGTATACCGCAGGCGGCATACTTTTTGCAAGCCCTGTGCAGGCTGTGTTCACCGCGATAGGGTCCCGCTGCGCCGCACCTTATTCTTGTGCTACAATGCGCCAGAACACGCGCAGGCGGTACGTTGTGCGGCGCAGGGTAGCGCAAGCATATATCGGCCCCCGCCCTATGAGGAGCCACCATGCAGATTGCGATCAACGCGCACTTGCTCGCGCACACCCGCAGCTTTCGGCGGGCGGGTGTGTCGCACTACATCGAGCAGGTGCTACAGCATCTCGGCCAGATTGACCAGCACAATGCCTACACGATCTACACGACGCGGGGGCTAGGTACACGCGAGCTAGGGCTACCGCCCAACTTCCGCATCAAGCCGAGCCTGCTGCCGACGATCAACCCGCGCATCCGCATTCCGTGGGAGCAGCTGCTTGCGCCGCTGCTGTTGCGGGCAAGTGGCGCAGACCTGTTTCACGGCACGCTGAATGTCGTGCCACTGGCATGCCCGGTGCCGACAGTGGTCACAGTGCATGATCTGGCCTTCATTCGGTTCCCGCAAACCTTCCGCGCCTACAATCGCACCTACCTCGATTTCGCCACCCGCACCAGCGTGCGCCGCGCTCGGTATATCCTCGCCGTCTCGGAGCATACGCGCCGCGAGGTAGCGGGCTTGCTGGGTGTGCCGCTCGAGCGGATCATCGTCACCCCGAATGCTGCCCGCGCCCACTTCCGCCCGCCCGATCCGGCACGGCTCGCGCAGTTCATCCAGCAGCAGCAGTTGCCCGCGCAGTTCCTGCTCTATGTCGGCACACTGGAGCCACGCAAGAACTTGACCACGCTGCTGCACGCCTATCGCCAGATTGCGCGTGACACCGATGCGCCGCTCTTTATTGGGGGCGGCAAAGGCTGGCTCTATCAGCCGGTGTTTGAGCAGCTCGAAGCATTGGGCTTGCGCGAGCGGGTGCATTTCATCGGCTACATTGATGAAGACGCGCTGCCGCTGTGGTATGCGGCGGCGACGGTGTTTGTCTTCCCGTCGCTGTACGAGGGCTTTGGCATGCCGCCGCTCGAAGCGATGGCGTGTGGCACGCCGGTGATCGCCTCGAACAGCACCAGCATCCCCGAAGTTGTGGGCGACGCAGGGCTGCTGATCCCGCCCACCGATGCAAGCGCACTTGCGGCAGCATTGCTGCGGGTGCTGCGCGATGCCGACTTACGCCACAGCATGCGCGAACGTGGACTGGTGCAGGCGCAACGGTTTGCGTGGCACACTACCGCCGAGCGCACGTTGCAGGTCTACACGGCTGTGGCGCAGGGCCCGCCGCTGCTGGCGGCTAGTGGGCAGTGAGGTATGGTATAATTCAAGGGATGTAGGCTACGCGGTAAATATATCCTGACTGACTGTGCCGCGACAGCAACTAAGGAGCAATGCACCGTGCTTGGGATCTGGGAACTGCTTGTGATCGTCATGATTATTATCCCTGCTATGTTTGTTGTCGGGCTGCTGATACGATTAGGGTTTGAGCGCAAGGAGTAAAACGATGCCATTAGGACCTTGGGAATTGATGATTATTCTGCTGATTGTGGTTGCCCTGTTTGGCGCAAGCCGGATCGCTGGGATTGGCGGTGCATTGGGCAGCAGCATCCGCGAATTTAAGAAAGCCGTCAACGACGACGATGCGAAGCCCGCCGCCACCACGACGGCCAACGAAACCAGCGAGACCAAAGAACAGAAAGCCCAGCCGTAGCGGTAATTCCATGTGCGGTGGGCCGATTGGCTCCGCCTGCACATTGGGGCTACGCTACACGCCGATCCGCGTCAGGTGGGATAGCCGCATGGCTACCGCTCTGGCGCATTAGGTGTTTATAGCACAAAAGAACGCGAGTTGTTGCAATGGGTGAATTTGTAGATCGAGCGAGCATCATTGTGAAATCGGGGCGCGGCGGGCAAGGCTCGGCTTCCTTCCGGCGCGAGAAGTTCGTCCCCCGCGGCGGGCCCGATGGCGGTGACGGTGGGCGCGGCGGGCACGTTTATCTCATCGCGGACCCGAACCTGAATACCCTCTTGCCATTCCGCTACGATCAGGAGTTTGCGGCGGATGCGGGCGGCAATGGGGGCACCCGCAACCGCACCGGCAAGCAGGGCAAAGATTTGTATGTACGGGTTCCGCCCGGCACCCAAATCCATACCGCGATTGATGGGGTGGAGTATACCGTAGATTTGGAGCGGCCCGGTCAACGCCTGCTGGCAGCACGCGGCGGGCGCGGCGGCTTGGGCAATGTCCACTTTGCCACATCCACGCGCCAAGTGCCCCGCATTGCCGAACTGGGTGAGCCGGGCGAGGAGCTGCACCTCGAACTGGAACTGAAGCTATTGGCGGATGTGGGCTTGGTGGGCTTTCCTAATGCGGGCAAAAGCACGCTGATTTCGGTGATCTCGGCGGCCCGCCCGAAAATCGCCGACTATCCCTTTACTACGCTGCAACCGAACCTCGGCGTGGTGGATGTGCATGACCAACGCTTTGTCGTGGCCGACATTCCCGGCATCATTGAAGGTGCCCATCGGGGGGTGGGCTTGGGCTTCGATTTCTTGCGCCACGTTGAGCGCACCCGCCTGCTGCTGCATATCGTGGATGCGGCGGGCGTGGATGGGCGCGATCCGCTTGAGGATTACGAGCGCATCAATACGGAGCTACGCCTATACCATGCGCCGCTTGCCGAACGCCCGCAGCTGGTGGTGCTGAACAAACTCGATCTGCCCGAAGCCCAAGCCAATCTGCCGCGTGTGCAGGCGGCACTGGCAGCGGCAGGTGTGCCGGATGAGGTGATCTTTGCGGTTTCGGCTGCTACCCACACTGGCTTGGAGCCACTGCTGACGCAGGTGGTGGCGCAGCTACGTGAACTGCCCGCGCCGCAGCGTGATCTTGTTGAGAAGCACGAGCCGGCTTTGACGTGGGGTGTGCCCGAAGTAGACCCGGAACAGTATGCGGTGGAACGTGAGGGCGAAGGCTGGCGCGTGCGCGGCGTTAAGATTGAGCGGCTGATCAGCATGACCAACTTTGCCCAGCCGGAAGCTCTCGACCGGATCCAGCGTGTGTTGGAGGCAACGGGCATCTCGAACGCCCTGTTGCGGGCGGGCGTAGCGGATGGCGATATGGTCTATATTGGCGATGCCGAACTGCAATGGTCGCATACCGAGACATATGGCTAAGGCGTGCGGCGGCGGGCTATCTAGCATAATCAGCAATAATTATTGCTGGGGTGGGTTAGATGTTTCGCTGGATCGCTCGTGTGGTTGGCTTGGCCAACTTTATGCGGGATGTGACTGATCAGCAGCGGATGGAACAGGAGCGGGTAGCATTGCAGCAACAGGTGATCGAAGCCCAGCACAGTGCCTTGCGTGAGCTTTCGACCCCACTGATCCCGATTGCCAAAGATGTGGTGATTATGCCGCTGATTGGCACAACCTAGCGTGGCTGCGATGCCAATGCCCACGCGGATAAATCCGTCACTGCACAGCGGGCATATGCGGCAAGTGGCGCAAGGGCGGCATCCGCGAGATGAAGATAGACGGCCTCGGTTGCCAGCAAAATTGGCAAGCCTATCGCCCGCACATACGCCGGATCAGTGGCGTGGCTGGGGGGTACGTCGGTCACGATGGCAACGCTACAGCGATCAAAGGGTACGCCATGCGCGAGGATGGTGGCTGCGCTTAGCCCCAACACCAACACCTCCGCTGTCGGATCGGCTAGGGCTGCATACATTGTGGCGAGGTCGGCATCGCTATGG
The DNA here is from genome assembly GCA_012031225.1 of Chloroflexaceae bacterium. Taxonomy (GTDB): domain Bacteria; phylum Chloroflexota; class Chloroflexia; order Chloroflexales; family Chloroflexaceae; genus JAAUTZ01. The sequence goes on from JAAUTZ010000056.1 coordinate 10,970, forward strand.
CTCTGCACCGTGTTGCCCTGCGCCTGCACTGCCTGCGTAATGCGAGCCACCCACGCGGTCCGGTCTGTCCCCGTCACCACATAGAACGGCACGCTGCCGAGTGCATCCCAGTGTGGCGTAGGGGGCGGAGTTGGGGGGCTGGCTGCATCATCATCATCGGCGGTGGGCGCGGCGAAAGCAACCGGATCGGCAAGCCAACTCCGGTTGCCCGTGCCGACTAACACCCGCAGATCGGGCAGCGGCGTTACGGGGATGCGGCGGGCGGTTGCCTCGGCGATCAGTTGCAGCAGGGCAACTGGCGGTTGTTGGCGGCGGCGTTCCTGCTGCAAGGCAAACAGGGGCCCATCCCGTTCCCACTCCTCGTCGCCGCGCAACTCCGCGCAGATACCCTCCACGATGTACGTTGCCAGCGCACAGCCCAACTGCGACTGCGGGGTGGTGAAATGCACCTGAATCTGCCACGTCTGGTCGGGCAGGGGCTGCTTCTGTAGATCAAGGTAGGCCAGCACCATGCCGATGGACTGTGCGCCGTCTTTGAGGGCGGCCCGTACCCGTTGGCTATAATCGTGCTGGCAGTGCAGCCGCACCACTACCCCTGCCTGCGGGCTGTAGATGTTGGCTCCGACAAGCGTGTGGCAGGCAATGATGCTGATCGGCTCTGGTGATGGAGTAGGTGGCATACGGGTCCCTCGTCTCGGATGTACGTGCTTACCGGAACAAGCCCGCGCCCGCTAGCTGTAGCGGACGGCGAAGGTGGGGCGGATGGCTGCGCCAATCCGTTCGCCTGCCAGCCAGCCACTCTCGATAGCGAGATGCACGCGCCCGCGCCCGAAGGTGAAGTCGCCTGCGAAAAACAGGCGGCTGTTGGGCAGATTGATCTGCTCGAAGCTGACCCCCGCTTCAGGCAGGGCATACTTCCAACGTTGCACATTGGCCCAGAGTGGCTGCCCTAAATCAGTGCCTGCAAGGGCTTGCACCAACGTATGCGTCGTTGTTACATAATCTGGTAGCGGCTCGCCGTGCCTGCCATACGTGCCCTTGACGGCAGATTCCCAGTGGTACTGCGTGAACTGGGGCGACAGCTGGGCGATGAACAGCGCGTGTGGAACGGGTACATGCCCAGCCTTATCATGCTCGGCGGCAAGCCATGTGATTGGGTGCTGGCGATCTGTATTGATCAGGGCGTACCAATCGAGAGCCGGACGCTGGGCATACGCGAGGGCAATCGAGAGACACGGGCGATAGCTGATCGGGCGCAGGAGGGAGAGGAACTGATTTTGCTGGGCGGGGTCGAGTTGGCTGGCTTGCAGCAGTTCGCAAATCTGCGGGGCAGGTGGCGTGAGCAGCACATAGTCAGCTTCGTCGCGCAGGGTGCCGTCGCTATCATAGATGCGATAACCACCACGAGGGGTCTGTTCGATCCGCTGGATGGTCGTTTCGAGGCGCACATCAAGGGGAGCCGCCAGTGTTTTCGCCAGTGCCGTCACGCCGCTTTGCCACGTCCATTTGGGGTCTGCATTCTGCACCGGATCGCCCGTGTCAATTGTGCCATCGGCGGTGAAGGCCCACACGTCGCGCTCCAGATCATAGGCGTGCGAAGCGTGCATCAATTCAAGCAGGTCCCCAGACGGAGCCTTGACATACTGTGCGCCGTGATCGAAGGTGAAGCTATCTATGCGGCGGGTGGCGGCGCGTCCACCCACGCCGCGACTCTTTTCGTAAATGGTTGCGCGAATGCCTTGCTGCTGCAAGCGTTGCGCGGCGGCGAGGCCAGCTACGCCGGCCCCAATAATGACGACCATTGTCATATGGTAAACTCCTCTAGCAACTGCTGGGTGCGTTTCAACTGCTTGCCGGGCCCAATCACCGTGAGGTGCATTGCCGCAGGTTGCACCACTTGCTGGAGTACCTGCTGCACATCGGCGGGTGTGACTGCATCAAGCTCGGCCATAATCTGTTCGAGCGGGATAACACTTCCGTAGCGCATGAACGAGCCACCGTTGCGCCCCGCAACTGACCATGTATCTTCAAGTGAGAGCAGGATGCCGCCTTTGATCTGCTCGCGGGTGCGGTGCAGGTCGGCATCGGGGATGCCCGCTTGGGCGATGCGCTGGATCACCTCCAGCGTAGCGGCTGTCGCTTCGGCTAGGCGGCGCGGGTCAACACTGGCGTAGATCACCCATAGCCCCGTGTCGGCGTATTTGCTGTAGTAGGTGCCGACATCGTAGGCGAGTCCGTGTTCTTCGCGCAGAGCCACGAAGAGGCGCGAGGACATGCCCCCGCCCATGTAGGTGTCGAGCAGTTCTAACGCCCAGCGTTGATCGGCGTGATACGACATGGCCGGAAAGCCGAGACAGAAGTGAGCTTGTTCGCTGCTACGCTTGATGGCATAGAGGGTGCGGCCCGGCCGGGTGGGGGTGGTTGGGATCGGCGCAATGCGCGGCTGGAGCGGCAGATCGGCAAAGGCGGCGGTGGCGAGCGCAACAACCTGCTCTGTTTGGACATTGCCCGCCACCGATAGCACCAGTGGCGCGGCGGCGTAGTGCTGCTGCCAGAACTGCACCAGATCGGCGTGGCGGAGGGCGGCGACGCTCTCGATGCTACCGCCCACGTCGCGCCCAAGCGGTTGCTCTGGGCCCCAGACGGACTGTTGCAGTAGCGTATGCACCCACTCATCGGGGCTATCTTGCGTGCCGCGCAGCTCCTCGATCACCACCTGCCGCTCCTTCTCTAGCTCACGCGGATCAAACAAGGGGAAGCGCACCAGATCCGTCAATACCGCGAACGCCTGCTCCAGATGGGGCTGGGCAACTTTGGCCCAGTAGGTGGTCTGCTCATACGAGGTGGCAGCATCGAGGTAGCCGCCCCCGCCCTCGACTGCGCCCGCGAGCAGTTGCGCGTTGGGGAAACGGCGCGTGCCCTTGAAACACATATGCTCAAGCAGGTGCGAAATTCCGCTTTGGGCAGGGAGTTCGTGGCGTGCGCCCACATTGAGCAGATAGCTCAGTGCAACTGAATAGGTGTGGGGCATTTCCTGTACCAGAATCGTCAACCCCGTTGGTGTCGTGTAGTGTTTCAGCATGCCTCGATTACGATGTGCGCTAGGTCTGCTTGGGCTGCAACGCATCCCACCAGCGTTGCCAGTTTGGTTCGGTTGGGCGCACAGGCATGGGGATCGCTTCAGGGGCAGGCTTTGATTCTGGCTCGATGGCCGGGAACTGGGGCAGGAGCACGGTTTCGCCCTCGCGGGCCCAGCCAAGTTGCTCGCGGGCGGCTTGTTCGACATAGGCATCGGATAGAGCGTAATCTACTGCTCCTTGCAAGTGGCGGTTCTCACCCGCAATCCGTGCTGCTTCTTCGGCCAGTTGCGCCTTGCGTGCTTCCAGTGCCGAGCTTTGGATGACTTGATTGATGAAGCTGAGCATCAATGAGAACGTGAGCAGCATAAGGGCAAGGGTACTCCCGTGTACCATCAGCTGGCGCAGCGTGAGTCCTGCTAGCCCCTTAAGCGGGGCAGCGAAGAAGGCCCGGATCTGATTGGATGGATGCTTTTCCATATAGTGCAGGTCTACTTGCTACCGCTCCTAGGAGGCTTCAAGCTGGCTCGCGCCGGGGCCTTCGAGCAACAGCGGCTCATCAATCGTGCTGGCCATGGTGCTTTGCCCACGGAACAACCCACCCGGCTCAATCTGCAAGGCAGCGGTGGTAATGTCGCCCCAGACTTTGCCCGTTGGAGAGATTTCGAGCTTCTCGGTGGCGGTAATCTCACCCTTGACTGCACCGGAGATGTGGATGTTTTGGGCTTTGATCGTGGCAATCACGCGCCCCGTTTCCCCGACAATCAAGTTGCCGATCACTTCTATATCGCCTTCGACAGCACCGTCAATCCGCATATTGTTGTCGGAGTTGATCGTGCCAACGATGCGGGTATTCGCACCAATCACAGTTTCAGAACGGCTACTGCCACTTGAAGTGGGAACGGGTGCGCCGGGTTGCCGTTGTTTCTGACCAAACATGCCTTTCCTCCTGTTGATGCTTATCTCTGCTGCGATCTGAACGGGGATCGCCGTCTGTCATCTGAATGTCAGATAAGCATAGCTGCATTATAAACGACGGTGTAGCTTCCGGCAAACGCCCGCCGTGGGTGCCAGCGATCTATCGTTCATAGACCAATGATCTTCACAGGATTTGATCGTATCGCTTGTCGAAAGTTAATCTGGCGTGTACAATATATCGAGAGTGGCTTGTGCGTATGGTCTGTACCACCACCGCGTACCCCGCACCGCAGTCCACACCTTTGCTGAATCGGCGCGTTGTGGCTCAACATTGGCTTGTGTAATGAAGCACAGGTGCAGTGTTTGTTGTCATACCCTTACGATGCGATGCAAGCCACCTGACTGAAAGGGATTGATGTACGGATCAGTGACAGACCAAGCACAGAGATTTGGGGGACTTGTGGATAGCTGGACGGAACGTGCAATTGATGCAATTGCCAAGAATGCAATTGCTGGGGCAGCCGAGCTTGCTGAGCAAGGCGCAGATGTACTCTTGCGCTGTGCCCGCGTAGATGAGACAGCTACCCTCGCCGAATTCAACGAGCAGGTCTTGCGGATCAGCATCGCCCTGATCCGCGCTCAGCCCGCGATGGCTCCACTGGTCAATCTGGCGAATACGGCTCTGTGGGGCCTAGATGCGTGCCGCACCCATGCCGATGCCCGCACGCGCCTTGCGGCGTTGGTGCGTGATTTCAAGCGGCGCTTGCGGATGCACGAGACCGCGATTGCCGAAGCCGTGCTGCCCCTGATTCCAGACCAAGCCGTCGTGCTGACGCATAGCCGTAGCGCAACGGTGCAGGCGGCGTTGCTGCTCGCGCAACGGGCGGGGCGGCAGCTGACGGTGGTGTGTGCCGAAGGTCGCCCGAACTATGAGGGGCGGGTGATGGCGACAGAGCTAGCCGTACAGAATATCTCCGTGCGGCTGGTGATAGATGCGCTTGCGGCAAGCCGTGCGGCCACTGCCGATCTGGTATTGGTAGGGACGGATCATCTGAACCGCGATGGGCTTGCCAATAAAGCGGGTACATTTGGGGTGGCAATGGCGGCGAGAGCCGTGGGCGTGCCCGTCTATGCGCTGTGTAGCAGCAGCAAGTTCCTGCCGCCCGGCTATGCCCGCCCCAAGCAGCACCACCGCCCACCAGAGCAGGTGTGGGATCAGGCTCCGGCGAGTGTGCAGGTTGAGAATTTCTACTTCGACTACACCCCGCTCAATAGCATTGCGGGCATTGTCACCGAACGCGGAGCCTTGCCGCCGGCGGTCATTGAGGGCTGGCTGGCTGCGCTGCAACTGCACCCGGCGCTGGCTGCCAGCCAAGCGGGGTAGGGCTGAGCCACCCCGCCTGCCTACCCGCGTGCCTAGCGTGCCCCCAACCCCAACGATGCGAGGAACCGTTGGATTGGTGATGTGCCTGCGCCCAGTGCGATCTCATCCGGTGGACTGAGCAGGCGTGTGCGGTAGATCGTGTGGTTGCCCTGTAGCCCTTTCAGGTTGACTTCTTGGCGGAGCGTGTCGCCGATCCGCACGGTATCGAGCACCTGCCGGAAGGTGGCATCAGCATATACCTCTGCCGAACACGCGAGTTCGCCGCTGCGGGCCAGCCCTTGGATCCGCGCTGCTTTGTTCACCGATGAGCCGAAGTAGTCGAGCCGATCATTCAGCGTGACCAGAATCGCAGGGCCGCGATGCACGCCGAGCTTCAGCCAAACCTGCTCTGGAATGTTGCGCTGGGCATTGTAGGCTTCGATCTGGGTGAGGAAATCGGCAATTGCCCGCATCGCTTGCTCATTGTTGAGGAACGAAGCCATCACCGCATCGCCGATAGTTTTCAGCACGCGCCCGCCGCAATCCTCAATCGCCCGAAACAGAATGTCGAAGTGATCGCGCACGATGTTATACGCAACCGCATCGCCCAGCAACTCGTACATGCGCGTTGAGCCGGTAATATCGGTGAAGAGGGTCGTCACTGATGAGATCAGCAGCCGCTCTCGATCCGATAGCACCTGATCGCTGAATAGCTCACGGAACACCGGATGGTGGCTCACTTGTAGTCCCGTTAAGATCGGGGGGGGATGGTCGAGAACAGTATCAGCATCGGCGGCCCTCACCACCCACAGCAGCGAACGGGGCGCGGCAAGGTTGGTGTAGTGCAGGCGCACCCGCCCCGGCTGTGCGGTGATGGTGGCAGGAGTCATGCCGGTTGCTGTCTCGGTAATGTGGAACTCCTGCACCTCAGCCGTGGGCACACCCGCCACCGTGAAATCGCCGTAGCTCCCGGTAATGGGAGAGAAGAAGCGGTAGCTTCCCACAGCCATATCCGCCTCGCCTGCCACGCTTTGCTCATACCACGCATCCAGCCCATATTGCGGATGAAATGCCGCCAACGGATTGAAGAAGTCCGTTGGGGATGGTTCGTTTTCAATCTGGGTATTGAGTGAGAAGGTCACTTCGACGCGCTCGGCAAAATCAGCGGTGAAGTCCATCACACAGACGGAGCAGTGGGTCAGCGAAGGAGCCTCGTTGAGCGATTGAAACTCGGTCGCAATGGTATTGCACATGGGGCAGTGAATATCCCAATGCAGATCGAGCAAGCCCGCCAGAACTGCATAGAGGCATTCGCCGAGCACAGTGGGCAGGGGGTAGCCAAGCTCGGCAGCAAGGCGCACGATATTGATGCGATAGCGATCCGCGAGCGACGATTGGATCAGCCACGCTTGTAGCCCGTCGAGCAGGGCGTGATTGGCAGCCGGGCGTTGCTTCAAGATGGTGATATGTTGCTGTAACCGTTCTGTATTCATAGGGGGCATGCTCCTTTATGAGTATGAGATGAGAACTATCTACGCTAAAAAGTATCTCTGGCTCTTACTGATTGTCTCACACCGAGCGTGGTGCTACTGTAAACGATTGCACAGTTGCAGCATACTCATACTGGGCCTAGGCTAGTCCCTATGCACTCGTTCCCGCCAAGCCGAGCCGCTCGGACTCAGCTTGCAATGCGGCAATCACCAGCTCGATCAGGGCATCCAGCGCCACACCCAATTCGGCTGCGCCCTGCTCAATATCTTCACGGCTGACCTTCGCGGCAAAGGCTTTGTCCTTCAGCTTCTTCTTGACGGATGATACCTTCACCCCGGCCACATTCTTGTCAGGGCGGACTAGTGTCACGGCGGTGACAAAGCCGCTCAACTCATCAACGGCAAACAGGGTTTTCTCCATCGGCGAGAGCCGCGCAACATTGGCATAGTTGGCGTGGCTAAGAATAGCGCGGCAGATTTCTTCGCTCCAGCCGTGTTCACGCAGGTAGGCTACCCCGATAAACGGGTGCCCGCTCTGATCCAGATCGGGGTTGGGGTATTGCTCATAATCCATATCGTGCAGCAAGCCCACCGCCTGCCACAGATCGGGATCCGCGCCCTGCTGCTGGGCGGCATAGTGCATACTCGCCGCGACAGACTCGCAGTGCTTGCGAAGGCTCTCGGCTTGCACCCATGCATAAAGGATCGTGCGGGCCTGTTCAGTTAAGCTCATCAATCGTGACTCCTTTTCATTTGCCTATCCCTGCCGTGCATCATACCATGTTCTGTAGCCTATCCGCGTGCAGATTGCCGCCGGATTGCAAGGGCACAGTGCTATAATAGAACAGGAAAGTAACATCGCATAGGAGCAATTTGTGAGTGAGTCATCCCCTATTCCCCCAACACCACCCAGCGTTGGGCTACATCCAGAGCTGGCTGCGGCTGCGGCTAGCGTTGCCCAAGTGACCGAGCATTTGCATGCGCTGACTGACAGTATGACCGATACGCAGTTCAACTGGCACTCCAAAGCGGGCGAATGGTCGGTGGCGGAGGTGTTGGATCACCTGACGACACTGCATACCCTGATGCTGCCGCGCTTTGGGCATGGCATGGCGCAGGCGCGTGAGCAGGGCTGGCAGCCCAATCCGCACCAGCCACCCAAGCCGGGCCCATTGGGCAAACTGTTCATCTGGGCTAATCAGCCGCACGCATGGACGAAGATCAAAACCCCCGCGCCCTACACTCCGTCCCCAGATCGCCCACGAGCGGTGGTGCTGCCAGAGTTCTTTGCCACCCAAGCGACGTTGCTCGCCTGCATCCGTGCTACGGGGGATGTAGATACTGGGCGCGTGCGGGTGGCATCGCCGGTGAGTGATCTGCTTGTCCTCAACCTGTATACATGGGTGCTTGCCCTCGCGGCCCACCTGCACCTACACACCGCCCAAATTGAAGGCATTGTTGCAGCAGCGGGTTATCCGGTGGGGGGAGCCTGATGCAGCTCACGTTTCTAGGGACGGGAACTTCGATGGGGGTACCCGTGATTGGCTGCACCTGTGCGGTGTGTACGTCTGCCGATCCGCGCAATCGGCGTATGCGGACTTCCGCCCTGCTAGAGTGCGGCGATCAAACCATCTTGATTGACGCAGGCCCCGATTTCCGCGAGCAGGCGTTGCACGGTAGGATCACGCACCTTGATGCCGTAGTGCTGACGCATTCCCACTACGATCACGTAGGCGGGCTGGATGATCTGCGCCCGCTGATTCCGTATGAGACGTGCATGCCCGTGTATGGCTATGCTAGTACCCTGCGCGACGTGCGCGAACGCTTTAGCTATGCCTTTGCCACAGTGCAGGATGGCTCTACCCGCCCTAGCCTCGAACTGCACGAGCTGCACCCACTTACGCCCTTCAGCATCGGCAATGTGACGCTGCTGCCACTGGATGTGCAGCACGGCACATGGACGATAGCCGGCTTTCGGATTGGGCGGCTGGGCTACATCACCGACGCAAGCTACCTGTCGCCAGAAACCCTCGCCCACCTCACCGATCTCGATGTGCTGGTGCTGAATGCGCTGCGCTACACCGATCACCCAACCCACTTCAGCCTGCCCCAAGCATTGGCCGTGATCGAACAGCTCCAGCCGCAGCGGACCTTTTTGGTGCATCTGACGCACGCCTTCGATCACGGTGCAATGGGCGACGAACTACCGCCCAACGTTGCGCTGGCATACGATGGGCTGTGCCTCACCGTAGCGGAGTAGGGCGCGTGCGGGTCGGCTTTGATCTGCGCTTGAATGCCTATCGGCAGGGCGGCATCCCGCAGTACAATCGGCAACTGCTCGGCGCACTGGCAACGCTTGCGCCAGACGTAGGCTTTGTCGCGTTGCAGCACCGCAAACAACAGCAGCCGGTGGTGACAGGTGCAAATATCACACCGGTTACACTGCTCACGCCGCCGCACCATCGCCTTGAGCCACTCGCGTTACCGCTTGAGCTACTCCCGCACGGCTTGACGGTGCTGCACTGCCCGGATGTGATTGCCCCACGCTGGCGCAGTGGGCCTGCCGTTGTTACGATCCACGATCTGGCGTTTCTGTTATTCCCAGAGATCCTCGATGCGAATGCGCGTCAGTATTATGGGCAGGTGCGGGCCACCGTGCGCCACGCCGATGCGATCATTGCCGTTTCGCAGCATACCCGCGCCGACATCTGCACGCTGCTGGAGGTGCCGCCGGAGCGGGTGACGGTGATCTACGAAGCTGCTGCACCGCGCTTCGTTCCGGTTGCGTTGCCGCCGCACGCCACGCGCCAGATCAACCAGCACCGCTTAACTGCGGGAACCTTTGCGCTGTTTGTCAGCACGATAGAGCCGCGCAAGAATTTGACCACGCTGCTGCGTGCGCTGCGGCTGTGCCTTGAGCGTGAGCCACACACCTCGTACCAGCTTGTGATCGCTGGGCTGCCCGGCTGGAACGATGCGGCGATTTACCAAGCGGCGCGTGATCTGCGTCTCGCCGAGCATCTGACGTGGCTCGGTGGGGTCAGCCAAGCCGATCTGCACTGGCTCTACAATGCTTGCCGCATGTATGCTAATCCGTCGCTGTATGAGGGCTTTGGCTTGCCAGTGTTAGAGGCACTGGCCTGCGGTGCGGCGGTGCTGGCAGCAGATACCAGCAGCATTCCCGAAGTGGCTGGCGATGCGGCGATGCTCCTGCCCGCCACAGATGTAGAGGCATGGGCGGCTGCGCTGGCGCGGCTATGGCACGATGCCGCCTTGCGTGGGCAACTGGGCCAGCGCGGGGTGGCGCAAGCGGCGCGGTTCTCGTGGCGCCGGGCAGCCCACGAGACGCTGGCGGTGTATCGGCAGGTGGCTAGAACGTGATCGATTGGTCACCGAGCGTGGTGTTGGGCCAGATGCGAATCTGCTTATCGAGGCGGTTGTCGGCTCCAATCGTGCAGCCATCGCTAACGATGGCCCCACCCACCACCTGCGTGCCCACGCCGATCTGATTGCCTGCCCCCACCACGCACGAGCGTAGCACGGCTTTCTCGGCGATCTGGTTATCGTTCCACAGCACCGCCCCTTCGAGCGTAGCCTCAGTTCCGATGGTGCAGTTATCGCCAATCACGGTTGGCCCAATGATGCTCGCCCGCCGCTCAATTCGCACGTTGTTGCCGATCACAACTGGCGGCACGATCTGCACGTCGTCAGCGATCTCGACATTCTCACCGAGCCACACGCGGTTTTGGGTTTCGGTGCCGGGGAACGGGTAGCTGGCTTTGCCAATCAGAATATCGTGGTTGACCTCAATGTAGTTGTGGGGCCGGCCAATGTCTGTCCAGTAGGCCCGTGAGGGGTAGCCATACATGGGGTCGCCGGTCTGGAGCAGGACGGGGAACAGCCCACGCTCGAACATAAAGAATTGGCGTGGCGGCACATAGCGCAGCACTTCCGGCTCGATGATGTAGGTTCCGGCATTGATCAGGTTGGTGGTGATCTCTTCTGGGCGCGGCTTCTCGGTGAAGCGCAGGATGCGCTGGTCGCGGTCTGTATCCACCAAACCAAACTGGGTCGGGTCTTCAACGGGGGTCAGCGCAATGGTAGTTTTGCTGCCTTTGCTGCGGTGGAAGGCAAGCATCTCGATGAGGTTCAGGTCGGTCAATACATCGCCATTAAAGACAAAGGTGGTGCTATCGAGCAGGTGTTCGACGTACTTGATTGCACCGGCTGTGCCGAGTGCTTCCGGTTCCTCGCTGATGTGCAGCTTGATGCCGAGCCGTGAGCCATCGCCGAGTGCGGCGCGGAACCGCTCGGCGAGATACTGCACCGCTAGCACCACTTCGGTGATGCCTTGATCGCGTAGGCGGTGCAGCATATACTCGATAAATGGGCGATTGGCAATCGGGATCATCGGCTTGGGCGTATTGCATGTCAAGGGGCGCAGGCGTGTGCCTAGCCCACCCACCAAAATTACAGCTTTCATGGATAGCTCCTGTGTTGCATACGGGGCAAACAATCTTTGTGGCTCAAATCCGATCCCCTTTTTTTTGATTACACCTGCGGCAGAGCAGTTGTATATTACCGACTGAATTATCCCCGCCTTTACTGAACGGGATGACATGGTCAAATTCCAGATACTCACGGGCCCCACACTCCGCGCACTTGCCTTGATCACGGTTCCACACGGCCTTGCGGACATCGTGCGGGATGCGCCGTGAGGCTCTTTCGCTCTGGGGCATGAGCATTTGGCGTTTCTCGATCCGCACAAGGGCATCAATCATCGCTTCGGTCAGGAGCGGGTCGGGGGTGGTGTATTTGCCTGCGCCGCGCTTCACCGACAATTCGAGCTGAATGGTAGGCCCGTGTTGCACCACCCGCAGGATGTTCTTGAGCAGAATTGGCCAGCCGCCATCGGGCGCAACAAAGTGCAGCTGTTTGCTGGTGGCGATCATGCGTCCGGCAACGGGGATGACGCTCGTGCGGGTGACACGGTGATAGATTGCCGATGTTTCAAGGTGGGCGATTTCGCCGGCATCAAGATGGATGGAGGGCTTGATCGTGGGCAGGTGGCCATGTCGGATGGCAGTGATGTGCTTGAGGTGGGCGAGCTGGTGGAGCAGCCGTTGGATCTGGGCATCGGCGATCCGCAGCGTCTGTTGGGCCTTGAAGAAGTTCGTCTCTTCGGCTTCAGTGATCTCGCCATTGGCGTGGGCAAAAGTCAAAGCCCGTTCGAGCATGGCAATCGCATCGGGGCGCAGGGAGCTGATCGCCTCATCGTAGGGGATGCGTTGGGTGTGGCAGAATTTCTCTAGCGCGATCTGTTCTTCATCCGACAGGACGTGATCGCTGGTGAACTTGAGGAAGGCTTCGCGCACATAGACCAGACCGCTCTTGATTTCCTTCTCGCAGGTTCCGCAGCGGCCTGTCACCTGATTATAGGTGAAGCGTTCAAGCAAGCCTATCGTGCGCTGGCAACGCCGACACGCACGCTGATTTGAGTTGCTCGCGGGGGGCACATCGGGGTCCGCAAGGGTGATAGTGGCGTTCGTATTGGCGCGGGCGGGCGGCGGGATAGGCACGTTCATAGACTGCAAGGCTTTGGCGGCTTGCTGCCCATAGTTTGTTTCGGGGTCGAGTTGGTAGACTTTCTCGGCGCACTGGCGTTTGGTGGTGCGGTCGTCACTGCTTGCACCGAGCCACAGCCACGCGGCTTGGCTTGTGTTGTCGAGCTGAGTTGCCTGCTGAAACAGGCGTTGCGCGGTCGCTTTGTCGCCAGCGTTATAGGCGGCAATCCCACGCTTGACCAGTTCCCGTACATTCTCCATCGCTGCTTCCCTTCGTGGGTTACGTTCTATACCAGTGTTCAGGGTCACGCCGGTTCGCTGGCTACGCGCCCGCGCCAGTCCTCCAGAATATCGTGCATCGTCTGCCCAATCGGGATCTGTGGCTGCCAGCCCGTGAGCGTGCGAAAGGCAGTGGCATCACAGGCGACAACGGGAATGTTGACTGGGCGCATGCGTTCGGGGTCAGGCTCAATCGCAAAGGTGGCGGTGCTAGCGGCAGCCAGCAGATCGAGCAGGCTACGAATGCTGCGCGGCTGCCCAGAGCCGAGATTGTAGGTTGCGCCGGCGGGAGCCTGCGTGATTGCCAACGCATACGCTGCCACCATATCACGCACATCAGTGAAATCGCGTTGCCCCTCAAGGTTGCCCACCTTGAGCACCGGCTCCTGCAAGCCGCGTTCGATGCGGGCGATCTGATGCGCGAAGGCTCCCGTCACAAACCGATCTGTTTGGCGCGGGCCAATGTGATTGAAGGGGCGCACAATCACCACATCAAGGGCGTGGCTCCGGTGGTATTGCAAGCCGAGCAGGGTTTGGGCGGCTTTGCTCACCCCATAGGGGCTAGCCGGGCGGAGCGGGGTGGCTTCGGTGAGCGGCAGGTCGGCAGGCGTGATCATGCCGTACTCCTCGTTCGAGCCAGTGATCAGCAGGCGGCACGGTTTGCCCAGCGTGAGCAGGGCCTGAATAATATATAACGTGGCGAGGATATTGGTTTGCAGTGTACCGGCTGGATCGCGGAATGATTCGGGTACGAAGGTTTGCCCAGCCAGATGCACAATCACATCCGGCGAAGCGGTATGGATTACCGTGCGGGTTTGGTCAGCGTCGCACAAATCCGCTTGGTAGGCAACTACCCGCCCGTGCAGCGACGGCAAGCTGAGCGTGCTTGTGCGGCTGATGCCTGTCACCTGTGTGGTTTGGGTGGCAAGCAGATGCTCTGCTAGATAGCCCCCCACAAACCCATTGATACCGGTAATCAGTGTGTGCATAACAGGCATACTATACCCCAAGCATTGCTTCCGTGCAAGTGGGGTGTACGGCCAATCAAGATCATTGAAAACTCAATAGTTGCCGATTTAATTTTGTGCATAGCTTTGACAAAGGGTGTGCAATGTGCTAAGATAGAATCATACTAAATTTATTCCGCACACGTCTAGTTGCAGTTACCTGCCGCATTTCCTGCATGTACCGTGTGCTTCAGCACACAGTACGTGCAGCGTCAGGGTGTATGACAATATAGACGCAAGATGTCACGTTAGTAAGGAAGTGCCAGATGGCAACACAAGGGTTCCTGACGCAGTTTTCGGATATTCCGATCTACAATACCAAAGCCGTTTCCCAAGAAACGGGCGTTCCGGCGGATACCTTCCGGGCATGGGAACGCCGCTATGGTGTGCCGCGCCCGCACCGCACTGAGGGTGGGCATCGGCTCTACTCCGAGCGTGACATTGCGGTGATCCGCTGGTTGCGGGATCGTACCGCTGAAGGGATGACGATTAGCCAAGCCGTTGCCTTAATGATTAGCGGCAGCGACTCCAACCTCGCGTGGCTCGATACAGCGGTAGATACTGAGCCGCATAGCTGGGAGCGGCTGAATGGTCAATTCGTGGCAGCCTTGATTGACT
>JAAUTZ010000154.1 GCA_012031225.1 Chloroflexaceae bacterium
CATCCCCGACCGTGCCGTCTTCAATCGTGCCCTCGAAGTCCGTGTTGTTCACATACTGCACGAAGGTCGGGGCGGTGGGCGTGGTGACATCGTAGACCATGATGCCGCCCTGCCGCTCCAAGCCCACAAAGGCGTAGGTGCGTCCATTAACCACGCCCGTCGTTACAGCTTCCGGCTCGCTAGCTTTGTCATCGCTGCGCACATCGAAGGCATTGGCGTCGCCATCGTCATACTGACCGTTGAAGTTGGTCGGGTTGATACCGGCGATGATCTGGGCAAACAGGTTGCCGCTGTCGTACACTAGCTCACCCGCGCTATTCCAGATGGTGAACGAGCGTGCGCCATAGCTGTACAGTTCGCGGAAGCGCAGCGGCTCCAGCGCAGCAGTGATGCTCACCACGCGGTTGTAGGCGAACACGCTGTAGACCTGATCTGCCTTCATCTCGGTACCCGGCAGGTCAATTGCGACGGTATCGGTGCCCGACACCTTGACCTGTAGGTCGTAGGTGCCCTCTGCCACTTGGAAGTAGGTGCTAGCGTTGCCAAAGGTCAGCCCCGTCACCGGGCTCAACACGCCATTTGCCACCACATCCACAGCGGGAGCATCCGGCGAGAGGTGGTACACGCGCACCTTCGCATTGTCAGCAGCAGCCCCAGCGATGTTGTCCATGAAGGTGCGGGCGGTGATGTTTGCAAGAAAATCGGTGGCTGCTAGCGTGTAGGCTTCGCCGCCGTTCAGCATGACCGTGCCACTCAGCAGCGGTGTGTTCGGGGCGTCGGTGGGGGTCACACTGTAGTTGTAGGCACCCGGCATCACACTGAGGTAGTTGCTGATGGTGAAGAAGGGCACATTCTCCAGCACGCGGGTCTGGGTATACACGGCATCGGCTGCCGGGGTTAGGTACACGTCCACGTTGGGAGAATCCGGCGAGGCATGCACCACGCGCAGCTTGGCACGGCCAAGGAAGCCGGGGGTGTTGGTAACGCGCAGGCGACCAAGGTTCGCGTTCTCCTGAATGGTCGCATCGGTGAAGACCGTGGTATCGAGGAACAGATCGCCGATGCGCACTTCTTCGTTGAACCCGCTGTAGTCATCGCCGGAGCGCGAGTCGCCCTCGTTGGCACTGACAACGTAGGTCTCGCCGCCCACCGTGAAGCTCGCGATGGCATCCGGCTGGTACATACCACGCACAGGCCAGTTGCGGATGTTGATCGTGTTGTCGCGGTCGCTGGCATCTAGCTCATTGCCGGGCATGTTGTGGTTCTTCCAGCCCAGCCCAGCCAGCGCGTCCACGGTGCCAGTGGCAATGTCAATGATTGCCACTGCGTTATTTTCCTGCAACGACACGTAGGCTTTGGTGTTGTCGGGGCTGACGGTGATGTACTCCGGCTCCAGTTCCTGTGCAATGCTAAAACCGCTGGGGCTGGAGATACGGATGTTGGCTGCTACGGCTTCAGCGAAGCGCGGACCGCCGCGGTTGAAGGCGGTGAAGTCCACGGTAGTTGCCGCCAGCACATCGGCGGTGGTAAGCGTGGCCGGCACGTCAATGATTGTGACCGAGCCTTCGGGGTTTTTCGTCAGGTCGCTATTGGCTTCGCCTTCATTGGCAACCAGCACCTTGGTGCCGTCGCGGTTGAAGGTCACCATATCGGGCAGCGCACCCGCTTGCACCGCGTTCAGCAGCGTACCATTAACATCGTAGAACAGCACCGAACCGGGAGCCGTCTTGTCGCTGGCATCCTCCACCGCAATCGCCACGATACCATTGGCAACAGCAACGCTGTTGGGCGAACCCCCGTAGGGCGCAACCGTTGTGGTGTCAATGCTGCTAATCAGGCGCAGGTTGGTCAGGTCGCTGGCATCAATAATATCAATCTTGTTATTGCCAGCATCGGTGGTGAACAGCCGCTGGCTGCCCGGATCAAAGGCGGTGATTTCCGCCCCCGCGCCGCGATACGTCCCGATGGGGCGCAGGGCAAGCGAGGCAGTTGGCGTAATCGAAGCCGTCGTCTGGAGATCGGCGGCAGCCTCAGCATCCGGGGCTACCGGTTGGATTGCCTGCTGCGGAACAGGCAGCGTTGCCGCAGTGCCCAGCACTGCGGCCTGTGTTGGCACCGTGAAGGGCGACGACACAGCGATAGTACTCACCAGCATCGTGATGATCACCAGCAGCGAAACGAGGCGCAGATTCATGGCAGTTCCTCCAAACTTTGCGACTAATGGTGGATGGATCCCAGACGACCAACCGAGGTCGGGCGCAGGCGTTGGCTATGCCCCCCATAGCCAACGCGCCCATGCTGTATGCCCCGCGCTGTCCTTTGCAAACGCATGCTGGTTTCGCTGGAATTTGCGATCTAGCACATATACACCAATTCACAATGCACATACATAGCGATCAGCGAATCAGCAGATGCACCCTGCGAAATGCCCGTTAGGGATAATTATAGCAGAGTGAGGCGGGTGTGTCTATGGATTTATTTGCGATTTTGGGAATTCTGGGTAGAGGAATGTTCACGCAGGGTGGTGGGATGGGACGCGCCTCCTTTCTAATGGGCGATCCTTGTCAACCAGCCTCACTTGCGGTGTGCTGCGCGAGGTGCGCGGCGTAAGTAGCTGCTTCCGTGTGCTGCACCGCCTCGGCGATCTGCACCGCTTGGCGCAGTGCTGCCAGTGCCGCTTCGCGGTTGCCGAGCTTCAACAAGACCTCCGCAACCCGCCAGAGCGTTCGCCCCTCCGCACCCCGATCTCCCAACTCGCGTGCGATCTGGATACTGGTGTCAAAGTGCTTGCGTGCCGCCACCCAATTGCCAGCTTGCAGTGCCGCTTGCCCAAGCCGATCCGCAATGCGTCCTTCGACCGGGCGTGCCCCAATCTCACGGGCAAGCTGCTGAGCACGCATCAAGTGCTGCTGCGCTTGCGCTGCCTCACCGATCAAAATCAGGGCCACGCTGAGACGACTCAGGGCGACTGCCTCACCATACCAATCACCCCGTTCACGGACCAGTTCCAGTTGCTGGCGATGCAGGGGCAGAGCCTTCTGGGGTGCGCCGCTCAAACTCAAGGCATAGCCAAGGTTGCCCAGTGCAATGCTCACGCCTTTGTTGTTCTCGATAGCGCGTGCAAGCTGAAGATTCTTGCGATGATACTGCAAAGCGCGCTGATAATCACCGAGTTCGGTGTACATCTCACCAAGGTGTCCGAGCGCAATGCCTTCCCCCACACGATTGTTGATCGTGCGGCAAAGAGCCAAATTCTGCTCGTAGTACCGAATCGCAGTGCGATATTCGCCCAGTGCTGCGTGGGCAGCCCCTAGATTGTGCATGGCGATGGCAACGCGATTGGGACGCTTCTGGCGGTGAGCCGCAGCCAGCATCGCCGCATACTGCTCCATCCGCTCATTGCGGGGATGATAGCGCAGGCTGCCCAAGGTCATTGTTGCCAGCCCATAATCGAGCTGAATCGTATCCGTTTCATCGGTGGGCGGTGTGTGTTCCCGCGCCCAGCGCCAGCCCTCGCCGATATGCGGGCGTTCTTGATCGAAGCGGCGCAAGGCGGCGGTTAATCCTGCGACCCCCTGTTCCGCCTCGCGCTGGAGGGTGCGGCATAGATCGGCGTAGTACTGGGCATAGCGGCTGCGCGTTGCCCTTTCTTGATCGGTGTGACGCAGTTCTGCGCGGGCAAAATCACGGACGAGGGCGGGCATCGTATAGCGTTGCTGCTCTTTTCCATATTCAAGCAGACTGCAATGTTCCAGTTCTGCCAGCAGTGCATCAGCAGTGGGTTCAGTATCAGACAACACGGCTTGGGCAGCGTTCTCATCGAAGTCACTAACGAATACGGCAAACTGCCGAAATGCTTGTTGAATAGCAGGCGTGAGTGCGGCATAACTCAGGGCAATCGAGGCCGCCACGCTGGCATTGCGGTAGCTCGGATCACCTTTCGTAAAGGGTGCTTGTTGCAGAAGTTCGATCCGCTGGGTCATCAAATCCTGAAGGTATGCTTGGACTTGCCGCGTTTCGTGGCTCGCAAGGTAGCCCGCACTAATCCGCAGGGCAAGCGGCAGATAATCGCACTGCTTGGCGAGTTCGGCGGCGGCGGACAATTCAATGCGCGAACAGATATCAAGGACAAGCTGTTCAGCATCCGGAGCCGGAAGTTTCTCCAGCTTCAGCACGGTCTGGCGCCTGCCTGATTTCAGATTGAAACGCGACGTTATCAGCACGGCTGAACCAATAGGGACGATCAGGTCACTAATTTGGTCTTCGTTATGGGCATCATCAGCAAATACCAGTACACGCTTGTGCAAGAGGAGGTGATGCAGGAGCCGCTGCTCGTGATACAGATCATCTGTATAGGGATACGTTGGCAGAAATGCCCGGATGATGCTATGGAGCACTTGAGCAGGGCGCAGGGGCCGCTTGCTCGTGCCCCGCAGATCTACCATGATCTGCCCATCGGGGAACTGCTCTGCGACGTGCTCAATCAGCTTCAGGACAAGCTGGGTTTTCCCAACACCGGGCATGCCGCGAATAAGACAGAGCGTGCCGCGTCGGTGCCGCGTCGACAACCCGTCTGCCTGTCGTAGCACTGCCGCCAGCTTCATCAGCTC
The DNA here is from genome assembly GCA_012031225.1 of Chloroflexaceae bacterium. Lineage (GTDB taxonomy): Bacteria > Chloroflexota > Chloroflexia > Chloroflexales > Chloroflexaceae > JAAUTZ01. The sequence goes on from JAAUTZ010000154.1 coordinate 4,611, forward strand.
TTCCTGCCGCCCGACAAAATCCTCGACGGGGAGTGGTGCGCTTGGGATGATCGGTGGCGGCAACAGCGGCGGGTAGACGTGCATAGCTCCACCGACATTGTACTGTGTAGCTACCTGTTGTTGCTGTTGATTGAAAACGGTCTCAGATCGTTCCATACACCACCCCCTGAAACCTCACCCCTGCCCCCTGAAACCTACCACCTGCCCCCTGACACCCGCCCCCTGACACCTCTGGCGGCGGCGCGGAGCGCGGGGTGGCGGGCGGGATGGCATCCGGTTGCCCACGATGCCATCCCGCCCCGTGCGGGCCTAGCGCAAGAACACTAGCCCACCCCCGATCAGCAGTGCCCCCAGCAGCAGCACGAGCAGGCTACACCCACCCCCAC
>JAAUTZ010000057.1 GCA_012031225.1 Chloroflexaceae bacterium
GGGTTCCCTCAGCCAGCGTTTCCCATTGCTGCTGCTGGGTGTCGTAGAGCAGGGATCGATCCGTCCGTCCTTCATCTGGGGTGTCGCAGCCGACAATGTAGCGCCCATCGGGTGAAGCACTCAAGATCCCAAACAAACGATCAGCACCATCCGGGGGGGCAAATCGCTCATCAACTTCTGTGTGTTCCGCATTCAGCGGCACAAAGCGGATGATCTGGCTATAATCGCCAGCAAATTCAAGCAGTGCCTGAGCATCGTGTGCCCAGATAGCACCGCGAGCGGCGACATCAATGGGCGTAAATGTTCGAGCAGCTACATCAAAAAGATACGTTACCGTTTCCATGCCAAAGAGGATGTAGCGCCCATCAGGTGATTGGCGAGCACAGTAGACTCGTTCGTAGCGTGGAAGGGTGGTCAGCACTTGGCGTTCACCAGTGGCGACAGCAACTTGTTCAAGGTGGAGGGGCTGTTTATATTCAGCCAACACTAATATCAATAAGTGGTCATTATCCTGCCACCCAATGAATTTGGATGAGGTGGTATAGCTGACGACTTGGGTGGGCGCGGTATCGTGGGTGGGGTCATACACCGAGAGCTGGGTTCCTAGGGTGCCTAAGGGATTCGGCTCGCGAAAAGCTAACTGCGTGCCAGTGTACGACCACACATACCCCGGAGTGCAACCCGGGTCGTGCGATCCAATGGTTGTCGAGAGCACTCGGTCGTTTTCTCCATTGACATCCATAACATGCAGCGTGAGGGGTTTGTCGATTCCTGAGAGATAGGCTATCCATTGCGCATCCGCTGAAAGATGGCCCGAGAACGCGCGGTCCCGTCTGGAAAACGTTGCTATTGGTTGCACCTGACCACCAGTATCTAGACGCATGCGCCAGAAACCGTTGGCAATTGGTGCTTCATCTACGATATTGCTATATCCATAGATAAGTGCAGTTGTTGTCATTGATATGTCGTGTGCTGCGAGCCATTGATCAGCAAGTGACGGGGACTCTGGTGTGGCAGTGCTAGCGACATCAACGGGGGCAGGGGAGGGAGGAGAAATTATGGTTGGTGTGGACTCGCCCTGCTGAGCATTAGCTGTACAGCCGACGAGAAACAGAAGGAGAATACATCCTATAAGTCCTGATTGACGGAGCATGAGAGTTATCCTTTCTTTGTGGAAAGGGAAATGTACATCATTTTGGTATTGAAATCGACATCTCTAGTGTACCGCTCCTCGGTCTTGCCGACAAGGGCATGTAGCATTACTATCAGAACATTCGAGGCCAGAACCAGACAGCGACGGATGGTTCGTGCAGTGGCGGGAACCCCGCCCGGACGGGGACAGTCGTTGCCCCACCTGTGCCGGATGCTGCCCCCGCGCCGCCGCCCTGCACACGCTTGCCGCGTGTCTCGCGCCTGCCCCACCTCCCATTCGCGTTCTTCGTGTCCTTTGTGGTGTGCCCGCCCATAGGGGTGATGGGGTGCGGCGGGTGCGGCAACAGCACGCCGCGCTGCTACAGGCGTGCCGTGCGGAAGGTATCGCGGCGGCGTATGCGCGGGTGTCGTGGCGGGGCAGTATGATAGCGAGTGTGCTGCACCCTCCGCAAAACACCACCATTTAAACCTTCACAAAAGCTCTCATACCTGTTACCATAGAGCTAGCGATAAATCTATTCGAGGAGAAATAGCTATGAGCGACGGCGAGTCATTACCACATATTGATGTGCTAGGATTGCCTTTTTCGTGGGCACCACAGGATGGCACGATGCAGTTTGCAGGCAACCCCTGCCTCTGTATCTGGACGGGCACCTCGATGGCGGAGTTGCTCGGCGCACTCTATCGGGCTGCCGGACCAGAAAAGTACGGCTATCTGCTACAGGCGCAGGGGCGTACCAGTGTTGCGGCTGATTTGGCATTTATCTCGACATTTCCCACGTTCTTGGATGGGCTGGCAGAGATAAACAAGATTGCCAGCGGGGCTGGTTGGGGGCGGTTCGAGGTGGTGCAGTACGATGCTGCCCAGCACACGGCCGTGCTACGTATCTACAATGCGTGGGAATCGCTGGCACAGCAGGCAATGGGCGTGCAGTGGGGGGTCCACTATTATGCGGGCAAGTTCGCGGGCTGGTTCTCACACCACTTCGAGGTAAATTGTTGGGCAACGCCACAGGCAGCGATGGTGCAGGGCGATCCGTATGATGAGTTTCTGGTGGCTCCGGCGAGCCACACGATTGAGGATGAGCTTGACCGCATCGAGCGCGAAGAGCAGGAACGTCAGACACAGCTTGAGGCACTGGTTGCCCGGCGCACCGCCGAGTTGCAAGCCACGGTGGATGCCTTGCAGGAGGCCCAGCACACCCTTGAAAGCCAATCCGATACAATCCGCGCAATGGCGACCCCCGTGGTGCAACTCTGGCGCGGGGTGCTGCTGGTGCCGATGATCGGGACGGTGGATGCAAGCCGTGCCCAGCAGGTGACCGAGGCGATCCTTGAAGGCGTTGCCCAGCAGCAGGCGGATCTGGTGATCCTTGACATTACGGGGGTGCCACTGGTGGATACACAGGTGGCACAGGCATTTATCCAGACGGCGCAGGCGGTCAAGTTGCTCGGGGCGCGGGTGATGATTACCGGCATCCAGCCCCAGATCGCGCAGACGCTGGTGCATCTCGGCGTGGATCTGCGGGGCATCGAGACACAGGGCAACCTACAGGCAGGGATCGCCGCCAGCCTCAATAGGGGTGCGCCGTACCGTGGCTGAGATGGCTCTGGCGGGTGGCATGCGGGGCGGGCTGGGAAGGCACGAAGGTGGGGCAGCCCCCACTGATGAGCCGACCCCAAAGCGGGAGATCGCCGCTAGCCTCGCCGCGTGGAGCACCACCCCGCCGTGGGATCAGGTCACGCTTGCCACGCGCCCCATCGCCCGCGAGCTACGGCCCGCGCACGATCAACGGCAGATATACCTGCCGCCGCACACGGAAGACATACGCCGCGCCCTGATTGGTGTTGCTGCCGACGGCTCCCGCATACGCCCCCGCCAGCAGCGTATCGCCTGCAAGGTCAAGATCTAGGCCAAAGCCGGTGCCCGCATTGCCATCATTGGTGGTGATGCGCTGCTGATGATGCCACGCGCCGGACTGCCGCGTAAACAGATGCACCGCGCCTTGCAGCGTATTCTCGCCGGCATCTGTGCCAAATGCGCCGATAGCGAGCAGATCGCCCTGTAGAGCCAGCCCGTGCCCAAAGAAATCGCGCAACTCCGGCTCCGGCGCAGCGAGCTGCTGTTGCTCGCTCCACGTCTCCTCATTGCGCGTGAACACATACGCCGCGCCTGCCATCGGCTCGCCAAGCACCGTGCCGCCCGTTGCCCCAACTACTACCGTATTCCCTTGCACCGCCACATCTACGCCAAACCGATCCCCCGCTTTGCCATCGCCCGCCAGCAGTTGCTGCTGCTGCGTCCATGCGGTGCCCGTGCGGATGTAGGTATACGCCGCGCCCTGATCTTCGGCCCCGTTTACGTCGCCGCCGGTTGAGCCAACCACGACGGTATCGCCATCAACGGCGACGGCTGCCCCAAAGAAATCGCGTGCATTGCCGACACTCGGCACGAGCTTTTGCTGCTGGCTCCACTCGCCATTGCTGCGCGTAAAGACATACGCCGCGCCCGGCAGCATTGCCCCGCCGACATCGGTACTCGGTGCGCCCACCACCAGCGTGTCACTATCCAGTGCAACTGCCGACCCGAAGAAATCGCGGGGATTGCCATCGCTGGCGGTCAGCTTTTGCTGTTCTGTCCATGTATCGCCCGTGCGGGTAAAGACATACGCTGCACTTTGACGCACATCCTCGAACATATCGCTGTTCGATGCGCCGATGATGATGGTATCGCCAGCGAGCGCAACCGCCTGCCCGAACCGCTCACCGACAATGCCGTCACTGGCAGTCAAGGTCTGTTGCAGGCTCCATGTCGTTTCGGTGCGCGTAAACACAAAGGCTATGCCTTGCATATCAGTTGTGCCGACTGTCGTATTGTAGGCTCCAATCACGGCGGTATCGCCATCTACCGCGACGGCTCTCCCAAACGAATCGAACGAGCCGCCCCCTGCCGAGCGGGTCAGGCGGGCTTCCTGTGCCACCGTGAGTGCCTGCAACTGGGGCGCGGTGGCGGGGGGCGGAGGGCTTGTTGCGGTAGCCCCACTCCCCACTGCAACCATCATCCAGATCGCCGCGATACGGGCCATCCATACAGGATACTGCCGCCAATGTAGCATTGCCATATTTCCCCCCTTGCACTTCCCCAACAATCAATCAATGCAACTCAGTGGGCTTAACAGTACCACACGGCATGGCAGCCGCGCAACCCGCCCGCCGCTCCTTCGCGTTCTTCATGCCCTGCGTGGTCTGCCTTCCGGCCCTGAAACCTGACCCCTGAAACCTGACCCCTGTCTCCCTTCGTGTTCTTCGCGTTCTTCGTGCCCTTCGTGTTCTGCGTTCCTGCCCTGACACCCGACACCTACCACCTGACACCCGCCCCTACCACCTGCCCCGCGCCTATTGCCCCCAACGCAGCAATGGCTTTGCCCCCTGTAAGCTCACATTAAATGGATCACTGGTGTAGTCGTGAAGGGGCACGGGCGGCATCCCGCCTGCATCGAGCCAGAGCAGGGTATAAGTGGCGAATGGCGCACCCTGTTCGTGGGCCCACGTCAGCACAGCCGCCCCGCGCCCATCCGTAGCCCAGCGCACATCGCGCACGGGGTATAGCTCCTCGCGCAGTGTTGCCACGCTGCCATCAGGCTGGTAGTGCTGCATCCGTAGTTGCGGCAGGTGCATACCTCCAGCCATTGGCGGAGCAGCCGTGGTGTTGCCCAGCATCCGCACCTCGCCCGCCGCAAGTGGGTGGGGAGCCTGTGCCAGTCGGTATGCCCCATCGGCATCGCTGCTCACAAGCGGCGTGCTTGCGCCGGTACGGGCATCGGCTTGCCACAAGCCCGGCGCCACCGTGCCCAATTGCAGATTGCCCACACTCGCCACCAGCAACTGCTGCCCGTCGCTCGTCCAGACCGCATCGCAGCACGGGAGCGGGGCCTGTGTTGATTGGCGCAACGGCACTACCGCACCCGTGTCCAGCCACAGCACCGCTAGCCCAAAGCCCTGCTGCACCACGAGCGCATCGCCACGCGGCGACCATGCCAGCGGGGCAACCGGCTGATATTCCGCACCGCTCGGATTGCTCGGATCAAGCGGCGGATTGGCGAGTAATCGGGTTGGGGCTGCTGCCGGATCCGTCGCATCCAGCAGATAGATCCCGCCCGTGTCGCTGAAATCGGCACTGACCCCTTCTGCAAAAGCCAACTGTGTGCCATCCGGCGACCAGCGTGGCTGGCTGATGCCAAAGCGGTTGGCGGCGATCTGGCGCGGCTGGCTGCCATCACCGTCGGCAATAATCAAGGTGTCGGCGGTATACTGATTCTGCCCCAGCGTATACGCAAGGCGGCTCGTCGCTAGCGATACGTCAAACTCGATCACAAAGCCGGCATCGCGCAGAGGCACGGGGGTTACACGGTTGGGCCCATCAATCCGCACAAGCTGCTGATCCTCAAGCAGGTAGAGCGGTGCGGGCAACGCCACCTCACCGCCTGTCGCTCCATCTGGTGGAGTTGGCTCAGGCAGGGGCGGTGCGGCAGGCACTGTTGGCACAGGCGCGGCAGTAGGGCGAGCAGGCGGGGGCGGAGCGGCGGGGGGAGCGGCACAGCCCACGAGGAACAGCCCTAGCATTGCCAGCATCAGCCAGATTGTACGCCCCATTCCGATCTCCTTCTGTGTGTCTATCCTTAGCCCCTATCTCCTGCCACCTGATCGCCCAGCACCTGCCCATACACCCCCACCAGCCCGCGTGCCACAGCCGCCGCCGAACAGGAACACGCCAGCGCATAGGCGTGTTGGCTGCATTCGTGCAGCGCACGCGGGCTACCGAGCAGGCGGCTGATTGCGTGGGCCAGCGCGGGCACATCGCCCGCAGGCACCACTAAGCCGTTACTATATGCTGCAACTAGCTCGGCTGCGCCCGCACCATCGCTAATCACACACGGCGTACCCACCGCGCCCGCCTCAAAGACGACCCGATTTAGCCCTTCGAGGCGCGATGGCACCGCCAGCAAATCGGCGGCGGCAAGGTAGCCCCGCACCTGTTCGGGGGGCAATCCACCTGTAAATGTACACCACTGCGCCACGCCTGTCTGCTGGGCGTACTGGCGCAGGTAGGCAAGGTAATCGCCGTGCGTAGGGTCTGCGCGGGAAGGACCTACGATGCACACCTGCACCGGCCCGACGTGGGCCTGTATTGCAGGCAGCGCGGCAATCAGCAATTCGGGGGCTTTCAGGCTAATCAGCCGCCCAACAAAGACAATTAAGGGGCGATCTGGCGACCAGCCGTGCTGTGCCGCTAGCTGCGCCCGACACGCCTGCCGATAGGCGGGCAGTTCGGCGGCAGTCGCGGGATACCAGAAATCGGCAATGCTGACGGGCAAGGGCGTGATGCGCTGCGGATCGGCTCCGTAGCCGATTGCGAGCCGCCCAATCAGGCGCGAATTGGCCCGCACCCACGCCGCCCGCCGGAGGGCAAGGCCCATCAGCAGGCGCGGCAAGCGGTAGTGGCCATAGCCGTAGCCCTCACCCGGCAGCCGGAACAGATCACCGCCCGTTGTGGTGATGACATACGGCGCGGCGACTCCGCCGTAGTGCTGCGCGAGAGCCGCTACGGCCCCTAGCGGGAACGTGCCCTCGATGTGGATCAGGTCATACGCTTGCTGGCGGGTCAGGTGCAGGTAGCCCTTCAGCATCGAGAAGAAATACTCGTAGTGTAGCCCCTGCTGTGCGAGCTTGCCTAGCCCACGCTCGGCGAGCGTTGCCCCCTGCACATGGCGGTACACCCGTTCCGTGCCGAAACCCGTACCCCAGCCCGCCGTGCCACCTGCGCCCGTGCGCGTGGTAAAGCTCAACACATCCACCGCTAGCCCAAGCGCATGCAGTTCGCGCACGAGTTCGCCGTGCGTCACGTTGCTGGTGAACTGTGCGCCGTAGCGCGGGATGACATACAGCAGACGCATTGGGATCACGGCTCCTTCTGCTCTGAGGGGCGGGATCGGCGACGGGCGCGGCGGGGGCGGGGGAGTGGTTGTTGCACCCGCTCAGCCCAGCGTTCGCCAAGTTCACGTTGGCGGAGGGCTTCAATCGTGCGTAACGTATTACTCCACAAGATGCCGAGCATCAGCACCACCCCAAGCGTAATCAGCAAGCCCGCCACCGATGTAGGATGAATGCCCGTAATCGCAAAACCATACGCCAAGCCGAGCAGCACCACGCTGGAGAGAGCCACCGCGATCTGCAAACGGCGCAGGCGGTGCTGGCGATAGGAGCGCGGGTGGAGGGCGGGATCGGTGGGGGGCGTGGGTGGTCGCTGGTTACTCATGGTGCGGCTCCAAACTGGGGCAGCAACAGGTAGATCGTCACGGCCTGATCGGGATCATTGGGCAGGGGGAACGCCTGCACGATCTGCGACACGTCGCTAAAGGGCACGAGGATCCGCTCTGGCACGCGCTCCGGCAGCACAACCGGCGCACCCACACCGAGCCGGGCGGCAAAGCGGCGGGCGTGGATGCCGAGCTTCTCTAGCGCGGAGATTTCGCGGTGGGCTTGGGCATCGCTCAGATTGGCACTGTAGAACTCGATGTACCCAGCTACACCCGGCAGGTCTACGACGTACTCAACGCCGCGAGCATGCAGGTAGCGGTCGAGATGGCGTTGCTCAAGGATCGGTACAATCTCGTGATTGAGCTTGCCGTCAATGTTGATCACAAGGCGATTGCTATAATATTGAAAGATGCCCGAATTCTGCGCGGCAATCACGGCATCCTCTGGCAGGTTGGCGGCCATCCACCGGGCCGCCGCAAACATGGCGGGCTGGGCTTGGTAGGGCGCATTGAGCGTAGCGACGGTGGTGCGGACCCACATCAGGCTGTTGTAGCCGATCAGCACAGCAACCACTGCTGCCGCCCCTACAGGCACAAGGCGCATCGCCTGCGGGCGGGTGGCAAGGCGTGCGGCGAGCCACGCACACCCCAGCAACACGATCACAAACGCCACCGCTACGTAGTAGCGCGGGCGGCCTTGCTGCTGCACGTAGCCATAATACAGGGCGAGGGTGAGGCTATACAGCACGAGTGGGGTGAGCATACCGCGTTGGGCGCGGGGGAGGCTGAGGTACATGCCCGCCAGCCCCACGATACCCACGGCAAGCACCCACTGCGGCGCATTCGTCAAGTCGAGGGCGGGAGGGTAAGCGAGGAGTTGCAGCCCACTGGTATAGGTGAATGAGTCGCTATAGCTGTGCATATAGGCGAGGGCCCGCCCACTGCTAGGGCTGAGCGAATCAAAGACCAGCCAATTGCGGGCGAAGTAGGGCAGCAACACTAGCCCAGCCACCCCGCCAAAGGTCACACTGCGTACCGGCCATCGGCGGGCGCGGAGTTCGTGCCACACTAGCCACAGCCCTAGATAGGCAACCGCAAGGGCGTTGTCGAGGCGGGCAAGGATTGTCAGCCCAGCCAGCCCGCCCAAGCCCGCGGCCCGCACCAACGTGATATACGGCACGGGGCGCGTCAGCAATTTCCACCACAGCGTCACGAGGAGCAGGAGCGCAAGTGAGGTTCCATCGCATTCACGCTGACTTGGATCAGGAGCGGATTGAATGCGAGCAACGCAAGCCCGGCGAGCGCAAGCGGGCGCGGCGCAACATGGCGCAGCAGGGCGTAGAACGGGAGTAGCGTGAGCGTACTCAGGGCGGCGCAGATCAGCAGATTGGCCCGGAAGCCCGCTTGCAAATGTTCGAGCGCGGCAGTTGGCACAGCAAGGTAGGGCAGTGCGCCGAGCGTGAGCGGGTAGAGCGGGTGGAAGCCGTTGGTGGGGTTTAGGCCATCGGCGGTGATGCCATTGCCAATCGCCCAGTGGCGGGCAATCGCGGCAACCATCCATGCATCATCCTCTAGCAGCATGGCCAGCAGGTCGAGCGGGAGCAGCGCAAAGCCAACGCGCAGCACGGCTGCCCCAAGCAGGATCAACAGTTCTGGGAGCAAAGATCGTTTCATAGCTATCTATGATACTCGAAAATAACACGCCTCGATCTGGGCAATGCAGGTTGCTTCGGCGTAGCTGGTGGCGAGCGTGCGGGTCCCGCCTGCAACCATGTGGTGGCGTAGGCGCGGCTGATCGAGGAGCAGGCGCGTGGCGTGGGCACAGGCGCGGCTATCATCGTAGCGAAAGAGCAAGCCGTTCTGCCCATGCTGGACAATTTCGCGCACGACGGGAATGTCGCTGGTGATGATCGGGCACTCAGCGGCCATCGCTTCAAGCAGGGGCAAGCCGAAGCCTTCGTAGCGCGTCGGGAAGATCAGCGCATCGCTGGCCCGGTACAAGTTGATGAGCGCGGCATCCGGCAGGTAGCCCAACACCTGCACATGCGCCGCAACCCCAAGCTGCTGTGCGAGCATGTCGAGGCGGGCGCGTTGGGCTTGATTGATGCCGGAGACAATCAAGAGCGTGGCAGTTGGGTGGCTCTGCACCAGTTCGGCGAGGGCGTGTAGGGCAATGTCATAGCCTTTGCGTGGGGTGATCTGCCCCACGAACAAAAGCCACGGACGCGGGAAAGGATAGGCGGGTGGCGTGTGCGGGGTGTCGCTGATGAAGGGCTGGTCAATCCAAAGTGGCACAACCGTCTGCGGCTGGCGTAGCCCGAATTGGCGCATCACGCTTGCCTCGAAGTGCGAACACGGGAGCAGCGCGTGGGCGGCGGCGAGCGGCATGTGCAGGCGGTAGTTGCGGAGTAGCTCACGCGGGTTTGGCTCGCGTATTGCCCGCCGCAACAGATCGGCCCGCGAAAAGATCAGGCGGTCATAGGTAGGCGGCTGCCCAAAGGGGCGTTCCCGATCTGGGGCGAGGTAGGCATCGTGCAAGGGCCCTAGCCAAGTGTAGACCGTGGAGATGGCCTGCTGCTGGGCCCAGTGGGTCACTTGCGCGGCAAGCACATTGCGTGGGTGCATCAGGTGGATCAGATCGGGGCGCGGCAGTGTGGCAAGGGCATGGGCAAGGTCCCGATTGGGGGCATAGCGCGGGGGAACCCGCACCACTTGCACGCCGTCTATCGTTTCGTGCGTTTGGGCGAGTGCGGGGCGTTGCGGATCGTGCGTGCCAATCGCATCCACCGCGTGCCCGCGCCGCACCAGTGCCAGTGCTAGCACCCGCTCGGGCCAGTGGCGGAAGGTATGCGTTACGCCGCCCAAGCCGACAATCAGCACCCGCAGTCGCCGCGTATGGCTCACGGCTGCACCCGCTCCAGCAAGATGAAGTCGCCGCGCTCGGTAACGATGCGCCAATCGGGACTATTGAGGACGGCTTGGAAGAGGGGCTGATCGGCATCAGGGATTTCGTTCCGGTCCGCCAAGATATAGTCGCCGTTCGTGGCAATCGCGGGCGGGTAAATCACATTGCCGGGGAAGAAGTACAGTCGCTCACGGCGGGCGACGTGCGGGCCAAGTGTGCTGGTAGCACTCAGCGCGGCATCCGCCGGAACCAGTGCAATCATGGCGTGGGCATCAGCAATATGGGCATGATCGGGGGTGCGGGTGGCAAGATTGATTAGGGGCGAACGGAGCCAGATCTGGCTGGCAAGCGTAACGCCGATCAGCGCGGCAGGCAGCCCATACCGCCCTAGCTGGCGCAACCACTCGGGGCGGCTGTGGCGGGTGTGGCGTTCCAGATCAATTACCGCATACACGGTGGCAATAAGCAGAAACGGGATGATGAAGGCTTGGTAATGATAGCGGATACTCCAATGGATGCGATCCAGCGAGAGCAGATTGAGCAGCAGGATCGGCGTGGCAATCAACACGATGCGCGGGCGCAGCAGCGGCAGGAAGAGCAGGGGCAGCAGCAGATCGAGCAGGTAGCCCAGCTTGCCTGCCGTCAGGACGTGTTCAGCGACATAGGCGGGGCGGGTGAGTAGGGTATGCAGCATGGCGGCGGGCGTATCACCGAGCCAGCGATAGATCAGGCTGTAGAGGAAATCTTGCTCGGCGCGGAAGGCGGGGATCAGCACGCGCACACTGAGCAGCACCCAGCCCACGCCCACCACACTCGGCAGCACCACCCACTGCCAGCTACGCCGTTGCAACAGGGCATACACGCCTATGCCCGCTAGCACAAAGCCTGCGTCGGAGCGCGTCCACATGGCAAGGATGCCAAACAGCAGGAACAGCGCAAGGCGGCGTTGCTCATAGAAGAAGAAGGCCCACAGCAGCAGGACGGTTCCGACGGTGCGAATCTGAAACTCGTACAGGATCGCATACTGTACCGGCAGCGCGGCAAAGTAGAGCAGCGCGGCGAGCAAGCCGTGCCACGCACTGCCGCCATACTGCCGTGCTAGTAGGTAGAGCGGGATTGCGCCAGTTGCGGCAAGGGCTACCTGCATCACCAGCATCGTTTCGGTGCGCGGAAACAGGGCGTAGATCGGCGCAAGGAGTAGCTCGATGATGATGATGTCTATCCCCAGATAGGATTGGGTTGTGCCAAACATCGAGACGGCGGCGATGCGGCCTTGGGCGGTATTCCACAGCACCTGTTCGTGTGTGCCCAGATCAAAGCCCATCCAAAAGGCATTGAGCTTGTAGCTTGCCGCCACCGCGAAGATCAGCGCGTAGAGCACCGTTGCACCAATCACCAGTGCTAGCGCACGGCGTTCGATCCACGCGCCCACGTTCGCCCAGCGTCCCGCAGATGGTGCGGGCGGTGCGCTTGCAGTGGGGATGGCGGGGGACATATGCTCGGTGGGCGCAGCACTGAGCGGCGGGTGTGGCTCGCTGCTCACGGGCGCACTCCGGTTGCCAGCAAGCCGTTGCCAATCAGCGGCGGGTAGGGCAGCGCAAGGCGCATGCGGAGGCGGCGCGAGGAGAGCCATTTGGCGGGCTTTACGCCAGTGTGCCAGCGCACCTGTGCGAATCCGGCGGCGCGGAGTTCGCGGGCAAGGCGCGGCGGGGTATACAGATTGACGTGGGTCGGATCGGTGTCACCACTCCACACCTGCCCAGTTAAGGGGGCAAGGGCGCGGCGGACATCCCACAGGTTGGGCGTGGTAATGATGATCCGCCCGCCCGGCTTCAGAACGCGCCAACACTCACGCAGGAGGGGCAGGGCATCGGGCACATGCTCAACGAGTTCACTGAGCAGCATCAGATCGGCACTGGCACTGGCGCAGGGCAAACCCCCGGTGCTATCATTCACGATGACAAATGCGCGAGGGGCAATCTGCTGGGCGGCCTGTAGCGCGAAGTGGCTATGATCCAGCCCCACAGCGCGTGCGCCATGCGCCACACTGTAGCGCAGCGCAGGCCCTGAGCCGCAGCCCACATCTACGAGCGTGCTGCCTGCCAAGCGGGGGGCCCGCGCCAAGCCCATGATGCGCCCATATTGCCACGCGATCTTCGCATCCGATTTGCTCATCTGGGCGCGAAAGTATGCGGGCGGGTAGTCGGCAGCGGTCGGTGCAGTAGGGGCGGGCGGATTCGGTTGTGGCTGATGTCTCATATCGTGGTGTAGTATAGCACAAGGTGGGGGTGCTGTCGCTAGGCTTGCATGGTTGTGCTATACTGATAATGACACATGTGTATTGTCATGCTCACTACGAGGAGAGAATGCCATGCCAGCAACCGATCATCCCTTGAAACGGGTGTTTATGCTCGCCCCAGAAGCATTTGCTACGTGGCTGCTAGGCGAGCCGGTGGTGCGTGTGAGCACCCGCAAAGATGAACTGTATAGCTCGCCGGAAGCCGTAGATGCCGATCTGATTTTCTCGGTGACAACTGCGGCTGGCGATGAGCCGATCCTGCACATTGAGCTACAGGGGGCTGGCTCACACCGCCCCGTACCCCTGCGCGTGCTGGAGTATCATGTGCGGATTGTGATCCGCAATCCCGACATTCCCGTGCTGAGCTATGTGCTGTATGTGGGTGGCGCAGGTGCAAACGATACGGGCATGCATACCCGCACCGATCACACGGGGCGGGTCGTGCTGGCGTGGCAGTATGGAGTGATCCATCTCTGGCAAATGACTTCGGAAGAGTTGCTGGCCCTCGATGTACCAGCTTTGGCCGTGCTGATTGGACAGACCAAGATCATTAATCCAGAACGCGATATACGACTTGCAATGGAGCGGATCTATACGTACACTGAAGCTGAGCAGCGCATGCAATTTTTCTTGGAGTTATTGGCCCTTTGTACCGATCAGGAGATACTCAAAATGGCTCAACAGATGTACACATCCGAGTATGGCTTACCGGAACCGCTCATCATCACCCTTTCCCGCGAGGAGGGGCGCGAGGAGGGGCGCGCAGAGGGGCGCGAGGAGGGGCGCGCAGAGGGGCGGTCATCTATGCTGCTGCGCCAGCTGACGCGGCGATTGGGGGAGCTGCCAGAACCGTTGCGGGCGCAGGTGCAGCAGCTGCACAGCGATGACCTGCTGGAGTTGGCTGATACCATCTTCGATATAGCGACACTTGCTGACCTGACGGTGTGGCTGGCCGCGCATACGCCAGCGTCGCCTGAGTCGGAATAGGTAAGGACAGGCCATGGCTCAACAGATGTACACATCCGAGTATGGCTTACCGGAACCGCTCATCATCACCCTTTCCCGTGAGGAGGGGCGCGCAGAGGGGCACGCAGAGGGGCGGTCATCTATGCTGCTGCGCCAGCTGACGCGGCGATTGGGGGAGCTGCCAGAACCGTTACGGGCGCAGGTGCAGCAGCTGCATAGCGATGACCTGCTGGAGTTGGCTGATACCATCTTCGAGATAGCGACACTTGCTGACCTGACGGTGTGGCTGGCCGCGCATACGCCAGCGGCGCATACGTCGGAATAGGTAAGGATCGGCACGCTCCGCAAAGCCGCAAGCGATTTGGTTGTCGCGCTGCTCGCACCCGTAGGCTCTACGCTTGCCCTAGCTCCCACGCAAGGCGGATGCCATACTGCCGCGCAGGGTGGTATAATGTCGCCATGGTGCGGTACGCCCACTCCGGCCCAAGTGGTGGGTCGGCTGGCCCACACCGCCAAGCAAGCGTAAGGTAGATATACAAATGGCAACCCGCGATGGTCGCCCCGTTAACGTTGTTTCTGAGAACCGCAAAGCCCGCCACGATTACCACATCGAAGATGAGGTGGAGGCGGGAATTGTCCTGACCGGCAGCGAGATCAAATCGGTGCGGGCGGGGCGGGTAAACCTGCGCGGCAGCTACGCCCGTATCGTTGGGGATGATGTGTTGCTGTACGATGCCCACATCTCCACGTATGATCAGGCGGGCAAATTCACCAACCACGAACCCACCCGCCCACGCCGCCTGCTGCTGAAACGGCGCGAGATCAACCGCCTGCGCGGGCTGGTGCAGCAAAAGGGCGTAACGATTGTGCCACTGCGGGTGCTGATGAAAGGCCGTTGGGCAAAGGTTGATCTAGGGGTGGCCCGCGGCAAGAAGCTCTACGACAAGCGCGATGATATTGCCAAGCGCGAAGCCCAGCGCGAGATTGATCGGGCGGTGAAGGTGCGCGTCCGAAGCTACCCCGAATGACCCGTACCAGCGTCCCGGCTGCCTACCTGCACCTGCTGCGCCAGAATGGTCGCTTTCGTCGCCTGTGGTATGGGCAGATTGTCAGCCAATTGGGGGATTGGCTTGACAGCATCGCCCTCTACACCATTGTGCTTGCCCTGACTGGCTCTAGCACCGCACTGGGGCTGCTTCTGCTGACCGAGTTCCTGCCCCCTGCGATCATTGGCCCCTTTGCTGGTGTCGTGCTGGATCGGCTACCGCGCAAGCTGCTGATGGTGCTTGCCGATCTGGGGCGGGCGGCACTTGTCCTCACCTTGCTGCTGGTGCAAGGGCCCGAAGACCTCTGGCTGATCTACACCGTCTCGGCTTTGAAAGTCTCGCTCAATGCCTTCTTCGAGCCAGCCCGCGCTGCCATTCTGCCCGATATTGTCGCCCCATCTGATCTGGTTACGGCGAATGCCCTGAGTGGCGCAACGTGGTCGGTGGTGCTAGCGTTTGGGGCGGCCCTCGGCGGACTGATCACAGGCGTATTGGGGGCGCAGGCGGCATTCATTGCCGATGCCGCCTCGTATCTGCTTTCGGCATGGCTGATCGCCGGCATTGCCATCAGCGAAGCCCACACCACGCGCCCACGCACGAGCGGCAGCACGGGCATCGGAGAGCTACGCGAAGGCTTGCGCTACATCCGGCACACCCCCGATATTGTGTGGTATGTGCTGGCCAAAGCCCTGTGGAACCTGAGCGCGGGCGTGCTGTTGCTATTCACCCTGTATGGGCAGCAGATCTTCCCGCTAGGGCGCGACGGAGCAATCACCATCGGGTTATTCTATGCGGCCCGCGGCGTAGGTGCGGCAGTAGGGCCTATCGTGGTGCAGCAGGTGTGGGGCACATCGCGCACGGTATTGCGGCGCGGGATCGGCTTGGGCTACTATCTTTCGCTGGTGGGCTACGTGATCTTTAGTGGCACAGGCTCCCTGCCGATTGCACTACTGGCAGTTGTGCTGGCCCACACCGGCGGCAGTATCAACTGGGTCTTTAGCAGCACCCTGCTCCAACTCGATGTGCCCGAACAGCTACGCGGGCGGGTCTTTGCCATCGAGTACGCCGTGCTGATGTTAGTGGTTGCGCTCTCTAGCTACTGCACAGGCGTGGCGAGCGATGCAGGCGCAACCCCGCGTGAATTGGCATTGGTGCTCGCGTTGCTCTTTGCGCTGCCGGGCACGCTTCTCACACTGCTGCTCTGGGGGCGCACCGCCCCTACCAGTAGGGCCGAAGCATGATCCCATACACCACACCAACTGCATAGCCGTTGTTGGTTGCGAATAATCATTGCCAGCCTCCGTACAGGGCAAACATGGCGATCAAAGGTCCGATCAACATCACCGCCCCTGCCAAGCCACCGATCAGGATGGCAAACAGCAGATCCGGCAAGTCTTGCTCAGGCGCATCGCCTAGCTCTGCAAGCAGGCGAATCTGGTCGGTTGTCTCGGCAAGCTGATACGATTGGTAGTCGTTCATTCCACAGCTCCTATCCGTGCGGGGAGCCAAAAGCAACTGCTCTAGCTATCTACAGGATACGCCCGGAGCGATCCCCATGCGATAGTAGCGATCTGGGACCATGCTGAGATCGGGCTGATAGGTGGCAAAGTTGGGCCCTCAGGTAGGGGTAATCCGGCAATCCAGTGTTCGGGAGCATCCAGCGATGAACAGGCGTGGTATACTGCCAGCGATATGACAGCAGCAATGCCACCATTGGCAATCGCCCTCTACAACTTGACGACCACCACCCGCGTTGGCGGCGTGGAGAGTTTTGTGTGGGACCTCAGCCGCACCCTCGCCGAACGCGGGCATGCCGTCACGATCATTGGTGGGGTGGGTCCAATCCGTGAGCCTGCGCCCGGCGTGCGGGTGCTAACGTTCCCGTTTGTCAGTCGGCGCGTCTTTCAAGCGATGCCGCCTCTGCGCCGCGCCTACGCCGAAGCCAAGCTGCTCGAACGGCTCACGCTGGCAGGGGCGGCGTTGCCCACACTGGCATACGGTGGCTATGATCTGATCCATCTCCAGAAGCCCTACGATATGCTGCCCGCGCTGCTGGCACGGCGCATCGGTGGGGCACGGGTCATTCTCGGCTGTCACGGTGAGGACTTCTATCGCGGCGATCAGTGGCTTGCCCGCCAGATGGACGGCGCAGTATCGTGCAGTGCCTTCAATGCCCGCACGGTTGCTGCCCACTACCCGCTGCTGCCGCAGGTAATCTTCAATGGCATAGATACGGACCTGTTTCGCCCACAGCCGTTTGATCCGGCGTACCGCGCGAGCCTTGCCGCTACCGCGCATATTCTGCTCTATGCGGGGCGGCTCCAGCCGTGGAAGGGGGTCGAGACAGCGATCCACGCACTTGCCTCACTCCCGACGGCGACGCTGGTGGTGGCGGGCGATGGCGAGGATCGCCCGCGCCTGACACAGCTTGCCCACACGCTAGGGCTAGCCGAGCGGGTGCGCTGGCTGGGGATGGTTCCGCGCCCGCAGCTACCGCGCCTCTACAGCCACGTTGATCTGCTCCTTGCAACGAGCTATGCCAGCGAGACATTCGGGATCAGTCTGGTTGAGGCGCAGGCATGCGGTTTGCCCGTCGTGGCCACCCACTTCGGCGGCTTCCCAGAGGTGGTAGCCCAAGCCCCACACCCACCGACAGGCGTGCTGGTGCCACCGCGTGATGCTGCCGCGCTTGCCGCTGCCGTCGCCGCGCTGTTGGCGAATCCGGCACGGCGGGCAGCAATGGCAACAGCGGCTCCGGCGTGGGCCGCCCAATTCGCGTGGGCGGCGGTGGCGGATCGGGTCGAGGCCGTGTATCGGCAGGTGCTAGCGCAGCCACGCTGAATCCAACCCTCGCCCAAGCCGGATCACGGCCACGGATCTACCGCCTCACAAACGATCCGCATCGTGCGCTCGGAATCACTCCACCCGCACGAGCAACAAGGGCGTGTTAGTGGTGCGGAGGACCTCATTTGCAACACTGCCCAAGGCCCATCGGCGAAAGCCACTGTAGCCGTGTGTGGCCATCACAATCAGGTCGGCTGGCTGGTTGCTCGCGGCAGCGATGATCGTCTCGACGGCTTTGCCCACGATCACCTGCGCCGATACCGTCAGCCCATCCAACTGTCCTGCCGCCTGCGCCAGATGGTGCTGCCGCTCCTGTTGCAACAACGGCAACAGTGCTTGGCTCCGCTGCTTGATCGGCAGTGAATCTGCATCGTAAATCTCAGTTTCGACTGGAAACACAGCACTTAGGATGTGGATGTGTGCCCCTGTGCAACGGGCCAGCAAGCCCGCTACCGGCAATGCTTGATCGGAGGACGATGAGCCATCGAGGGGCACGAGCAGGTGCTGCAACTGTGGCTCAGACTGGGGTGTGGTGGTGGCTCGCACCACAAAAACGGGTGCAGACGTGGCACTCACCACACGATCAGTGACGCTGCCGAGTGCCCACTGGCGCAAGCCACTATAGCCATGCGTCGCCAGCATGATCAGCCCAAACGGATGCTGCTGCACATACGCGAGGATCGCATCGGCGGGCGTACCCGCCACGATATGCCGCTCGGCAGTGAGGCCTGCCTGTTGCACGGTGAGGGCAGCGCGTTCAAGGTACGCATCCGCAAAGTGGGGGACAGTCTCATCTGGTGCTGCCGCCGCCCGATCTACATTCAGGAGCCGGACGGGCACATTGAGCGCATGCCCAAGCAACCGCACATAAGGCAGAATTTGATCGGCTAACGGTGAGCCGTCCAATGGGACAAGAAGGTATTCGATCAATACAGTATCCCTTTCATGGTAATGCCCCCCTAGCGCAAACCATAGCCCGCCATTAGCCTTTGGCATGCACCAACAACAGGGGCGTGGTCGTGGCATGCAGCACCTTATCGGCCACACTGCCCAGTGCCCAGCGGCGCAGACCACTATAGCCGTGTGTGGCCATCACAATCACGTCGGCTTGGCTCGTGATCGCCGCCTCGATGATCTTCTCGGCGGGGTAGCCTGCCCGCACCTGCGTCTGCACCGTGATGCCCTGCGCCTTGAGGTGCTCGGCGTGGTGATTTAAATTCTGGATCGCCTGCTGATACTCATCAGAATTAGCAACTTCTGCATCCGGGCTCGTGGTTCCATCCACGCTACCAAGCGTCAGCGTTGAGAGGAATTCAAAGCGCGGCAAGACGGCCTGCACCAGATAGATTTCGCCCTGTGCGCTCTGGGCCAACATCTGCGCGAGGGGAATTGCCTGCTCCGAAACCGGCGAGCCGTCCAGCGTCAACAGAATCTGCTTGAAATTGGGCGGCTCTGGCATAGGTGTTTCTTGAGCGCGAATCACAAAGACGGGGCGCGTGGAACCGCGCACGACGCGCTCTGTCACACTGCCCAAAGCCCAGCGGCGTAAGCCACTGTAGCCGTGCGTAACCATGACCACGAGATCGGCATCGAGGCTCTCAATCAGCTCCAGAATCACGTCCGTCGGATCGCCCACAGCAACGTGCAGCTGCACCTTTGTGCCTAGCTCTTGCAGTGGTTTGGCAATCGTACTGCAATAGTTTAGCCCGTGCTGGCGCAGCAGATCGTACATGCGCTCATCGCTCCGTTCGCCCTCTAGCGGTGCTTCGCCGGGGTTCCATGCCATGTCGGGATGTTCGCGGATGAACTGCTGGCGTACCGTATCCGAAATGACGTGCAGCAGATGCACCTCTGCCCCCGTGAGCTTGACTATCGCCTGTGCATAGGGCACTGCTTGGGTTGCCAATTCAGAGCCATCCAATGGGATCAGGATCGTCTTCATGCCTTTCCTTTGCTTAGTAACACACGCTCACTCAGTTATGCCGTCGTCTGGATTGCATCATCGAGCGCGTGAGTCACTTCTTCAGTATGTGCGCGAATAATTAAGATTGGTGTTGTTGTTGCGTGCAACACCTTATCGGCAACACTGCCCAAAGTCCAGCGTTGGATCCCGCCATAGCCATGCGTCACCATCACGATCAGATCAGCGTGTTGCTGTTTCGCTTCGATCAGGATGGCTTCCGCCGGATGCCCCACCGTCGTCCCAACCGACATACTGTAGCACGGGTGGTGCAGCGTGCTGGCTACATATTCTAAGTAGGTAGTCGTATTGTGGCAAATGCTCATGAGCAATGCTTCTGGCTCTACATCGGGCGATGTGAGTAGCTCAGAAGGATACAGTGCCCCAGAGATGGGGAACACCGCTTGGAACAGATGCAGATCAGCGTGGGCAACCTCCGCTAGCATACATGCTAGCGGTAGAGCCTGTTCGGCAAGCGCAGAGCCATCGAGCGGCACAAGGATGCGCTTAAGCTGGGGTGGTGTAGCCGGGTTGCGTAGGACATGGCGATGCCCCCGCACGACCAGCACGGGCACGGGGCTACTCTGTACCACCCGATCCGTGACGCTCCCCAAGGCCCACCGGCGCAAGCCACCATAGCCATGCGTCGCCATCACAATCAGCGTTGCTGCATGGGCGCTCGCCGATTCGATGATACACGGCGCAGGCGCACCGAAATGCACATCCACCTGCACCGCAAAGCCCTCTGCTTCGAGATCGCTAGCGATCTGATGGAGATAGCCCTCACCTTGCTGGCGCAAGCGGGCGTAAATCTCCTCTTCACGCTGCCACACCGTCGCATAGCTGATGCCCGTGTAGGCGGGCAGGCCCACATCTTGTTTGAGTAAGGAACGAATTTCTGTTTCCAATACCACATGTACGAGCACGATCCGCGCTTCCAGCTGCCGTGCCACAAGGCGGGCATGTGGCAGGGCTTGCATTGCTAGCGCAGATCCATCGAGCGGAACTAACACGGTATGCATATCAACCTCCTTGTTGACATGTTCACTAACACGATAACCATTGGCGCGTCTCCGGCTGTGCGCCTTTCATCAAATACCTATTCCGGATGCTGACCGAGCAGCATCCGGAGCAGCTACTCTTATTGTAGCAGATACGTGTGTGGTGCTGCGAGAAGGAACGCCTTACTTCGGTAGTGACCTGATTACGAAAGGGTGCGCTAGGCTTGTGTAGGATTACTCACAGTCTCCCTGTGCAATATCGGCGATAGTGAGAGGTGAGAGCAAGTGTTACAATCCGATGCCTACCCGTACAAGGAGTTGATGAATGATGAAGACCCGCGCATATAGTTTGGCCCTGAGTTTGATGATCCTGCTGCTCGCAGCATGCGGCACCACCCCGGCTCCCGCTACGCCGATCCCAAGCGCAACCAGCGCACCGGTTGCGGTCATCCCAAGCGCAACCAGCCGGCCCGACCCGACCGCCCCGCCAACAGCCGAGCCGACGAGTGTGCCGGAGCCGACGGCAGTGCCCGCCCCACCCGCACCAATCCTGCTCAAAAGTGGCTTGTTCGGAGTCGGCACGGATGGCTATTCGGCTGTAGGCACGGCGGCACTCGTGCAGCAGCCGGATGGTACAGTGTTGCTCCAATTCAACGAGTTCCAGACGCAGTGGGGCCCTGATGTGTTTGTGTACCTATCGGGCAGTACCTATCCCCTTTCTGGCGCAGAGATGAACGCAGGCGGAGCATTGGAGATCGCCCGCCTGAGTAGTCACACCAACCCAGCTCAAACCTATCTCCTTGCGCCGGGTGATTACTCCGCCTACCAATCGGTGGTGATTTGGTGTCGGGCTTTCGATCAGGTCTTTAGTGCCGCAACGTTGCAGTGATACCCAAACCAGTGGGTGTGCTAGCAGATCATTACCGCACCGCTACAGCGTCGTATCGGGCGCACCCGCAAACAGGGCCGCAATCGGCAGGAGAATGTCCGGCAGACACGCAAAGCTGATGCTGTCGGTAGCGGTAGCATAGGCGACTTCGGCATACGCGCCCGCCTCTGTCAGGCGATACAGGCGCAATGCCCGCGCCGCCGGATCAATCAGGGCGTATTCGGGTACGCCTGCCTGCGCGTAGGCGGCGCGTTTGGTCTGCTCATCATACGCCCGATTGGAAGGCGATAGCACCTCGATAATCAGATCGGGCACGCCGCGAATGCGCCCCTCGCGGATGATGTGGGCCCGTTCGCGGCGGATCACCACAAAGTCCGGCTGCACCGGATCGCACCCATCCATCAGCACCCCTATCGGCGCAAAGAAGCTGTAGGCAAGGCCCCGCTGGCGAGCTGGGAGCGCGATATACTCAACCAAGACCTGCACAATCCACTGATGAAAGTTACTCGGCGCAGTCGTCATATACAGCACTCCGCCCACCACCTCATAGCGGTTGCCATCGGCTGGCAGCCGCTCCCAATCGGCATACGTCCACGCACCCGGCGCGGGGTGCGTGAGCAGTGCAGAATCAGGGGCAAGCCCAAGCGCATTCATCATCAACTCCTACAGCGTCGTATCGGGCGCACCCGCAAACAGGGCCGCAATCGGCAGGAGAATGTCCGGCAGACACGCAAAGCTGATGCTGTCGGTAGCGGTAGCATAGGCGACTTCGGCATACGCGCCCGCCTCTGTCAGGCGATACAGGCGCAATGCCCGCGCCGCCGGATCAATCAGGGCGTATTCGGGTACGCCTGCCTGCGCGTAGGCGGCGCGTTTGGTCTGCTCATCATACGCCCGATTGGAAGGCGATAGCACCTCGATAATCAGATCGGGCACGCCGCGAATGCGCCCCTCGCGGATGATGTGGGCCCGTTCGCGGCGGATCACCACAAAGTCCGGCTGCACCGGATCGCACCCATCCATCAGCACCCCTATCGGCGCAAAGAAGCTGTAGGCAAGGCCCCGCTGGCGAGCTGGGAGCGCGATATACTCAACCAAGACCTGCACAATCCACTGATGAAAGTTACTCGGCGCAGTCGTCATATACAGCACTCCGCCCACCACCTCATAGCGGTTGCCATCGGCTGGCAGCCGCTCCCAATCGGCATACGTCCACGCACCCGGCGCGGGGTGCGTGAGCAGTGCGGAATCAGGGGCAAGCCCAAGCGGCACCATCTCAGAGTTCCTGTTGGAAACGGGCGACCATATGGCGAATGGTGCTGCGGGCGTGGGCAATGTTGCCATCCGGCGGAATTGCAAGCACCGCGTAGTAGCCGGGTGTGACCAGCGAAAGTAGGTAGATCAAGTAATCCGACTCGATCAGCAGATCGAGCGTGGGGCCTGTGCCAAGCCGCGTGGTCGTGGCATTGACCATTGAAGCCAAGCCGGCCACTTCCATCTCCAGCATCTCAACATCTTCGTAGGGGCTATTGGCAGAGAGGACAATCTCCACACTCAAGCCATCCGTGCCAACCACCCCCGCAAGCTCGGCATTGCCCAGCGCGTCCATCGTATCATACAGAATAGCTGCCATTGCCATCAGCCAGACTCCTTCTACGCCATCCACGGCGAGATTGTGCTACAGTTCTCGGCGACCTTCGAGAGCCGAGCCAAGCGTATCGCTGTCTGCCCATTCCAGATCGCCACCCGTCGGTAAGCCGCGTGCCAAGCGCGTTGTCCGTACCCCCATGGGCACAAGGTCTTTCAAAATCAGATAGGCGGTTGCCTCGCCTTCCGTATTGGGATTGGTAGCCAAGATCACCTCTGTGATCGGCTCGGTGCGTACCCGTTGGATCAGATCATCAATTTTGAGCTGTTCACGGTAGATGCCATCGAGCGGGGCAATGTGCCCATGCAGCACATGGTACAGCCCGCGATACGCCCCAGTGCGCTCAATCGCTAGGAGATCAAGCGGCTCCTCAACCACACAGATCATACTCTGATCGCGGGATGGGTTGGTGCAGATCGGGCACAGTTCGTCTACGGTGATATTGAAGCACCGCTTGCACAGCCGCACCTGCTCCTTCAAATCAGTCAGGGCGGCGGCGAGTTGCTGCGCTACCTCCGCATCCGCCCGCAACAGGAAGAACGTCAGCCGCGACGCAGTTTTGGGGCCTATGCTGGGCAGCTGGTTGAATGCCTCGATCAGGCGGGCAACTGGCTCAACCAACGGCAAGGGCGCATTCGGCGGAAGTGCCACAGCGGTGTCCGTTCTCGGCTAGAACAAGCCCGGCATGCCTTTTGCCAAAGGCCCTAGCCGTTCCTCTTGCAATTCATTGGCGACGCGCACGCCATCGTTGATCGCCGCAAGGATCAGGTCTTGCAGCATCTCAACATCATCGGGGTCAACAATTTCGGGGTTGAGCTTGATCGCCTGAATGTCGCGGTGCCCATTCATCGTCACGATCACTGCGCCCCCACCGGCCGTCCCTTCGACGATAGTCTCGCCTAGCTCCGCTTGAATCTTCTGCATCTGCTGCTGCATCTGCTGGACTTGCTTCATCAGTTGTTGTTGGTTCATCGGTGTATCCCTTTCTTGGGCTGTGCTTGCGATTCCTACAGGTATTATACCGCGCTACTCAGGTTCTGCGGCGGCTTCGATGCTAACATCTACAGGACTGAAGATATTGATCGCGGCGCGCACTCGTGGGTCTTTGCGAGCTTCACGCATCTGCTCGCGTAAATCGGCTTCGCGGGCTTGCGGCGGCTGCTCGATACAACGGATCGTGAGCGGCTGCCCAACGTGCCGCGTCAGCACATCCTCGATAATCCGGCGGTTCTTGGCGTTCTCGACCTGCCCCTTGTGGAACGGTGATGGAGCCTGCAACAGCAACGTATTGGCTTCCACATCTACTGGGTGGATGCTGTTGAGGACGGCTTGCAAATTCTTGTTGTAGGGGCGCACATCACGGATTACCTCCGCCCAAACTGCCTCAACCTGATCAAACAGCCCTAGCTCGGCGGCAACCGCATGCACCACTTCGCGCTCGGCTGGGGGCGCAGGCGGCGGCGTAACGGTGGGTGCAGGTGACTCGGCGGCGGGCACAGGCGCGGCAGGCGCAGGCGGCGCAGCAGGCCTACTCCTGGCAGAACCTGATCCGCACGATTGAAAAGATCCAGCAAGGCTGGCAGACACCGTGAAAATCACGCTGCTGATTGTGATGGGCATCGAGCGTCCGTCGGGGGTGCGCTACTTCCAGATCGCACGCGGGCTAGTGCAGCGCGGCCACCGCGTGCGCATCCTGGCGCTGCATCCCGACCTGGCAGCCTGTCCGCAGCGGCGCTTTGTGGCCGATGGTGTGGAGGTCTGGTATGTCGGACAGATGCACGCCCGCAAGCGCGCTGGCGTGACACTGCGCTTTTCGCCTGCTGCGCTGCTTGTGGTGCTGGCGCAGGCCGTCGCAGGCTTTGTGTGGGGCATCCTCTGCTCCCGGCAGATATCTACCACCTGGGCAAGCCGCAGCCTGTCAACGGCCTGGCAGCCCTGATCGGGGTGTGCCTCCTGCGGCGGTCGGGCTTTTCATCGACTGCGATGACGACGAGGTGGTGAGCAATGACTTTACGGCCCGCTGGCAGCGCGCTGTGTTGGCTTCTGGCAGTGGCTGCTGCCGCACCTGGCACAGGGCATCACTGTGAACACTCACTTTCTG
>JAAUTZ010000155.1 GCA_012031225.1 Chloroflexaceae bacterium
TCCACCCTCCACCCACCCCCCCCCTTCGTGCCCTTCGTGGTCTGCGGCGATAACCCCAACGTGAACGTTTGGGTAAATACGGGCACGATCACTCAGAACATCCACCATCCTGATCTCCATCGTATATAATGCCTTTTATACGACATTGACCAATCAAAGAACACTTGTTTGGTCACCAAGAAGTGGGCTGTCTGCTCCCTTTTCATAGACTCTCACAATAGATTGTTGTGTTGTTGACAACATAACTTTTTTTTGCTACCCTACATGCAGAGTTATCCACGCACTACCCTGCGTGCGACCATTGTGCTACCACCATATCGTGGCAGCAGCACAATAAGCAGCGACGAAGCGGCACGTAGATCAGCGCGTACACGAAGCTGATCTTGCATCGCATGCTTCTATCCTGCCCAAACAGCTTCTTTCAAGAAAGGATTTGTGTATCATGACACATCGCGCTCTTCACGCCCGCGCCATTGCCCGTGTTGGTCTGCTTATCAGCATGCTGCTGCTAGCTGCCTGTGCCGACTCATCTGCACCCACAGCACGCGATGAACCCCTTCGTATTCGCGTATCTGGAGCCTTTGCACTCTTTCCCATGATGACCGTGTGGGCGGAAGCCTACACAGCCCAGAACCCCAACATTACCTTCGATGTGCAAGCCGGAGGAGCCGGCAAAGGTATGTCCGATGTCCTCAGTGGTGTCGCTGATATTGCTATGCTCTCGCGGGATGTGCGCCAAGAAGAGCTTGAGCAAGGGGCATTTCTTGTGCCAGTTGCCATTGACGCAGTGGTTGGTACAGTGAATGCAGATAACCCCGTGCTTGAAGATCTGCTCGCACAGGGAATCACCCCAGAGATCGCATCCAAGATTTGGATAAGCGGCGAGATTACCACATGGGGCGAGGTGGTGGGCACAGCCGATGCTACGCTAATCAACGTCTATACCCGCTCAGATGCGAGTGGAGCCGCCGAGGTGTGGAGCCAATTTCTCGGTGGCACTAGCCAAGAAGACTTGCAAGGCATCGCTGTCAATGCCGATCCGGGGCTCGCGCAAGCTGTGATCCAAGATGCCAACGGGATTGGCTACAACAACATCGCCTTTGCCTATAGCCTCGCCACTGATGCCCAGACCGACGGCTTGCGGGTGATCCCCATTGATCTCGATGGCGATGGTCGCATTAGCCCCGCGGAAGATTTCTACACATCGCGGCTTGCTATCAATGCCGCAGTTGGCGCACAGATCTATCCCTACCCACCAGCCCGCCTGCTGTATGTTGTCACCAAAGGTACGCCATCGCCAGTACTGGCCGATTTCTTCCACTGGATCTTGACGGACGGGCAACCACTCGTAAATGAAGCGGGCTTTGTGGGCTTGAACGAGCAGATGATCCAAGCAGGATTAGATGTGTTACCATGAGAGTCGCGTATGTGACGGGGAGCGCGTCCGTAGCGCCGTGGCCCCGCTCCGTAGAATACAGGAACTGCTATGTCTCTTCTCCACGAATCAGTACAACGTAGCGTGCGTCCGGCCCTTGTTCCGCGCCGCTGGCATTGGCGTACATGGCAAGATCGCGTAGGGCACTGGGCCATGGCCAGCCTTGCGTGGGCAATCATCGGTCTCCTCGTGGCTATCACAGGCGTATTGGTATTGCGGGCGGGCGGTCTACTGCAAGTCTATCCCCTGAGCGCAATCGTGTTTGGGGTACAGTGGCAGCCATTGCGCGGGACATTTGGCATGGCTCCGTTTTTTGTCGGCACGCTGCTCGTCACCGCTGTTGCGATGCTGCTGGCCGTGCCCCTAGCGATCCTCAGTGGCATCTATCTAGCCGAGTACACGCGCCCGCGCACGCGGCTGCTACTCAAGCCGTTGACGGATCTGCTTGCAGGAATGCCCCCTGTTGTTTATGGTGTGTGGGGTGTGCTTGTTATTGTGCCTTTGGTGCGTGATGTCATCGCTCCCATCAGCACGGGAACGATTGGGATGCTGGTGCCTTTCCTGTCCAATCCGCGTAGCTCAGGCTACAGCGTGATGGCGGCGGGCTTGGTACTCAGTCTGATGATCTTCCCGATTATCACCGCGATCACTGAAGAAGTGCTCCGGGCGGTTCCGCGCGAGCTACGGGAAGCTGCGTTTGCGCTGGGGGCGACGCGCTGGGAAGTGAGTCAGATCACGGCCTTTCGGGCTGGATTGCCGGGCATCATTGCGGCAGTCGTCTTAGGCTTTTCGCGGGCCTTTGGTGAAACGCTGGCCGTCTTAATGGTGGTGGGGAATATACCGCGCATCCCACCGACATTGTTCGATGGCAGCTATACGCTCTCCGGCTTGATCGCCAACAACTACGGCGAGATGATGTCGGTTCCGCTCTACGAGCGGGCCTTGATGACTGCCGCGCTAGCGTTGTTGGCCGTGGTCATCAGCTTCAATGTCGGTACATGGCTCTTTCTCACGCGCCGCCTGCAGATCGGCGGATCCCAATGAAGCGTAACACCCGCCGTCACCACTACGCCCGCCGCCGCTATGTGGAGCGGCTGATGATCGGGCTGATGCGGGGTGCGCTGGGGCTAGCTGCACTGGCCCTCGCATCGCTTCTGTTGGTTATTCTGGTGCGCGGAGTGAATGCGCTCTCGTGGGCCATGCTCACCGAAACCCCCGCCGCCGATTTCTACTTGGGGGGCGGCGGGGGCATTCTCAATGCCATTGTGGGGTCGCTGGCCCTCGCGCTCGGTGCAATTCTGTGTGCTAGTCTCATTGCCGTGCCCGGCGTGCTTTACATGCATACCTATGGCAAAGGTACACGCCACGTGGCTATTGTGCGGCTCACCCTCGATGTCTTGTGGGGCATGCCGAGCATCGTGTTTGGGGCGACTATTCTGACTGTGCTGCTGTGGCTCGGATTGCGTACCTCGCTTTTGGCGGGTATCCTCGCCCTTACGCTCGTCGTCCTACCGATCCTTGCACGCACCTTTGATGAAGTTGTGCGGATGGTTCCCACTGATCTTACACAGGCCACCCTTGCCCTCGGTACCACCCGCCTTGAGCTTGCGCGGATGCTCCTGCGCCAGAGCATGCCGGGCTTGATGGCCGCCCTGTTCCTTGCCTTTGAGCGGGCCATTGGCGATGGAGCCGCAGTGCTCTTTACTGCCGGCTACACCAATACCCTGCCACGTTCGCTGCTCGATCCTGTGGCTTCGTTGCCACTGGCGATCTTTTTCCAGCTCGGTACGCCGTTCCCAGCCGTGCAAGATCGGGCCTACGCCGCCGCCCTGATCCTGACTGTACTGGTGCTTGTGTTTGGCATGTTCGGCTATCTGGCCTTACACAAGCTGGGGCGACATGTCATCCGCTAGACGGGCCCACCGGCACGCCCTCCAACCAACTGGAGCTGTTCTATGGCGACTATTACATTGCACAATTTTAATGTCTGGTATGGGCAACAGCACGCCCTGCGTAATATCCAGCTCACGCTCCCTGCTCACCAGATCACAGCCATCATTGGCCCCTCCGGCTGTGGCAAATCAACCTTGCTTAAGAGTATGAACCGACTCCTTGATCTGCAACCCCACGTTCGCACGAGTAGGCGACTCTTGCTGGACGACGAAGACATCTACGCGCCCGGTGTGGATGTTGCCGCAGTTCGCACGCGGATTGGGATGCTGGCCCAGAAACCCTTCCCCTTGCCCCTGTCTATCTACGACAATGTCGCCTATGGGCCGCGCATTCACGCTTTGCATCCCACCCACCAGCTCGATTCTGTGGTGCAAGCGCATTTGACCGATGTGCGCCTGTGGGATGAAGTCAAAGATCGGCTGCACAGCCCAGCGCATCGGCTTTCGGGCGGGCAGCAGCAACGGTTGTGCCTTGCGCGTGCGTTGTCCGCTCAGCCGGAAGTCCTGCTCTGCGATGAATCGACAGCATCACTTGATCCGATCTCGGCACGCGGTATCGAGGATCTGCTCGCCTCTTTGCGCTCGGCTTACACGCTCGTTATGGTTACCCACGATCTAGATCAAGCGCGGCGCATCGCTGATTATGTGGTCTTTCTGTGGCTCGGCGAAGTGATCGAACACGGTCCCGCCGCCGCATTCTTTCCGGCTCCGCAGCATTCGCTCAGCCGCGATTACCTTGCTCGCAAGATTGGCTAGCACCGGTGCGCGAGGTGTAGGAGCTTTTGCTAGATGCGCTCCAGTAGCTCCGCTAGCGCATATCTGCCCCCTTCGTGCCCCTCGTCACCTCCAGAAACGCCGTCGCCGCCGGATACCGCGCCCGCAGCTCGGCCAGCTCGCGCTCAAAGAACCGCCGCACTCCGTCATAGTCCGTCGGATTGCGCCCGTCACCGTCCGCATCGCGGATCTCCCAGATCACCACCCGCTCAAGCGGCACTGGCGGCCACGCCTGCCCCACCACCTGCTCGGTCAAGCGTTGCTGCACCACCTGCGCCGTATAGCACGTATCCGAGGACCAGTGCCGATGCTCCGCCGTCCCCACCGGTGGCTCCGCATCGGCCTGATTGGATGCCACCAACACCAGCAGCAGCAATTCACCCGGCTGCTGCTGCACATAGCCCAGTGCCTTGCTCATCAAGGGCAGCGTGATCTGTTCGCGGTAGCGCACATACGCCGCTAGCACCTGCTGCGCCCGCTCACGCTCGCTCAGCCGCGTACTGCCGGCGGGCATCGCCGGAATGCCCGCATCTAGATCGCTGCTGCCCACATTGCAAATCAAGATGTTCATCGGTTGCCCTCCAGTACCTGCTGGCACAGCGTATTCACCCGAGCCGATAAGAAAGCAACGCCGATGCCCTGCGCGGACGTGCCTACGATCTGCTTGGTTTCAGTGCTCAACCCCGAGCCGATAAGAAAGCAACGCACCCGCGCTTGCCACGACTCTGGCAAGCACACGGTGTGTTTCAGTGCT
>JAAUTZ010000058.1 GCA_012031225.1 Chloroflexaceae bacterium
TGCCGCTGCTGCCCCGTCCGCCGCGCCCGCCGCCGCTCCTGCGCCCCTGCCGCCAATGGGCACGCAGGTGATCCTGATGGGCGCATTCTTGTATCGCCGGTTGCCAAGCGGCTAGCGGGCGAATACGGCGTAGACTTGCGCCAAGTGGCGGGCACAGGCCCCGGCGGGCGCATCATTAAGGAGAATGTGGAAGCGTTTCTGGCGACGCACGGCAAAGGCACTGCGGCCCCGGCGGCACCCGCTGCCGCACCTGCCCCAGCGGTTCCTGCCCGTGCCCCAGCCGCCGCGCCTGCCGCGCCTGCCGCTGCTGCCCCCGCTCCGGCGATAGCTGCCGCTAGCGCGGGCGATACGGTTGAGCCGATGACGCGCATGCGCCAAGCCATCTCGAAGGTGATGAGTACCGCCAAGCCGGGCATCCCGCACATCTACGTTACGGCTGAGATTGATATGGGTGCGGCGCTTACGCTCCGCAAGCAGATCAATGAGAGCGGCGCAAGTCCGATCAAGATTTCGGTCAACGATCTGATTGTGAAGGCAACCGCCCAAGCCTTGCAGAAGGTTTCGGTATTCCAGACCTTCTACACCACTGGGCAGGATGGCAAGCCCGCGATCCTGCATCGCTCGCAGATCAACATCGGGGTGGCGGTTGCCATTGATGAAGGCTTGGTTGCGCCGGTGGTGCGCGATGCCAACAAGAAGAGCATCAGCACCATCTCAGCCGAAGTCAAGGATATGGCTGGCCGCGCCCGCGAGGGCAAGATCCGCCCCGACGAACTCGACGGCGGTACATTCAACATCTCCAATCTGGGCATGTTTGATGTGGTTGAGTTTGGGGCGATCATCAGCCCGGGCCAGACGGGCATTCTGGCGGTGGGGGCCGTGCGCCAAGTGCCGGTCGTGCGGGATGGCGCAATCGTGGTGGGCGAGATGATGTTTGCCACAGTGAGTGCCGATCACCGCATCGCCGATGGAGCCTCCGCCGCGCAGCTCTTGCAGGAGATCCGCCGCCTGCTGGAGAACCCGATGAGCCTGCTGGTGTAGGGCCTCGTCCGCCACATCTTGCGACACTGGAGCATGCGGGGCCCACTGGATAACCAAGCCAGTGGGCCCCGCAGTCGTTTGCACTGCTTTCCCATCTCCGGCTTGCAGCGCATCACCGCGATTTTGCAGAGCATGGTACAATACGAAGTATGATAACGCATGCAAAACCATGAGGCACTGGCACCCTGAGCAACCGCGCTCTCCCTAACGTAGCATTGTGAAACGCCCACTCGCGGGCAACACTGGGCTGTGCCAGAGCGTAAATAGTAAAAACCGATTGGGTTAGATTGGGGATAGGTGGACGCAATGCACCCCGCACCAAAGCTCAGCATCAAACGACAGGATGGCTCCTACCAAGAACTTGAGTGGGATCGTGAAGTTTTTACGGTTGGGCGCGATAGCTCCAACGATCTGATTGTGGATCACGCGCTTGCCTCGCGCCGCCACGCCCGCTTTGAACGCACGGGCGATAGCTTTCTTGTGCGTGATCTGAACAGCACCAATGGCACGTATGTGAATGGCGTGTTGCTCAACGGCGAACATCTGCTTGCCGATCAGGACCAGATCGTGATTGCCGATGCGATCATCACCTTCCGCGACCCGGAAGCCACCGCACGGGGGCCTTTGCCGCCCGAAGTGCTACGCTCACTGCGCGACGAAGAAGAGTTGCGCGTGGACAGCCGCGCCAAAGAGATCTACATTCGCGGGCAGATCCTCGCGCCGCCCCTGACCGTCAAGGAGTTCCAGCTCCTCGAACTGCTCTACCAGCGCAAGGGGCAGGTGATTAGCAAAGATGAGATTGCCCGCGCCGTCTGGGATTACGAGGTGTTTGATTACAATGCGATTGATGCGCTCGTGTATCGCCTGCGCCACCGCATCGAGGAGCATCCGAGTAACCCGCGCTACCTGCTGACGCAGCGTGGCTTTGGCTACAAATTGGTGACGAATGCCGAATAACACCCACCTGACCCTGACTGCCCCGCGTCGTCTGCGCGGCGTGATTACCGTGCCCGGCGACAAATCTATCTCGCACCGTGCTGTGATGTTCAATGCGCTAGCACGCGGCAAAGCTCGCATCACCAACTTTCTGGTGGGAGCCGACTGCCTCAGCACGATCCAGTGCATGCAGGCTCTCGGCGCAACCATTGAGCGCAACGACACGACGGTGACGGTGCAGGGCGTGGGTGTGCGTGGCTTGCGTGAGCCAAACGATCTGCTTGACTGTGGCAATAGCGGCACGACCTTGCGCCTGCTCGCGGGGATCCTCGCGGGGCAGCCCTTCTTCAGTGTGCTGACGGGCGATGCCTCGCTGCGTTCGCGCCCGCAACGGCGCATCGTCGAGCCACTGCGGGCACTCGGCGCAACCCTCGATGGGCGCAGCGATGGGGATCGTGCGCCGATTATGGTGCGCGGCACCGCCATGCACGGCGGCACCTACACGCTCAAGGTGGCGAGTGCCCAAGTCAAATCGGCATTGCTGCTCGCTGCCCTCGCCGGCGATGCACCCCTACAGCTTGATGGGCGCATTGATTCGCGGGATCACACCGAACGCATGCTGGCTGCAATGGGCGTGGATATTGGCATCGGCTTGAACAGCATCACCCTATTCCCGCCTAGCGAAGATCACGCCAGCCGCCTGATCCCCGCGCCGCTCTCGTTGCGCGTGCCGGGCGATCCCTCATCGGCGGCGTTCTGGTGGGTGGCGGCGGCAATCCACCCCGATGCTGAGCTGACCACTCCCGCCGTGTGCCTGAACCCGACCCGCACGGGCGCACTTGATGCGCTGCAAGCGATGGGGGCGGATATTACGATCAGGGCCGAGCGCATGGAGAGTGGCGAGCCAATCGGGGATGTAACGGTGCGCTCCTCCAACTTGCGTGGCACAACGCTCGCGGGGGAGTTGATCCCGCGCCTGATTGACGAGATCCCCGTGCTGGCGATTGCTGCCGCGTGGGCCACCGGATCTACCCACATCCGCGATGCCCAAGAACTCCGCGCCAAAGAGACCGACCGCATCACCACTGTGGTGGAGGGGCTGAACGCGCTTGGTGTGCAAGCCCAAGCCGCCGATGATGGCATGCACATTGAGGGGATGGCTGGCGCAGGTTTGCGGGGCGCAGTGCTGGCGAGCCACCACGATCACCGCCTTGCAATGGCATGGGCGATTGCGGCACTGGTTGCCCACCCGCAAACCACCATCGCCGATGCCGATGCGGTGCAGGTCAGCTATCCCACGTTTTGGGAGACGTGGCATAGCCTGTAGGTTCCACACGCCCGCGCCCCCCAGCTGCCCGCCACCGACCCCCAGAGCCATAGTGGTGGCGCGGCTTGTGCAGGTTGCCGCCGGATCTTCTGCCCGCCCCAGCAATGCTCCAAGCATGCTATAATTTGCGCTAGAAAAACTAGCCACTAGGAATTGCAACGATGCCTGAAGAATTGCCGATCTTGTTCGACTTTCCGTCACACGATAGCCTGCCCAAAGATGCGTCGCCTGCGGGCGAGCGTGATCTGCCCGTGATCCCCCTGCTCAATACCGTGCTGTTTCCGCATATGCTTGCGCCACTGTTCGTGCGCGACAGCGGTGCCATCGCTGCGGTGGAGCGGGCCTTGGCGGCAGATCGGCTGGTGCTGGCGGTTGCCCAGCGTGATCTTGACCAACATCCGCCGGGCTTCAACGATCTCTACACCATCGGCGTAGAGGCCCATGTGCAGCGCGTGCTGAAGATGCCCGACGGCAGCACCAGCGTGGTGGTGCAAGGGCGGCGGCGGGTGCGCTTGGTTGCTTGCCAGCAAGAGATGCCCTACTTGCAAGTGCATATTGCGCCAGTCTATGTGGATGAAGAACGCACCCTCGCGGTTGAAGCTATGATGCGAGCCGTGCTATCGCTCTTTGAGAAGGTGGTGCGCCTGAGCCGGACCCTGCCCGATGACTCCTACATTATGGCGATGAATGTAGATGACCCCGGCTGGCTCGCCGACCTGATCGCTTCCACCCTCTCGCTTGATACCGCGCACCGCCAAGAGATCCTCGAGACGCTTGATCCCGAAGAACGCCTGCGCCGCCTTAGCATTATGCTGACCCAAGAGCTAGATGTGCTGGAGCTAGAGAGCCGCATTCACAATCAGGTGCAGAAGGAGCTAGACCGTTCGCAGCGCGAGTTCTTCCTGCGTGAGCAGATGCGCGTGATCCAGCGTGAGCTGGGCCAGATTGATCCGGTGCAGCGTGAGTTGCTGCAACTGCGCGAACGGGTGATCCAAGCGAACTTGCCCGACGTGATCCGCGACCGGGCCACAGAGGAACTCGAACGGCTTGAGATGCTGCCTTCTGCCGCACCGGAGTATTCGGTCATCCGCACCTACATTGATTGGCTGCTGGTACTCCCATGGAACGAACGTACCGACGATACCCTGAATTTGCGGGAAGCGTCACGCATCCTCGAAGATAGCCACTATGGGTTGCCGCGGGTCAAAGAGCGTATTCTCGACTTTATGGCGGTGCGGCAGCTTGCCCGCGATAAGCAGAAAGTGCCGATCCTGTGCTTTGTCGGTCCGCCCGGCGTAGGCAAAACAAGTCTGGGGCGCAGCATTGCTGAAGCGCTGGGGCGCAAGTTCGCCCGTCTTTCGCTCGGTGGTGTACACGATGAGGCTGAGATTCGCGGGCATCGGCGCACTTACGTGAGTGCCTTGCCGGGGCGCATCATCCAGACGATGAAGCAGGCCGGCAGTGTCAATCCGGTGCTGATGCTGGATGAGATTGACAAGCTCGGCAACGACTTTCGCGGCGATCCGGCTTCGGCTTTGCTCGAAGTGCTTGACCCCGAACAGAATTACACCTTCAGCGATCACTACCTCGATGTGCCCTACGATCTGAGCAAGGTGCTGTTTATCACCACCGCGAACTTGCTCGACCCGATCCCAGAGCCGCTGCTAGATCGGATGGAGGTGATTGAGCTGCCCGGCTACACCGAGACGGAGAAGCTGCATATTGCAACCCGCTTCCTGATCCCGCGCCAAATCGAAGCGAACGGGCTGGATCACGATACCTTGCGCTTCACCGAATCCGCCCTGCAACAGGTTATCCGTCAATATACCTACGAAGCGGGAGTCCGCAACCTTGAGCGGGAGATCGCCACCATTTGTCGCAAAACCGCCCGCCGCATCGCCGAAGGGCAGAGCTTTGCGCGGCTGGTCCGCCCCTCGCTGCTGATGCGCTATCTAGGGCCACCGCGCTTTGATTATGGGCAACTGGAGGAACAGGACGAGATTGGCGTGGCTACCGGCATGGCGTGGACGAGCAACGGCGGCGACATTATGGCGGTAGAAGTGACGCTGATGGAAGGCAAAGGCATCCTGACCTTGACGGGGCAGCTTGGTGAGGTGATGCAAGAATCAGCGCAGGCGGCCCTGTCTTATGCACGCACCAACAGCGCGCAGTTCAATGTATCTCCCAAGCTGTTTGACAAGATAGATGTTCACATCCACGTACCGGAAGGAGCCGTGCCCAAAGATGGGCCTTCGGCTGGGGTGACGATGGCAACCGCGCTGATCTCGGCGTTGACCCGCCGCCCAGTGCGCCGCGATCTGGCGATGTCGGGCGAGATCACGCTGCGCGGGCGGGTGTTGCCGGTGGGCGGGATCAAGGAGAAGATCCTCGGCGCACACCGCGCAGGTGTGCGCCGGGTGCTGCTGCCGCAACGCAACGAGCGCGATCTGCACGACATTCCCGCACACGTCAAGCGGCAGCTTGAATTTGTCTTTGTGCAGCATATGGACAATATTCTCGCGGAAGCCCTGCTGCCAGAGCCAACACCACCCAAGAAGCAGCGCAAGAAGAAAGTGACCAAATCCGAGAGTACCCCCGCCGCCCTACCAAACACGTCTGACACGCAGCCCAC
This sequence comes from Chloroflexaceae bacterium, assembly GCA_012031225.1. GTDB lineage: Bacteria > Chloroflexota > Chloroflexia > Chloroflexales > Chloroflexaceae > JAAUTZ01. Next base: position 5,937 of record JAAUTZ010000058.1, read on the forward strand.
ACCCGATGTTCCCACCGCCCTGCCCGTCCGCGATGCCATTGAGCCAGTGCCAGTGCAGGGGGCTGGGTCGAGGGGGTAGGGGAGCTAGGGGGGCGGGTATTCGGTCCGAAGACATAGACCGGCATACCTACCGCGAACCAATCAGCGCAACACCGCCACGATCAGCACTGCCAGCAAGCCCCCCCCAATCAGGCTGTACTCAAGCACAATATGGCGGCGCAACCCTTGTGCGGAGTAGAACTGGTGCAACAGGCTTGTGCTGACGTAGAACAACAACAACAAGACTGCTGCCCCTAGCAGAAACGACGTACCCCAATAGCTCACCGCCCACGCTGCTTGCCCACTCAGCACCCCCACCGTTGCCGCCACTCCGGTGCTTGCGCTGGTATACCAGTGGAGCACGGCAATGCATAGCAGCGTGCTGATCAGGGCGATCATGGGAGCCGTAACAAGCATGCGGTACTGCGCGAACAACACCACGCTGAAGTTGCCAAAGGCGAGGATGTAGGTAATCAGGTGCAAGCCGAGCCGCGCTTGGGTACTGATCGAGCGCATATTCAGCAGCGCGTAATGCTGCCCCACCAGCACCGCCACCAGCAAGCCGCACGCTGCTAGCAGGGCCAACACCAGCGCAATGCCCTGCAAGCCGACATTAAACAGGCGGAAGAAGGCAAACGGAGTGACGACGCTGAAGAAGGGCAGAAGCCAGAAGGCAGGGGCTAGCTCAAAGCGTTTGTCGCCCAGCGTCACGCCCGGCAGATCGCGCTGCTGAATGGCAGGTACACCGCGTGCAAGCACATCCGCGCCCGCACTGGCAATTAAGCCAAGTAGCACCACCAACAGCCACGCGACACTGATGCCGGGCAATATGGCCCCTACCCGCGCCCGTAGGATGTTCGGGTTTATATCAATGAGAAAGATCACGCCTAAGCCGACAGCCACAATCAACACTAGCGCGGCAATCTGATCATAACGGGGGCGGGTAAGCATCGTTCGGTCTCGCTCCTCTGCACGAGCCTGCACAGGAAAGCTGTGCAAAATCTCGACATAACATTGACATATTGACTACGAAGTGCTATATTTTAGATAGTTAAACATATTCAAACTAGAAAAACCTAGAGTAAGGACAGTACAGCATATGACCGCAACTATTTATGTTGACTCTCAATCTCAAGAACATGGGCTTGAGGCATATATGCTGATTAGGCAGATCAACGCTATGTTGGATACCTTCAATCGCTACGATCTGCGCGGCGAGGATTTAACTGTACCACAGTTTGCAATTCTCAATCACGCTACGCCCGAAGGTGTTCCGCTTAGTGAAATCAGCGCACGGATGCTGTGTGACAACAGTAACCTCACGGGGATCGTAGATCGGCTCGTCAGTAAGGGCTTGGTTGAGCGTCGCCCCGATCCGCAAGATCGCCGCGTGAGCCTGATCTGCTTGACTCCGGTTGGCTCCGAGAAGCTCCGTCACGTCGGCCCCCGCCATCACGAGAACGTCAATCGGCGCATGCATGCGCTGCCAAGCGAGAATGTCAAGCAACTGCGCGATTTGCTGCATGTGCTGCACGAAAGCATGGGCAGCGAATTGGGCTTGACGGAAGCTCCCACCGCCAAGCAGGAGCCTGCCGACCACGCCGAGCCAACACGGGCAGAGACAGTACGCGCTCGCATTGATCCGGCTTCGATGCCCAACTCGCAGCAGATGCCGCGCCACAGCATGCGGACACGCGGCCGCGGCAATGGCAAGCGTGGCTCATCGCACTCATAATCGCCTAATCGGGACTAATCGGGATCCTCTTGGCGTTGCAATTGCTCGGCGCGTTGCTGCTGGACATACAGCGGCAACACGCCGTACATCGCCCGCTCCAGATCCGTCGTCTTTGGCTCAACACGCCCCAATGTCCAGCGTCCGCTCTGCCGGATGATCTGCGTGCCGAAGCGTTGCGGGCGACCTTCGGAGAGTAGCCAGCGATCCCACGCCATCGCAATCACGGTCCATGCGCGGCTCTCGCCCAGCTTGGCCGCGCGGCGGGCAAAGGTTGTCGCCAGTTCGTAGTGTGCGGTGCGTTCGCCATACAGTAGCACCAGCGCGGCGTGGAAGTTGTCACGCGGTTCTAGAATTGCGCCCTGTGCGTATAGGTCAATCACGCGCTGGCACCGCTCGCGCATTGCCGCCGGATCGTTGCTGCCGCCCTGTGCTTCGAGCGTCTCTTGGGCCAGCCGCATCAGTTCTTCGCTCGTTGATTCGCCGCCTCGTTCCGCACTGAATTCAAACTCATCCATCATATGCTCCTGCCTAGCTGGGGGATCTGTAGGGGGTCGGGCAACAGGTCCATCTCGGCATCTAGATCCTCGCCGTAGTCATCCTCATCATAACGATCCCAGAATGTGCGTGGTGCAAGGAACTCCGATGGGTGTTTCGCTAGCACCAGCTTGCGGGCATCAGCCGCCGTGAAAAACGCCGTATGCACGCGCTTCTCACGGTAGGCGCGTAGGATCGGCTGGTATAGCTCGTCAACCCGCAACAGGCACAAGGTGTAGATCACAAATGCCAGCAGCACTGGGTCCGTTTCGTGCGCGAAGTGGTGGCGCAGATCAGCTTCCACAGGATTGTGCAGCTCTGGCACACGGGTTGCCAGCACCGCCATTGCTACCAGTGCCGTGCCGCGTGCTTGTACATGGTGGCGCAGATCAGCCGCCGCCGCCTGCAAGAGCGGTAAGCCCGCCGCCCCCGTCATGCCTAGGGTGTGGGCCAGATCATTATTCCACGCCATCAACGCTGACTCATTGGTGTAAGCATCAGTGTAGGGATGCTGAGCCAGTAGCGGCGCAATGATCGCTGGCGAGGGCTGGATCTGCTCCAGCACACGCAGCGCATGCACTGGTGCCCAGCACTGTGGGGCGGGCTTGGCAAACAGCTTCAGGTCAGCTGCGACACCGAGCAGATCAGGCTCGGCGGCGTTGCCCTGCGCGATCAAGTCCGTAATCACCGCATCAGCGGGAAACGTCCCCATCGTGGAGAGCTGTTGGACTAATTTTCTGGGGGGTGTCCTCATACCGCACGTACTCCGCAAGGTTTCACATGCTTCACAGATAGTATACCACGCTCATTAGGAACGGCCGGCATCAGCACCATTCAGCACCATGCCGCAATCGGGGCAAAGCTGCGCCGATGCCACGCACACACGCCAAGCTGGGCTAGTGCGGCACGGTGCAAGGCTGTGCCATACCCCTTGTGCTGCGCGAAGCCGTAGCCGGGGAAACACTGCGCGGCGGCAACCGCAAGGCGATCCCGGGTGACTTTGGCGAGTACCGATGCCGCCGCAATCACATAGGCCCGGCTATCACCGCGAATCAGGGCAAGTTGCGGCAGGCCCAGATCGGGCAGGCGCAGGGCATCCAGCAGGAGCGCATCGGCACGGCAGGGTAGGTGGAGCAGGGCAAGCTGCATCGCAAGGCGCGTTGCGGGGAGGATGCCGTGCATGTCAATCACTGCGGCGGGCACAATCCCCACGCCGTAGGCGTAGGCTAATGCAGGTGTAGGTGCGGCCCCGATCAGGCGGGCATACCACGCTGCCCGTTGCGCCGCCGTGAGCTGCTTTGAGTCGGTTAAGCCGTGCAGGGCAGCCGGATCAACATCAGGCGCAAGCACCACTGCTGCTGCGACAACGGGGCCGGCCCAGCAGCCGCGCCCTGCCTCATCTAGCCCCGCGACCGCCGTGTAGCCCTGTTGCCAGAAGTGCTGTTCGTGCAGTAGTGAAGGTGACACGCGCCCCGCCTCCGGCTTTAGATCCACGGGTGGGCAACAAAGACTGTCACCACGCTCTGCGCGACACGCACCGGATGAACCTGCACGGTGTAGCCGGCAGGCTCAAGATAATCGAGGTAGGGGTGGCGCGTGGGTAAGACGGTTGCTCCTGCCAGCAAGGTTGCCCGATACGCCAGATCAACCGCCTGCTCATACAGCCCGTGCGCCGTGAATTGGGCCGAGTCTACGAGCACCAGCGTGCCCTGTGGGGCAAGCACACGGCGAATATCGGCCAGTGTTGCCGGATGGATGATGTAGCCGGTGGGGAAGGTGGCAAGGACCGTATCGAAGCGTGCCGCCGCGAACGGCAAGCGTTGGGCAACCCCGCGCACGAGGGTGGCGGGGAGGCGATAGTGGTGCAAGCGGTGGCGGGTGTGGGCCAACATCTGCGCCGACTCATCGAGGCCAACGATGCTGTGCGGGTGGGCCTGCTGCTGGGCCAGCTGCACAAAGCCTGTGCCGCAGCCCAACTCAAGCACCCTGCCGCTCAGAAACGGCAGGGCGGCTTGGGCCCACTGTCGCCATAGCCCGCGTGAAACGAGCCATGCGACAGCATCATACGTCCACGCGAATTCGTGGTAGAAACGGCGAAACGCCCACAGGATGACGTGCTGATACAGGCGGGTGAATTGGTGCATCGCCTGCCACCTGCCGTCTAATCGCGGCGTTCTTTGATGCGGGCGGCTTTGCCGGTCAGCCCACGCAGGTAGTACAGCTTGGCGCGGCGCACCTTGCCTTGCCGCATCACCTTGATCGAGGCGACGCGTGGCGCATGCACAAGGAAGGTCCGCTCCACGCCGATGCCGTGCGAGGCAATCCGGCGCACCGTGAAGTTCTCGTTGATGCCTCCAGCGCGGCGGCTAATCACAACCCCCTCAAAATCCTGAATACGTTCGCGGCTGCCTTCCACCACCTTGACCCCAACTCGCACCGTATCACCGACGCGGAAGGGCGTGACTTCGGGCTTCAAATATTGCTGTTCGATTTCGCGTATAAGTTGCTGCGACATAACCAAAACCCTTTCACACTCACACAGAATCAGGCAGGCAGCACATGCCACCTGCCAGAAATCAATGCACATCTCATACTATTGTAGCATACCCTGTCAAGGCGGGCAAACAGCTAGCAGCTCGCCTTGGGCGGGGGGCAGGTGCTTGGGGCTTATGGATACCTGCTCCCCGCTACTGGATTTCCTAGCCCTTCACTGCGCCTGCCGTCAAGCCGGCGATGATGCGCTTCTGGAAGATCAGCGTCAGGATAATCAAGGGGATTGTGACGAGCACCGAAGCAGCCATAATCTGCCCCCATGGTTGCTCGAAGCTGCTCGCTGTCGCCCCCTCAAAGGCGGTGATCGCAATCGTGACAGTGCGCTTCTCTGGAGTCTGCGTGAAGGATAACGCAAATAGATACTCGTTCCATGCGGCAATAAACGCCAACAAGCCGGTTGTCACCATGCCGGGCGCGGCGAGCGGCAGCAGGATCTTGTAGAAGGTCTGGAACGGGGTTGCGCCATCTACGTAGGCGGCTTCTTCCAGTTCACGCGGCATCGCCTTGAAGAAGTTGGTCAGCACCCAGACGGTGAACGGTAGGGTGAAGATCATATAGGTGATAATCAAGGCCCAGAGTGTATTGTACAGGCGAAAGGCTGAGATCATCGTGTAGAGCGAGCCAAGCACCGCGATCTGCGGGAACATCGTCATAGCGAGGACGGTGTAGAGCACCACCCTGCGCCCGCCAAACTTGAACCGCCCCAGTGCGTAGGCGGCGAGCGAGCCAATGATCAACGCGAGGGCGGTGACGGATACCGATACAATCGCACTATTCATCAAGGCAATGAGGAAGTTGTTATTGCTCATCACCAAGCCGTAGTTCTGCCTCGTTGCGTTTTGCGGCCAGTATTGCACGGGCGTAGCAAAGAGTTGGTTGTTGGGCGTGATCGAGGAGATGAAAGCCCAGTAGAAGGGGAAGATCGTGTAGATCAAGATCACCCCAACCAGCAGGTAGAATAGGACGCGCCCAATCAGATTGCGGGTGTTGCGTGACATGTTAGGCATCCTCGATTTTCAGGAAGGTGACGTAGATCACGACGAACAGGGCGATAATCAAGAAGATGGCAATGCTGATCGTTGAGCCGTAGCCGAGATCGGAAAAGTTGACGAGGCTCTGTTGGGCATAGATCGCCATCGTTTGGGTATCGCGGCGGTTGCCGAGCATCACGTAGAACACATCGAACACACGCAGCGAGTCGAGTGTGCGGAAGATCAGCGTCACAAGGATGGCAGGCATCAACAAGGGCAGCGTGATCGCAAAGAATTGCTGGATCTTGTTTGCGCCATCCACATCCGCCGCTTCATACACATCGCCGGGGATAACTTGCAAGCCCGCCAAGAGCAGCAGCGCAACAAACGGCGTGGTCTTCCAAATATCTACGGCGGCAATTGCAAACAGCGAGACAGTGGTATTGGTGGCAAGGAAGGCGACATTTTGATTAAAGATACCGAACTGATTTACTAACAGGTCGTTGATCACCCCGTAAATATCGTGGTACATCCATTTCCACATTTGCGCTGAGACAACCGTCGGGATCGCCCACGGGATCAAGATCGAGGTCCGCATCAAGCCGCGCCCGCGAAAGTTTGAGTTGATGACCAGTGCAATCAGCAAGCCGAGTGCAAATTCAAAGCCGACGGTGACAACCGTGAAGAATACGGTGTTGCCAACGGTGCGGAAAAACTGCTGATCTTGCAGGAGGTACAGGTAGTTCTGTAGCCCAACAAAATTGACTTCACGGCTGGAGGCAAGGCGGGCATCCGTTAGGCTAAAGTAAAAGGTTTGGGCAAGCGGAAATAGCCCAACCATAAGGACAACGCCAATGGTTGGGATGAGGAGAATCCACGCGAAACGGGATTGGCTCTGGGCGAGCGTTAGGGTGCGTTTGCCGGTACTCGGCGCGGCACTAGTGGTAGCGACTCTCTGGCTCATACGGATGATCCTTTATCAGGTAACAGTTCGTTTAAACAATAATCAGCCTGCTCTCGTGGAGTAGCGCAGGCTGAGCCAAACGCGAGATAATCCAGACGAACCGGATGGGTGACGCTGATCCAGTTGGAGCAAGCGGGGCTGAAATCTGGTGTGCCAGTCCTCAGCCCCACATGCGCGGTTCGTCCCTCGTTACGGTTAGCGTACCAAGCGTTGCAGCTGCTGCTCGGCTTGGGCGAGCGCATCGGCGGCAGTGGTGCTGCCGAGCAGGGCTTCGTTGGCGGATTGGAAGATGATCGTCGAAGCCTCGTTATACAGCTCACCGGTCTCCCGCGAAGGGCGCGTGACCCGCACCACCGGCGATAGGTTTTGAAGGAATGGCATTGCCTCTAGCACCTCTGCGTCTTCGGAGACGATGGGGATCGTCGGCACGAAGGTTCCGACGAGTGCCCGCCACTTCTGCATCTGGGGGCTAGTGGCGTAGCGCACAAACTCTACTGCCGCATCCTTGTTCTGCGAGTAGGTGGAGATTGCGAGCTGCCAGCCCCCCACCGTTCCAGCCGGGCTACCCGGATCAGTTACAGGCAGCGGGGCAACATCGAACACGCCCTTGATCGGCGAGTCGTCGGTATTGCCAGCGGAGTAGGCATAGGGCCAGTTCCGCATGAACATTGCATTGCCGCCTTGGAAGACGTTACGGGCATCCTCTTCGCGGTAGGAGACTACGCCGCTTGGCGAGATGCCACCGACCCAGCCTGCGGCTCGTTCGAGGGCTTCAACTGCCTGCGGGTTGTTGATCGTCACTGCGCCATCTTGCAGGAACGTGCCCCCATCCTGTGAGTAGAACCACTCCAGCAGGTTACAAGTCAGCCCTTCGTAGGCGGCTCCTTGCCACACAAAGCCAACGAAGTTGGGGTTGCCTTTGGCCCGTTCGCCTTCTTGCACCGCAGTGGCAATCGCCTCTAGCTCATCCCACGTTGTCGGCGGTGCATCGAAGCCGTACTCCGCCAGCAAGTCGGTGCGGTAGAAGAGCATACCGAAGTCACCGAACCACGGCAGGGCGGTCAGCTTACCATCTACGGTGTTATTCTCAACAATGCCGGGGTAGTGCAGTTGGGCTTCCTCAGCAAAGATGCTGCTCACATCATACAGGTGGGGGGCGAATGCACCGGGCCAGATCACGTCCATCATGAGGACATCGGTCTCGGTGGACTGGGCTTGGAAGAAGCGTTGGATCTGGGCGTAGAATTCGGTGGCATCTTGCGGGCGTGGCAACACTTCCACATTGATGCCGGTCTCCTCGCTGAACTTGGCCGCCATTGCTTTGTCCATATCCGAGCCTAGCCCGACAGCATCGCCATAGAAGCGGAGCGTGGTGCCGGCATATTGGCTTGCGGCTTCGGCATTAAAGACGGCGGGAGGATCGGTAATATCGCTAGAGATGCCATCAATGTCGGTTGTCGTGACACCAACGGCACCACTGGCGGGAGATTCGGGTGCAGCAGGAGCTGCGGGTGCAGGGGCGGGAGCCGCACCACCACAAGCAGCCAAAATCATGCTCATTACGAGCAGCATGCCCATCAACGTTGAACGCATGGTAAAGTTTCCTCCATTGGTTTTATGTACTTTTACTATCATGCTGGCTGTCCAACAGCCAACAACTTTGCCTAGTGCAATGTGCTGCACACAGCACGCCCATCGGCAACACGTTTCTTGAAGCCAATCCGCGTATGCACGTCCAATTGCTGCTCCCGTGTAACGTCAAGCAACATTGAGAGCTAGCACGGTGTAATCGCTCATGTAAGTCACTATTGACGAACGTATGGGCGAAATGAAATGTACGCCATACACGTAGTGTGCTTCTTTCTCCAACTATAGCAGTTTCTTAGGGGCGCGTCAAGTGCATAAGAATCATTCCTTTTAGTTATCACCGCAACCCCGCTGCGCAGGCTGGGCAGGGTGCGACTTGACCACCGCTGATCCGTGCGGTTTTTGACAGCCCCTTCTAATCAACCTATACTACCCATGAAACGGTAAAGAATCCAATACCAATTTGACCTAAGTGTGATAGTTTGATCCGTAAAATGTACGATAAACGCGGCTTAGTGCGATGATACTAAGGTGCGTTAGGGGAGGCTCTCTCAATGGCGAGTATTACATTTGAAAACGTCTACAAACGATTTGGCGAGGTATCCGTGCTGAAGGACCTCAATATGAAGGTTCACGATCAGGAGTTCCTCGTGCTGGTAGGTCCCTCTGGCTGTGGCAAGTCTACCGCGCTCCGCTGCCTTGCTGGGCTGGAGGAGATCTCCGATGGCAACATCTACATCGGGGATCGGGTGGTCAATGAGATGCCCCCCAAAGACCGCGATATTGCGATGGTGTTCCAGAGCTACGCGCTCTACCCGCACATGACGGTACGCGATAACATGGCTTTCGCGCTGAAGCTCCGCAAGACTCCCGAAGCCGAGATCAAGCGGCGCGTGGAAGAAGCAGCCGAGATGCTGAGCATTGGGCACTTGCTCGAGCGCAAGCCGAAAGCCCTCTCTGGTGGGCAACGCCAGCGCGTTGCGCTAGGGCGGGCGATTGTCCGCAATCCGTCGGTGTTCTTGATGGACGAGCCGCTCTCCAACCTCGATGCCAAGCTGCGCGTGCAAACCCGCGCCGAGATCAGCAAGCTGCACCAACGCCTCAAGACGACCTTTATCTATGTGACCCACGATCAGACCGAAGCGATGACGATGGGTAGCCGCATTGCGATTATGCGCGATGGCATCTTGCAGCAGCTCGATACGCCGCAGCACCTTTACGATAAGCCCGCGAATATGTTCGTGGCTGGCTTCATCGGCAGCCCCGCGATGAACTTCTTCGATGGGCGGATTGGGCGCAGCAATGGGCACTTGACGGTGGAGATCGGTGAGGCGTTTGCCGTACCGGTTCCGGCGGCCCGTACTACGGGGTTGGATGCCTACATCGGCAAGCCGGTTGCGTTCGGCTTGCGCCCCGAAGATGTCCACGACGCGCACTATGTCCCGCGTGGCGTGAACGAGGATGCCCGCCTGCACGTAGATGTGAACGTGATTGAGCCATTGGGGAGCGAGATTTACGCCTACTTGCAAAAGGATGGGAAGGAGTTCATCGGGCGATTTGATCCGCGTTCAGAGGTGCATACCGGTGGTGCCGCCGAGATCGTCCTTGACATGCACAAGATGCACATCTTTGACCCAGATACCGAGCAGGCAATCAACTAGGGTAGCGCACAATCCGCCCGTCTTGCTTGTTGCTCCCGCCAATCACCGAGCCATACAGAGCCGTGTCACGGGCACGGCTCCCCATCATTCCGCCCAACGTTTGACACTTCCCCTGAAACCAACTAAGATCGAGAGTACCCAATGCGCTGCTGGACTGTGGATCGGCTGCGGGTGCGATTACCCGGTTGTGTCCGGTTGTGTGGATCACGCTGGACGAAGGAGTTTGCCCGAATGAAACGCGACCGAATGATCCCAATGATCCCTTTGTTACTCGTGCTGCTGATGCTGATCGGGACAACAGCCAGTATCACCCAGACCCCCGCCCAAGCTACGTCGCCGGCCCAAGACCCCCGCCCCGAAATGGTATACCTGCCGTTGGTGGTTTCATCGCCCGATACTATCAAGATTGCGGCCCACTTCCCGCTGTCAGGTAGTCTGGGACGCGAGGGTACGAGCATGCGTAACGCGGCTGAGCTGAGCCTTGCACAGCAGCCACAGGTAGCAGCATTGCGCGAGCGTGGCTTCGAGGTTGTGCTAGCGGCCTACGATGATAGCGGCTCGCCCACCTTGGCCCAGCGCAATGCGGCGGAGATCATCGCTGATCCGAGCATCCTCTGTGTCAATGGGCATTTCAATTCGGATGCAGCCCTCGCTGCGCTGCCCCTGTATGCCAGCGTTGAGCTGCCGATGGTCGCGCCCGCCAACACCGCCCCGCAGATTACCGATACCTTCACCAATACGTTCCGGCTTGTTGGGCGCGATGACATTCAAGGTATTGTTGGGCTACGCTTTGCGCGTTCGGTGCTGCGGGCTAGCTCAGCCTACATCGTGCATGATACAACTACCTATGGGCAGGGCATTGCCGAAGTGTTCCGGCGCGAAGCCCAGCAGCAACAGGTTGGGATCGCAGGCTTTGTTGGGACAGATGAGACCGCGGACTTTGACCGCTTCTTTGATGACATTCGCAACACCAATCCGGGCGTGCTGTACTATGCCGGCAATGCCGCCGCAGCCGGGACGTTCTTCGGGCAAGCCCGCGACTCGGAGCGAGGTGCTGTTGGCTCGGTGCCTTTCCTTGGACCCGATGGCTTGGATGCGCCAGAGCTAGTGCAGTTTGCGGGGAACTTTGGGGTAGGGATCTACTACTCCACGATTGCCGCCCCGATCAACACCTTCACCACCACCCAGCAGCTGGCCTTTGTGCGCGATTTTGAGCAACGCTACGGTGCGCTACCGATCTCACTTGCGGCCAAATCCTACGATGCGACGGGGCTATGCTTGCAAGCGATTGCACGGGTGGCAGCGCAGACTGAGGGCCTGCCCACGCGCACGCAGGTGTTGGAGGCGATGCGCCAATTAGACCCTTATCAAGGCGTGGCTTCGGTCTACCAATTCAATGCTAATGGTGATCCTGAATTGGCCGATTACTTTGTGCTGATTACGGATGATGATGCTATTTGGGAGAACAACCCGCTCATCTTCAGTGGGGTGTTTCCACCGCCCACGCCATAATCGGTGGAGCGGGTGTATGGTGGGCATCGGCAGCAGGAGCGCGGGGCATACGCCTCGCGTTGCTGTTGCCCACTGGCTTGACACACCATGCCTGCGCTTCTATACTACGATGCAGAATAATCAACCGAGCGTAACGCACGCTGCCGGATCTGGCAGCACTGCCCAAGCCACAAAGGATATGATGCTTATGCTAACCACACCGCTGCTGCGCCTGAGTGAACGTCTCGCGCAGCTTACCACGTCGGCTACCGTTGCCCTGAATGGCAAGATGAGCCAGATGAAGGCACACGGCATTGATGTGATTTCATTCGGACAAGGGGAACCCGATTTCCCCACCCCTGCCCCAATCAAGGCGGCAGCGGTGCAGGCGATTGAGGCCAACAAAACGCGCTACACCCCCGCCGGTGGCATCGCCGAGCTACGCGAAGCTGTGGCCCAACGCCTGCTTGCCGATAGCGGCATCAGCTACACTGCCGCCCAGATCAGCATTACCAGTGGTGTGAAAGAAGGGCTGTTCCTCGCCTTCCTTGCCGTGTGCGATGCCGGCGATGAGGTGATCGTGCCCGCGCCTTACTGGGTCAGCTATATCGAGCAGGTGCGCCTTGCTGGGGCAACCCCCGTCGTGATTGATACGGACGAGGCGACCCGCTTCAAAGTTACGCCCGCCATGCTCGCACAGCACCTCACGCCGCGCACCCGTGTGCTTGTCCTTAGCTCACCCTCCAACCCAACTGGCGCGGTGTACACGGCGGAGGAGTTGCACGCCCTCGCAGAGGTGTTGCGCCAGCCGCAGTTTGCAGGCGTGCTGATTTTCACCGATGAGATCTACGATCAGATCTGCTACATCCCCTACGCCCGTTGGCTACGGGTTGCGCCCGATTTTGCCGAGCGCACGCTCGTCTTTAATGGCTGGTCGAAAACCTATGCAATGACGGGCTGGCGGCTGGGCTATGTGGCCGGCGCAAAGCCGATCCTCACGGCTATTCGGGATATTCAGGGCACTCGACCACGCACCCCAATTCAGTGGCGCAGTATGCGGCTCTTGCCGCCTACACCCCCTCGGCCGAGATTGAGGCGACGATTGCCACAATGGTGCAGGCGTTCCACTCCCGCCGCGACCTAATCTTGGCGGCACTGGCCGAGCTTGACGGCGTAACCTGCGATGTGCCCGATGGGGCCTTCTACGTCTTCCCCAATGTCACCGCGCTGCTCAATCGCCAATTTGCGAATGGCACCACCTGCGCCACGAGCTTAGAGCTAGCGGACTACCTGCTTGAGCAGGCCCAGATTGGCTTGGTGCCGGGCGAGGCCTTTGGTGCGCCGGGCTATATGCGCCTTGCCTACGCCCAGAGCAACGCTTCGATCAGCGAAGGAATGCGCCGCTTTGCAGCCGCCGTTGCCTGAGCTGCACCCCCACGTTGCCCGGCTACAGGGGCTACGGGTGCTGGTGGTGGGCGACCTGACACTGGATGAATATTTGTTTGGTCGCCCGACGCGCCTCTCGCGGGAGGCTCCCATTCCGGTGCTGGAGCTAGAGCAGCGCACCTGTATCTTGGGCGGAGCCGCCAATCCCGCCCGCAATATTGTGGCACTGGGCAGTACGGCAGTGCCGATTGGGGTGGTGGGCGCAGATCCACAGGGGCAGCAGCTGTGTGATTTGTTTGCGGCGGCGCAGATCAGCACGGCGCAGATCATCGTCGCTCCAGATCGCCCCACCACCGTCAAAACACGGATCCTCGCGCACGAGGCCCCCCGCCTGCCCCAGCAAGTTGCCCGCCTCGATCAGCTTGCCCGTAGCCCGCTCACGCCGGCACTGCTCGCGCAGATCGAGGTTGCACTCGCTGCTCAGATTCCGCATGTGGATGCTGTGCTCTGTTCAGATTATCAGCTAGGGATGTTGGTTGATCCGGTAATCGCCCAGATCCGCCAGCTCTGCGAGCAGCACGGGGTATTGCTTACCGTAGATGCACAAGGCAATGCGCTGGCGTATCGTGGCGTAGATCTGTTTCGCTGCAACGACCGCGAAGCCGCCGCCACGCTCCAGCGCAGCTTGCAGCACGAAGCAGATTTCCGCGCCGCGCTCCCCGATCTGCTGGATCTGTTGGGGGCACAGTTGGTAATTGTGACGCGGGGTCCAGAGGGGCTTTCGATGCAAGGGCGGGATGTGCCCTACACGCACCTGCCAGCTTCACAGCTCAGTGAGGTCTATGATACAACTGGGGCAGGGGATACCTTCATCGCAGTGGTGACACTCGGCTTGGCGGGGGGCTTAGCCGCAAATGCCGCCGCACAGCTTGCCAACCTTGCCGCAGGGCGGGTGGTTCGCAAGCTCGGCAACATTGTGGTGACACCGGAAGAACTTACGCACACTATGCAGTTGCTGCATCCTGCAAATCGGTGAGAGCTTCCTGTTCATCCTGATAAATCTTGGCGTACTGCGATAGCCCCACCATACGGAAAATCTTTTGGAAGTGGGGCGACAACCCGCTAAACGCGAGCTTCTGATCATTGCGGGTGACTTCAGTGACAATCCCGATCAAGATGGCAATGCCAGCACTGTTGATGTAATCATTCTGGCGAAAGTTGAGCAGAATCTGCTGTGCGCCATTCTGCGACATCTCCTGATAGGCAGCGTTGATCTTCGCTTCCGCAAAGGTGGTAACATCCCCAACCAAATCAATCACTGCAATATTGCCGATGACGCGGGTACTCACTCTCAATTCATCTTCCAGCATGCTCTGCTCCTCCAAAAGATCAGGTGTGCCTACGTCGGTTCAAGCTACGCTTAGGGGCACAATCTGAACGCTGCGCGTGTTGCGGACAAGGTATAGACCTACGTATGAGCAACCTCACGTTGATACCAGATCAGGCGCACCGTATTGCCGGGCGCAGCCGACGGCTCGACAATAAACTCATCGGCGAGGGCGGCCATCAACATCATGCCCATTCCTCGCAGTGAAGCTGCTCCTGCAAGTTTTTCCTCTATCGTTTTCGGCTCTTTGATGATCGCCAATGGGTTGGTGCCTGTATCACTCACATCCACCGCAAAACGATGCCCATCGTAGCTACTCGTGATATAGACGGGCAGATCCGGTTGTAGTTGGTTGCCATGCTCAATCGCATTGATGCAGGCTTCACCGACTGCGGTTTTTAGGTCATCTATACGGGCTTGGTCAAACCCAACGAAGTCGGCAAACGTGGCGACCACGCGCCGAGCAACGACTTCGTAGCCGAGAATGCTCGGAAAGATGAGTTCGATGGATGTTTGCCCATTGTGCATGATACTTGTCTGTCCTATGTGGCTACCAGTATGGATGAGTACGGGTTAGCGTTCAAGGTGAATCACCATCCGTACTTGGTTCCCTCCACTGGGGGCAGTAGTGAACTCCACTTCATCCATCAATTCTTGGATCAGCCAGATGCCCCAGCCGCCCTTATCGTCGCGCTTCATTGCCTCGCTGATCTGTGGCACACGGCTGACATATGCTTCGTCAATGGTTTTGTGACCCTGATCGGTGACACTGACAATCAGTTCATCGCCACGCACCGTTAGTAGCACAACCACTTTCATGGCTTCATCGTGCTGATTGCCATGCTCGATAGCATTCGTCACTGCTTCACTCACGGCAGTTTTCAGTGCTGAAACACGATCCGTTTCAAACCCCATCCGGCTCGCCAGCGAAGCCGCAGCATCCATGGCCACACGCTCGTAGCCGAGCTTGCTCGGTAAGCGCAACTCAATCATCTTCTCGCTAGGCTTTGATCGTTTCGTGTCGTCACTCATACGTGTGCTATCCACCCTTATTCAGACATTGCTTGCAGCAGGATGTATGCGTACTCTTAAACAATGCCCTTTCCGTATATAGTAGCATAGTTTTTGTTTCTCTGGCAAGCAATCGTTCTGGCTAATTTGTCCGCGCAGCGCACCTGTTATTTATAACGGAATATTGCCATGCTTTCGGGCGGGCAAGCTCTGGCGTTTGGTGCGTGCAATCCGCAGCGATTTAATTAACGCGGCGCGGGTCTCTTGCGGCTCGATCACGGCATCAATGTAGCCGCGTTCGGCAGCAACGTAAGGATTGGCAAACCGTTGCTGATAATCACCAGATAGCTCGGCAAGGCGCACGGTGGGGTCTTCCGCGTCGGCTAGCTCCTTGCGAAAGACGATCCGCACGGCAGCATCCACACCCATCACCGCGATCTCGGCCGTAGGCCATGCAAAGTTGAAGTCAGCGCGGATATGCTTACTGGACATCACATCATACGCGCCCCCGTAGGCTTTGCGCGTAATCACGGTGAGCTTGGGCACGGTGGCTTCGCAGTAGGCAAACAGGAGTTTCGCGCCGTGCCGGATGATCCCGCCGTACTCCTGCTGGGTGCCGGGCAGGAACCCGGGCACATCCACGAACGTCACCAGCGGGATATTGAAGGCATCACAGAAGCGGACAAAACGGGCAGCTTTGATTGAGCTGTCTATATCGAGCGTGCCCGCCATGTGCATCGGCTGGTTTGCCACAATTCCCACCGAGAAGCCATCGAGCCGCGCAAAGCCGATCATGATGTTGCGGGCCCAATACTCCTGCACCTCGAAGAAGAAGTTGTCATCTACAACGGGTTCGATGATCTGCTTCATGTCATACGGGCGGCGGGCACTATCGGGAATGATCGTTTGCAGGCTCATGTCGGCCCGGTCGGGGTCGTCGCTCGGCGCGATGTAGGGCGGGTCATCCATGTTATTGGAAGGGATGAACGACAGCAGGGTGCGGAGTTGCTCAAAGCTGGCTTCTTCACTGTCGGCGGCAAAGTGGGCAACCCCACTGCGGCTGTTATGCACCATTGCGCCGCCGAGTTCCTCGTAGCCAACTTCCTCGCCGGTGACGGTGCGGATTACATCAGGCCCCGTGATGTACATCTGCCCGATGCCTTTGACCATCAGAATGAAGTCGGTCATCACCGGCGAATACACCGCCCCACCTGCACAGGGGCCCGCGATCAGCGATAGTTGCGGAATTACGCCACTACTGATGACATTGCGGTAGAAGATTTCGGCATAGCCTCCCAGCGAAACTACGCCCTCTTGGATCCGTGCGCCGCCGCTATCGTTGATGCCGATACACGGCACACCCATCCGGAGGGCGAGATCCATCACTTTGCAAATCTTCTCGGCAAAAACCTCGCCCAGCGAGCCGCCAAAGACGGTGAAATCTTGGGCAAAGATGCATACTGGGCGGCCATCTATTGTGCCGTGCCCAGTGATCACCCCATCGCCCATCGGCTTGCGTTTCTCCATCCCGAAGGTGCTGGTGCGATGCACGGCAAAGGCATCTAGCTCTACAAACGAATCTGGATCAAGCAAGGCGAGTACGCGTTCGCGGGCAGTCATTTTGCCGCGTTGATGTTGTTTGTCAATCGCATTGACATCGCCGGTGTTGAGTTGTTCACGGCGATGGCGCAATTCCTCAATTTTGTCAGCAGTAGTCTGTGTCATGTAGTGTAATCCATTTCTTTTCTTCATTGAAAACTACCAGTGCCAACTGTATGTGGCACGGTGGTGAATTGGTACGGGTAGCATATGCTTTGGCTTGCGTCGAGGAACTGTATCTACTGTGCTTGCGACGTAGTATACCATAGGTGCAAGGTTCGGGTGTATGAGCTGATCTTAGGCGAGACGTGCCATTGGCACGCCTCTGCTCGCGGTTATTCTGCTCCCTCCTCATCCAGCGGCTCAGGCGATGGGGCGCGGAAGGCAAGTGCGCCGTATAACATTGCACCGCCACCGCCCAACACCAGCACGATGGCAAGGAGCCACAACGGATCGCGGCTAGGCGGGGGCACAGGGGCGGGCAGCGCGGGTGGGGCAGGCGTTGCGCTTGGCTCTGGCCGGTTGGTGGCAAGGCCCACTCCGCGATACGCATATGGTCGCCCGACGCTGCCCGTGTAGAGCTGGCTGCTCCGGCCAGTTGGGGCAAGTGGTGGCGCGGCAAGCTGGGCGGGTGGCGCGGCCCCGGCAACCACCACTGGCGCAGGGATGGTTGCAGTGGCGGGCGCAACACGGGCAGGGCTGGTTACAGGAGCAGCGGGAGCAGCATTAGCGGGTGGCGGCGGGCTGATCTGGACGTGTGCGGCAGGGACAGCATTGGCGGGCGGCGGCACACTCGTTTGGGCGGGATCGCTGATGATGGCGGCGGCGGCGAGGGGCAGATTGGGCCCACCCGGCGAAGGCGGGTAATCGCTGCGCCATGTGGGTGCGCCATCCCGTTCGCGGGCGTAGGTTGCGTCGGCTTGGGGCTTGCTGTAGCGCACCTGATCCACGCTGCGCCCTACCCCATCGAGCAGCACGAGCAGGGCATCATCGGGCAATACGCCCGGCGCACACTCGATCACATAATACCCCCCCGCCGTGAGGCGTAGGGCAGGCAGCGCAATCCTGCGGGTTGTATCGCCACTTTCGCGCTGGATGATCCAGCCCTCCAACAAGACATCTTCAGCGTGCGGATTGTAGAGTTCAAGCCACTCTGTCCCATGCGGCTGTACTTCATTGATCATGATCTGGCGCAGGGTGGGCGTGGCACTCGGCACAGGGGTGATGGTGTGGGTCGGCACACTCACGGGCGTTTGCGAGGGTACGGGCGTTTGCGTGGGCGATGGGGTATAGGTCGGTGGAAGCGCAGTGTTGCTCGGTAGGGGCGGGAAGGTGGCAGTCGGCTTAGGCAAATTGGGCCCACCCGGCGAAGGCGAGTAATCGCTGCGCCATATGGGTGAGCCGTCCCGTTCGCGGGCATAGACGGCTTCATCCTGTAGAGCAGGATACGTGACCCAATCTATCTCGCGCTGCACGGGGTCATACAGTGTAACTAACCCGCCCGCATTCGGCAGGGTGGCGGCGGGCAGTTCGATGACGAGATAGGCATACGCCGCAATCGTGCTAGCGGGCAGGGTGATTGTGCGCTGTGGGCCACCACCGCCGCTAGTGCGCCGAATTTGCCAGCCCGGTGCTAGGGTCAGTGGGGTGTTATGCGGATTGTAGAGTTCGATCCATTCTGCACCGGTGGGGTACACCTCGTTAATAACAAGTTGCCGTAGGTCGGGCGTGGCACTCGGCACAGGTGTGACGGTGTGGGTGGATAAACTGGTAGGCTCCAGTGTGGCTAGCGGATTTGGGCTAGAAGTAGCAGTCTGGGGTAAAACAATCGCAGGGGTGCGGGTATTGGTTGGGGTGCGGGGTATTGGTTTGGGGTGCGGGTGCTGGTTGGGGTGCGGGTGCTGGTTGG
>JAAUTZ010000059.1 GCA_012031225.1 Chloroflexaceae bacterium
ACTTTCGCTTTGCGCTCGCCGCCCTGTTCGGCTAATTGGCGAAAGGAGAACACGCCTATGCCTACCATCACCGCCCCGCCCGCGCCCGCCCCGCCCGCCCCGCCAAGCGACTACAGCGTGCTACCCGCACCTGCCCAAGCGTGGACGGAAGCTGACCTGCTCCGCTTGGGGCATGATGACCATCGGCAGTATGAACTTGTACGCGGGGAGTTGCGCCAGATGAGTCCTGCAAATTCGGTTCACGGCAATTTAGAGTTTCGGTTTGCGGTAGCACTCGGCAAGTACCTTGAACAACACCCACTTGGTGAAGGCTACACGGGTGATACCGGCTTTCAATTGAGTGCCGAACCGCTCACGATCCGCTCGCCTGACCTTGCTTTTATCCGCACCGAACGGCTCCCCACTGGTAGCCGTCCGGCATTTCTGCCGCTCGCGCCGGATCTGGTGATCGAGATTGTGTCGCCGTCCGAGAGTGCCCGCACCATCGCCGAGAAGGTTAGCGATTACCTTGCCGCTGGCACGCGCCTGCTGTGGATCGTCTACCCTGAGCAGCAGCACGTCCACGAGTACCGCGCCGCGCACGCCTTCCACATCTACCACGCGGGCGATACGCTGGATGGGCGCGACGTGTTGCCCGGCTTTCGCTTTGCGCTCGCCGCCCTGTTCGGCTAATTTGGCGAAAGGAGAACACGCCTATGCCTACCATCACCGCCCCGCCCGCCCCGCCGAGCGACTACACCGTGCTACCCGCAGCTGCACAAGCGTGGACGGAAGCTGACCTGCTCCGCTTGGGGCATGATGACCATCGGCAGTATGAACTTGTACGCGGGGAGTTGCGCCAGATGAGTCCTGCCAGCCCATTTCACGGACGCTTCGAGATTCGCATGATCGTTGCCTTGAGCATCTACCTTGCCAATCACCCGCTCGGTGAGATCTTTCCGGGTGATACGGGTTTTATCCTGCAATCTAGCCCGCTGACGATCCGCGCACCGGATGTTGCCTTTGTAACAACTGCTCGCATTCCAACAGAAGATGTACAGGGCTTGTGGCGACTTGCGCCGGATCTGGTGATCGAGATTGTGTCGCCCTCAGAGAGTGCCCGCACCATCGCCGAAAAGGTTAGCGATTACCTTGCGGCAGGGACACGCCTGCTGTGGGTCGTCTACCCTGAGCAGCAGCACGTCCACGAGTACCGCGCCGCGCACGCCTTCCACATCTACCACGCGGGCGATACGCTGGATGGGCGCGACGTGTTGCCCGGCTTTCAGTATGCGCTCGCCACCCTGTTCGGCTAAGCAAAGCGGCCCAGCCACAATGGCTGGGCCGCTCGCGTCGTTACCTCTATATGCCCATTACATGGGCCGGACCTATGGCTCAGGGTATGGTGCAACCGTCACGGGAAAGCCACGCACCACATACGGCAGGTAGGATTGATAGTCGTAGGTGGGCACAACCGGCTGCAAATCCTCGCCCTGCACCACCCCCAACGGGACATACCCACTGTAGCCCGGAAAGATTGTGGCGATATTGGGATTGCCCATGCGCCGGATCAGGATCTCGCTCAAGATCTGCCGATAGTCGGTGGTGATCGCCAAATCCTCATCCTGAAAGAGTTGGCGTTGGGCTTTGTCCAAGCCGGGCCAGTTGCCATACAGGCCACCATTGACCCCGCCACCCAGCACCAGCATCACATTGCCGTGCCCGTGATCGGTGCCACGGTTGCCGTTCTCCTTCAGCCGCCGCCCAAATTCACTCATCACAACCACCGTCACGCGGCCCATATAGTTGGCATTACCGGCTCCGTTCAAATCGGTGTAGAAGGCGAAGAGCGTGCGGGCGAGTTCGTCAATCCGGGACGGGAAGGGCGCGTTGGTACTGGTGGTATCGCCGCTCCCTTGATTCTCGTGCGTATCCCAGCCGCCTAGATCAATCGTGGCAACCCGCAAGCCGAGATCGAGCTTGACCATCTGCGCCACTGTTTGCATATTGCGGCTGAAGGAGCTATCCGGGTATTGTGCGCCATTGGCAGGGGCGTAGGTATAGCGACCATCGTTGTCACGGGGCAGCGTGGACTCAATAACACCTACCGAGTTGAGCGTCTGCGTACCCGCTTGGTGGATGAAGCTATCGCCGTTGTACATCCGCCGCAGCATGCTGCGTTGCGTATCTACATACCGCCCGTTGCCGCTGAAGCTGAAACTATCTGGGTTAGAGATCGCAAGGGCTTCCGTGCTAGACAGCAGCGAGGTAGGCGTGGCATTGCCGGCCATCATCGCTGGGGTAATAATCGTATCGGGTAGGTTCGGCGCAGATTGCAGGTGGCGCGTGAGCCAGCCCGTGCTGATCCCTTTGGCTCCCGGTGTGCCCAACTCCATAAACTCCATTGCGTCGAAGTGGCTGCGGGTTTCGTGGCGCAAGCCCGCCGCGTGGATAATCGCCAGCTTGCGCTCCTGATACAGCTCGTGCAGCGGCGCAGCGAGACTATTCAAGCCGAGCTGCACCGAACCCAGTGGGCCCAATTCGCGGGCGGCGGCATTGCCCGTCGTGGGCACTTTCAGCGTGGGGCGGGCAACTTCGTAGAATTCGCGGTCAGGCCCCCCGATGGGCGGCACAAGGTTCAGCCCATCCATGCCGCCGCGCAAAAAGACCACCACCAGCACCTCTGCGTTGGCGGCGGTGGTAGGATCGCTGAAAGCAGCCATTCCCAGCCGCCCGCCCGCCATCGCCGCAATTGCCGCCGAGCAACCCACAAGGAAATCGCGGCGGGTGACACTTATCTGATTAGTCATTGAAGGATTGCCTTTCGTCGCGGATTATCGCCAATTGAAATCAGGGGACATCAACAGCAACGCCACCATACGCGGCGTGAAATCGCGGATCAGGTTAGCGGGCAGTTCCAGATCGGGGTTGCGCCCCTGCGCCAAAAACTCGATCAGGATCGCTCGCTCGTCAGCATTCATGGGGCGGCCCAACACGCGCCCGATCCACTCATCTACAATCGCAGTCGGTGTCCGTGCCGCCGTCTGCGCCACAATATCTACGGTGATAAATTTGCTGGTTTCGTTCTCGCGCAGAGCGCGGATGCCGTCCTCGATCAGTTGATTGATGATGCGCCAGCGATGCAGCATCGGCATCGTGCTGCTCCAGTAGTCGCGGGTATCGGGGTAGCCGGTGGGCGGGGGCCATGCAAAGAGTTGCTGCCCCGCCTGATTGTAGGGAAATAGAAAGCTATTGGTGGGGCTGAAGTCGGCGCGTAAAGCGCGGATTGCGCTAACGGTAACTTCAAAGGGACGTTTGATCTTTGCGCCCCACGTCTGGGCAAATTCGGGCGACAGCAGGATCGCCCGATAGACCCGGCTCAGTTGGTCGGGGGCATCTTTATGGGCCAGAAACACCCCTGCCACCCGTGCCACCAAGCCTTCCGGTGGGCTGTCGCTGATCAGGCGACGGCACAGCTTGCGGACGATATACCGCGCCGTGCCGGGATGTGCGGCGAGCAGATCCATCACCATGCGCCCATCTTGCAAGGGCAGCTGATTGGGCTGCAAGATCACGCCGAGAACCTGCTTGCGAAAGCGATCATGCCACGGCTCGTGGATCACAAACTGGCCCGTATTCGGGCGGCCATCGCGCCCATTGGCAACCGTCCAGCCGGTGAAGGCGCGGGTCGCCTCATACACGTCGCCATCTACATAGCCGATGGGCGCACCCTCGGCATAGCCGGGCACCCCTTCTTGCCGCCCCGAACCGAAGTAGTTCTCGGCTCCGAGCGCGTGCAATTCAAAAATCTCGCGGGCGTAGTTCTCATTTGGGCCAGCCGCACTGTTGATGTAGTTGTCCAGATATTCCAGCATCGCCGGGCTAGTGGCGGTGGCTTCGAGCATCGCCCGGAAGTTGCCAAAGAGATGCTGGCGCAGCGCATCGCGGTCATAGCTCACAAGGGTCATCGCCGCATACGAGCCGTTGCGGTTGGCGATCACGTTGAAGTGATTGAACCAGAAGTCGAACAACACCTCTTGCAGCTGACGGGTGCTATAAACAGCCCGCAGAAAGGTCAGCCGCTCGATCTCGGCGGCGGGCAGGTTGCGCCAGCTCCAGCTATCGCTCGTGAAATCGGCAGGCGGGGTATTGCTATTGACGTTGTGATCAGTCCAGAGTTGCTCCAGTGTTTTGGCAAGCGTGCGAAAGCCTTCCTCTTGTACCCGCTGCTCCAGTTCAGCATCGGCAATCTGGCTCGGATTGAGCTGCTCCTCGACAAACGCCTGAAAGCCTGCGGTATCCATCGCCTGCATGCGCTCCACATCCTGTGCGGTGCGGGGGCCATAGGCCATGCGGTTGAAGGCGATCACCCCAATCGGGGGCAGCGCGGGGCTTGTGCCGCTGCGCTGGGTGGTTAGTTCGCTGGGCTGACGCAGTGCGAGCATCTGGAGTTCATCCGGCGTGGCAGCCAGCGCAGAGGATGCGCCGGGCGCGATGGGCAGTACGCTTGCGGCAGCCGTAGATGCGAGCGCGGTGCCTACCCCAACCAGCAATGTGCGCCGACTAATTATTGAAGAGGGTTCTTCAGGATATTGATCCATACCTGTTACTCCTGCAATATCATTTGGTAAATAATCATCAAAACAAGCAGCGCACCGCAGCGTTGCTGTGCCCCACATACCAGCACGGCTACCCGACAAGTTGGGCATAATTGCTATACCCAACTATACCAATCCTGACCAATCTTGACTATCACCAATTGGTACTGTTCATTGCTACCAACGGTGGTAATGCTAGCGGGCTAGCAGAACTCGCGGCATACAGCAGGGGCGTGGACCTTTGCGGCACCACGCCCCCATACCCCGCGCTCTGGCATCCTAACGGCTAGCGCGGCATAATCAAACCGTAGTTACCATCCCAGCGGCGATAGACGACACTCAGCCGCTCGGTTTCGGCATCCCGAAAGACGAAGAACGAGTGGCCCAGCAGCTCCATCTGCTCAATCGCCTCATCGCTGAACATGGGGCGTAGGATGAACTCCTTGACGCGCACAATCTCACGGGCGGGGGCACTGTCTTCTTCCAGCACCGCTACCGCTGGCTCTGCTTCGGAGGCGATGGCGCGCATCCCGTCCTCCGGCAATTCGGCTGCAAATAGCTCGCCGCTGCGGTGGCGCAGCTTACCGCGCCGCCAATGTTTCTCTTTGTAGCGCACCAGTTGGCGTTGCAGTATATCGGACACTTCATCTACGGCAGTATACAGATCGGCTCCGTGTTGATCCGCACGAACAATCACGCCCCGATCCGCATACAAGGTGACTTGCACGCGGTAGGCTTCGGGCGTATTCGGGCGGGTTTCGTGGGAGACTTCAACAACTGCTGCGCTGAGCACGTCAAGGTAGCGCGACAGGCGCGACAGTTTCTCCTCGATGTGGGCTTGCTGTCGCTCGGAGATGCGTCCATTGCGGTTGCGAAAAGTAATGTCCATGATCATCCTCCAACTCGATATAGACACCGAGCAAGCGGAATGCGTAGTAGCTCAGCTATGCACTGTAGCCTACGAGAAACACAATGCCCCTCGAATGCACGCGCATCCGAAGGGCACAATCTATCATTTCACGTCAGTCGTGTTGCTCGTATTGTTACAGGGTGTAGCACGCATGGTACGCCCCTTTCACACCCAACACCTGCGTTGGGGAGGCTCGATGTTCTTACTTCTTATTATACGCCGAGCGGGGTATCCTTGCAAGCGTGAGTTTCGTTCACGCCGCAACCGATGCGGTGGCCCATTCGCGTAGCAGCAGGAAATCCGCTAAGAGGCGGCTGTGATTGAGCAGGTCGGCAATCGGGATATGTTCATTGGCAGCATAGATCGCGCTGTCCTCCCGCGCGAGGGCAATCGCTACAACCGGCGCATTGAGCAGGTGGCCAAAGAGGGCGAGCGGCTGCGCGAAGGGCCCAAACGGCAAGACCGAAAGCGGGACGTGGTAGAGCTGCTCGCCCGCCGCGAGCAGCTGCTGGATCAGGGGATGCGCGGGATCGCTTGTGATCGGGGCATACGCGCCGGGTAGCTCCGTGAGGCGCACATCGCCTAAGTCTTTCTCGTGCAGGTGCTTCTGAATCTGGGCAAACACTAGCTCAGGGGTCTGATCGGGAACCAGTTGCAGATCGAGTTGCGCTGATGCGCCCGTCGGAATAGATGCGCCCGCGCTGCCC
The DNA here is from genome assembly GCA_012031225.1 of Chloroflexaceae bacterium. Taxonomy (GTDB): domain Bacteria; phylum Chloroflexota; class Chloroflexia; order Chloroflexales; family Chloroflexaceae; genus JAAUTZ01. Next base: position 6,195 of record JAAUTZ010000059.1, read on the forward strand.
GACTCCACCACAACCGCACTGACGTTACAGGTTGGGAGGGTTGTCTGCGAACGGATCAGCGCACCACCGCGCATGTGAAAGAGGAAATCGTCAATCTGCCACGCCGCTCGTCGCGCCGCTTCATTCACCGTTGCGGCGCGGAGCATATCGCGGTCCGTGTGGCGCGGCCCCGCAATCGCATCGTAGAAACCCTCGACGCGAATATCCTCATCATCGCCTTTAATGTTGCTCAAAGCCCAGATCAGCCGCCAGACCGGATTGACCACACTCGCGGCAAGGCCCGGCTCAAGCGGCAGAGCCGCCCCTTGCACCTGCAACGCAATCTGCAACAGCCCCTTGCTCCCCATGTAGCAAAAGGGGAGTCCCCGTCCATCGCGTTCGCCTGCCGTGCTGAGGCACAGATCAGCCTGCACCAGTTCGGCGTGTGCCGCCAGCGTTTCAGCCAGTGCGGGGCTGCCCTGCATGGCACTGCCCTCAAGCACCAAGACTACCCCTACGGGCAATTCCTGCTCGCTGCGGATCAGGGCTTGCAGCGCATGCAGCTGCGCCGCGAGTGCGCCTTTGCCGTGCGCCACCCCGCGCCCATAGATTGCCCCTTCACGCTCTGCTAGCTCAAGCGGGCTGTGAGACCACGCCCGCCACGGGCCCGGCGGGGTTACATCGTAGTGGTGGTAGAGCAGCACCCGTTGCGGGCTACGGCCTTCGCGCACCGCAATCAGGATCGGGGCAGTCGGCGTGGGCACACTCTCCACGCTGAAGCCGAGCCGCCAGAGCCAATCGCCAATCGCCCGGGCCGCCGCGTGCAACTGATCGGGCTGTCCGGTGGTGGAGGGCAAGCTACACAGCCAACCCAGATCAGCCAGTAATGCCTCAGCGGAATCGAAATCGGGGCGTAGGTTCAAGCGATCTGTGCGACTCATATGCGGGCTACTTTCTGCTGTATCGTGTGCCACGCAGCCTGCACCTGCTGGCGCGTCTGCTCAAGGCTATGGCTATTGTCAATCACCACATCGGCGTGGGCAATGCGCTCGGCTTGGGGCGGCTGGGCGGCAATGCGCTGGCGGGCTTCGGCGGCAGGCATCGCCCGCGTCTGGATCAGCCGTTCGAGCTGCTGCTGGGGCGTACACGTCACCACCCACACCGCCTGCACATGCTGCTTCCAGCCACTCTCAATCAGCTTCACCGCGTCAATCACCGCAACCGGCATACCGCTCAGCATCGCCTGCGCTGCCGCCACCTGCACCTGTGCCAGCCACGCCCAAATCGCCTGATGCACAGCTGGATGCACAATCGCCTCCAGCCGTTTGAGTTGCACCGGATCGCTGAACACAATCGCCGCCAGTGCCTTGCGATCAAGCGGACGGTTGCCGTCCGCATCGGGCGCAGCAAGAATGCCTACGCCGAACTGGGCGACAATCTGCGCATACACTGGCTTGGTGGGGGCTTGGAGTTGATGCGTGATCGCATCGGCATCAAGGGTATACGCCCCCAATGCCTGCAACATCTGCACCACCGTGCTTTTGCCGCAGGCAATATTGCCCGTCAAGCCAATCAAGTATAGCTCTGGCGGTGCAGTCCGGCGCGGGTCGGGCATCGTGCTATCGCTCCAGCTCAATGTATTCCTGCTTCACCAAATTATCGGTATCTACGCCCCACCGCTGCAACATCTCACCAATCAACGCCGCCCGTTCATCCGCATCGCGGCGGCCCCATGCGCGGCTCTTGATTTCGAGGAACGGCCCCGGTTGGGGGTGCCCCACCAGCCGGTCAATATTCACCGCGAAGTCTTTGTTTTGGTAGAGGATGCGCCACCGCCGGCGGTACTTCTCGATCTCGATCTCTTGATCAGGGTGGAAGTATTCGCGGTAAAAGCGGGTTGAGTGTTCGGCGGGGGCCGTGTAGCGGGCCCGCGAGAGCAGCAGCGCAAAGGGATAATCGCCCAAGCTGCCATCTTCCATCAAGGTGATCGTATACTTCGAGTCGAGCCGTGCGCCGGGATCGAGGCGGCGATCTTCGCGGATGCGGATGCGCCCGCGTTCGCGCTTGTGAAACAGGAAGTAGGTATCGTACTGCATCCGCTCGCTGGCTTTGGTGATGCTGATGTCCGGCGCGTGCAAGCCCGCCTCGATGCGGGCAATGTCGGCTTCGCTGATCTGCGCTTTGACTTGGATCTCGAAAATCTCGGCTTGGCGCACACCGCCAATCGCCAGAATCTTGTCCAGCAGATTCTCCTCGCGCCCCGCCAGAAAGATGTTGATCTGATCAGCAATCTGCTGGGCGCGTTGCATAATCTCAGGCACATCGAGCGTCAGCAGCTCGTGGTTGCGGAGCAAGCCCACCCCATCCACAAACACATCGCGCACATCCGCCGAACGGGTGCTGTAGACGAGTTGCGAGTAGATCGTTTCGGGGCTGTAGGTGTAGCGTGGCGCACCGTGCAGCGTATCGAGCCGCACGACAATCACGTCGGCGCGTTTGCCCACTTCGAGCGAGCCGATCTGGTGAGCCATATGGATTGCCTCTGCGCCACGGTTGGTCGCCAGCGAAAGGGCATCCCGCGCTGGCATCACCGTCGGGTCGCCAGTAAGGCCTTTGGGCAGCATCGCCGCAAGGTGGATCTCAGTGAACATATCCTGATCGTCGTTGCTCGCCGGACCATCGGTGCCCAAGCCCGTGCGGACCCCTACATCGAGCAGGCGTTGGTAGGGGGCAATCCCGCTGGCGAGCTTCAGGTTGCTGCTGGGGCAGGGCACTACCCCCACCCCGTGCGCCCGCATCAATAGGAGATCGTCTTCGGTGGCGTGGACGCAATGTGCGGCGATGCAGGGCACATCGAAAGCACCGACGCGATGGGCATAGCCAATCGGGGTAGCCGCGTTGAGGTTACGGCTCTCTTGCACCTCGCGGGCCGTCTCCGACAGGTGTGTAATCAGGGGCACATTGAAGTGGGCACACAGCGCAGCCGCCTCAATGTAGATCTGATCGGTGCAGGTGTAGGGCGCGTGCGGGGCAATCGTGGGCGTGATCCGCGGGTGGCCTAGCCACGCCTCAATGAAAGCCCGCGCTCGTTCCAGCCCGTCATCATACGAGAGTGCATCGGGGGTGGGCATCCGCAGCACGGTCTGCCCACAGATCGCCCGCATGCCGGCAATGTCTGCGGCGCGGGCGACCTCTTCTTCAAAGTAGTACATATCCACAAAGGTCGTCGTGCCGCCGCGCAACATCTCGGCGCACGAGAGCAATGCCCCCACATGGCTAAATTCGGGCGTGACGAATTGGCTCTCGACGGGGAACATATAGCCGAGCAGCCACACATCGAGCTGCTGATAATCGGCAACCATCCCGCGTAGCAGGCTCATCGGGACGTGTGCGTGCCCATTGATCAAGCCCGGCAATACCGCACAGCCGCTACAGTCCAGCACCTCTGTGGCGATGTAGCGGGCAAGCAGTTCGTCGCGCTCGCCAATGGCAACAATCACACCTTGATGCACAGCTACCGCACCGGCGGGGAGGACCCGGTAGGTGGCATCCATCGTGACCACCGTTCCATCTATCAGCAACAGATCAATCGGCTCCCGATGGTCGTGGTGATCGGGCTGTAGCACTTCCGGCATAGCTCCTCCTTCACGCGCTCCGGCGCGGGGGTACATCGTCTTAGCTCGTTGATCGGTTAGCGTTGCACCGCTTGGGCCTACGCCAGCGGGATCCGCAGCTCAACAATTGTGCCTGCCCCTAGCTCCGAGCGAATCCGCAGCTCGGCATTCATCATGCGGGCCCGCTCGCGCATGCTGAGCATACCGAGACTACCCCGATCCGTATACGATGCCTCGACTTTGTTCATATCAAAGCCTTTGCCGCGATCCCGCACGCTCGTAATCAGGAATCCTTCTTCAACGTACATATAGATGATGATTTCGGGCGTTTGGGCATGCTTGCGGGCATTGTTCACTGCTTCTTGGATAATCACAAACGTCGTTGCTTCCACGTCGGGCGCAAGGCGCGGAATGCTTGCAGGAGCCTCAAGGCGCAGGCGGATGGCTTGACCAGTGGGGTCGTGCCAACGTTCAACATACTGCTGCAACGTGGGCAGCAAGCCTTGCGTCTCTAGCCCCAGCGGGCGTTGCTCAAACAGGAAGGTACGCAGATCGGTGATCGTGCGCGAGACGAGATCTTCCAACGTATTCAGCTCGGCGGGTACTCGTTCAGGCATTGCCACCAGCAGCTTCTTGATAAACTCAATGTTCATCTTGACCGCCGTCAAGCGTTGCGTGGGGCCATCGTGCAGATCGCGGGCAATCGCATTGCGGACGTGTTCTTCTTGGGTCAGCAGCAAGTCGCGCTCATATTGCAGCAGGCGGTAGCGGCGGGCATTCTCAATCGCCACCCCCGCCTGCGCCGCCAGCAGCGCGAGCAGCATCACGTCGCGCTCATCGAAGCCGCGCCCATCGCGGCGGTTCATCACTTGCACCACCCCGATCAGGCGTTCGCGGGCCCGGATTGGCACAATCACAAGGCTGATGATGCGGAGGTTCGCATCCAGCACACTCTCTGGCCAGCGCGGGTCCTGCTCCACCGCATTGACAATCTGGGCTAGCCCGTGCGTCACCACCCAGCCCGCAATCCCCCGATCTGTGGGAACCCGCGATGTGCGCCCCTGACTTGGCAGTTCTACCACCAGTTCATTCCGCTCCCGGTCCAGCAGGTAGATGACGCAATGCTCTGCGGCCAGCGTATCGGCGGCACGCTGGCGAATCTCATTCAGTAGGCTGGGCAGATCGAGATTGCCGACCAGCGATTGCCCAGCTTCGAGCAGCGTGCGGAGTTCGCGCAACTCGGCTTCGACATATTGCACCCGCACCATCTTGTCCGCTTCACCCCCGATTGCCCGCACGAGCAGCAGGAGCATCTCCTCATCCAAGCGGATCGTCGGGGCAGTTTTCTCGGTGCCCCCCTCAGCCACCACCAGATGCAGCAAACCAACCCCTTGTGATGCACTCTGGAGCGGCAGCTCGATCAGGCTCAAGCCGTTCTCCAAGGAGTAGGAGCCAATCGTTGGCTCGCCGCTTTCGTCGCGCCGCACAAAGCCACTGCGGGCTTGGTCAATCAAGGTATTGGCTTCGGCACTGAGCAAGCCATTTTCAAGGCGCACGGCGGCACCATCGGGGGCAATGTAGAGCAACGCACCAGCCTGCGCGGGCCAGAGCGTGACCAATCGTTCGAGTGAGGAGCGCAACAGACCGGGGACATCGTGATAGCCGCCCGCTGCGAGTAGCTGACTGAGGGTTGCAAGCTCACTTTGTTCAAGCGTAACAGGAGACATAGGCACCTCTTTGAAGCGTGGCTCTTAATGGAACTTGTGTGATCGGTAGGGGCAAGCACGGCTCACGAATTGCAACCATTGCCATCCTACCAGACGTTGTTGGTACAGTATACCATATCAGTTTTTGGTATGCTGATACCGCGTGATATTCAGGACAGCCACACTGCTATTGGGCTATCGCCACCTGCCGCCACAATTGCGACAACGTATCATCTTCATTTGTGCCCTGACAATGATACCGTGTGTCATCTACAGTGTTAGCGCGATTGAGGTTATGGGGATCATCAATGCAAGCAGTTTGTGTCAAGTGTTTATGGTTGCAAGGCGGGTAGCGATTTGCTATGCTGACAAGCAACAAGGAGCGCGGCGGATTGTCGCCGCAGCAAAACAACATTAGTTATGCACGACAAGAGAGGATAGACCAAGATGAGCTGCACCACCCACCCCAACCACACCCACACCCACAGCCCGCACTGTGGGCACACCCGCATTGAGCACGACGGGCACGTAGATTACCTGCACGATGGCCACCTGCACCATGCCCACGAGGCCCACTACGATGAGCATACCATTGCCGTGAGCGACACCAACCCAGCCGAATGCAAGCCGATTGGCTGCCAGTGTGGGCACGAGGCGTGTGGGCACGAGCGTGTGCCGCACGGCGATCATTACGATTATCTGGTGGAGGGTCGCCTGCACCACCCGCACGGCGATCACTGCGACGATCACGGGCCGGTCACGGTTGTTGGCTAGCCCGCTCTGGCTGGATGGGACCGCTGCCGCGCTGCTGAGGATCACGCGCAAGCACAGCGCGGCACGGCCCACATAGCCCGTATAGCTCTAGCATGTGCCCGTGTACCTCGAAATTGGTCGCGGTGAGGACGGGCTGGATACTCTCCTCAATCGCACAATCGCTAATCACCTGTGTTGCCCCACACTGCGTACACACGGCCATGTGGTGGTGGCCCGGCTGAATCCGCACGTAGGTGTGCAAATCATCCGTGTTGTAGATGCGGGTCAGCCAGCCCTGCGCCACCAGCCAATCAATCAAGCGGTAGATCGTTGAGCGGCTACTGATGCCCTGCTGCTGTTCCAGTGCTACCACCACCTGCTCGGCACTGAAGGGTGCGCCCGCCGCCGCCATCCAATCCAGAATCGCTTGGCGGGGCACCGTGCGCCGCTGCCCGCTTTCTGCCAACGCACGGGCCACCCGTTCGCGCCATACCGCGTCTGCTGCTTGTGTTTGTGCTGCCATCTCGCGTGCCCTGTTCTTGACAATGCCGCTTGTTCCTGATACATTGTATCACGTTTGAATTGATACAATGTGTCAATAAGGAAGTGGCAACATATGGCAGCACTAGAGTGGCTGATTATCGGCGGGGGCATTCACGGCACGCACCTATCGCTGGTGCTGATGCAGCGCGGCGGGGTTGCCGCGCATCGCCTGCGCGTGCTTGATCCGTACCCGGCCCCGCTTGCACGCTGGCACGAGTGTACCCGCAACTGCGGCATGGCCTACCTCCGTTCGGGCGGCGTGCATCATATCGGGCTAGAGCCAGAAGCCCTCGGACGCTTTGCTGCTCGCCAGCCCAACTCGCCTACGCCGCACTTCATCCCGCCCTACCGTCGCCCCGCCTTGACCCTCTTTCAGCAGCACTGCGATCACGTTATCGCCACCAACCAACTCGATCAGGTGCGGCTCATAGGGCGGGCAACTGCGCTACGGCGGCACGGCGACGGCTGGCAGGTGGAGACCGAGCATGGTTGCGTGACAGCCCACAAGGTTGCGCTAGCGATGGGCAGCATGGAGCACCCCGCTATTCCGGCGTGGGCATCGCCCTTGATTGCACAAGGCGCAGCGATTGACCATATCTTCACGCCCGGCATGCGCCGCGAGCAGTGCAGGGCGTGGCAACGCTGCGTCGTGGTGGGCGGGGGGATCTCGGCGGTGCAGCTTGCGCTAACCCTCGCCGCACAACAGCCGGGCACCGTGACGCTGCTGCTGCGCCACCCTCTGCGCGAGCATCAGCTTGACAGCGATCCCGGCTGGCTAGGGCCGAAGTATCAGGACGGCTTTCGGGCCCTGCACGATTACGCCGAGCGGCGCACCCAGATCACGCGGGCCCGGCATCGTGGCTCGGTGCCGCCCGATCTGGCCGTGCAACTCCGGCAGGCGATCCAGCATGGGCAACTGGCGCTCCGGCACGCCGCAGTCGTAGCCACCCACCACACCCCCGCTACGGGCATCACGCTCAGCCTCGCTGCGGGCGCACCACTCACCGCCGATTGGGTGGTGCTTGCCACCGGCTTCGCGCCAGAGCGGCCGGGCGGGGCATGGCTCACCGAAACCATCCCCGCCGCCGACTTGCCGCTTGCGCCATGTGGCTTCCCCTTAGCGGCACCTGATCTGCACTGGGGGCAAGGGCTATACGTACTTGGTGCGCTCGCCGAGCTAGAGCTAGGCCCTATTGCTCGCAATATTGCTGGCGCACGCCAAGCCGCCGAACGGATCGTGCGGAGCCGGGATGCAGGAGTGCCCCCCCGCACCTATCGTGCTATGCGTGGGCGCGGATGAGCCGTGCTAATACGCGCCTTTGCTAAACAGCACCGCCGGAATTGTCTGCAAGAGGATGCGGACATCGAGCCACGGCGACCAGTTCTCGGCGTAGTAAATATCAAGGCGCACCATCTCATCGAAGGTGGTGTTGCTGCGCCCTAGCACTTGCCACAAGCCCGTCAAGCCGGGCGTAACCTCTAGCCGCCGCCGATGCCACGCGGCATACTGCTCAACCTCGCAGGGCAAGCCGGGCCGGGGCCCAACAAGGCTCATCTCGCCGCGCAGCACATTCAGCAATTGCGGTAGCTCATCGAGGCTACTGCGGCGCAGGAACCGCCCCGTGCGGGTAATGCGGGGATCGTTGCGGATTTTGAACAGGGGCCCATCGGCTTCATTCAAAGCGGCAAGTTCGGCGCGGCGAGCTTCGGCATCTACCACCATCGTGCGGAATTTGTAGCAGGTGAAGGGCTTACCATGCTTGCCAATGCGCTGCTGCCGAAAGAGGGCGGGGCCCGCCGAGTCCAAGCGAATCAGCCCAACGAGCACCACGCACAGCGGTACGAGCAGCGGGGTTGCCAGCGCAATCAAGCCAAGATCAAGGGCCCGCTTGAAGGCGAGGTTCCAGCCTTGCAGCGACAGCTCCTTGAAGCCGAGCAGGGGGACACCACTGACACGCACCAAATCCACCCGATCAAAACTGAGCGCGTGCAGTTCGGGCGCAATCAAGAAATCCCGCTCTAGCAAACGGCACTGCTGCACCAGTTGCAGCAATCGTTCGTGCTGGCTCTGCGGCAGGGCGAGGATGATCTGATGAATGTCGTGCGCTTGCACAACCCGCGCCAGATCATCAAGGCTGCCGAGCAGCGGCGCAAGTGGCGCATCAGATATGGGCTGCGCGGACTGCTGATCGAGGTAGCCAATCAAGTGATAGCCCATATTCGGCTGATTGCAGATCGCATCCATCACCTGCTGCGCCTGCCGCCCGCCGCCCAGCACCAGCACGCGCTCTTGGCCAATGCCATGGGCCCACGCCCAATGGCGCACACCGAGCAGCAACGCCCGCCATGCCGAGAGCAGCCCAACAATCGTTACCCCTGCGAAAGCGAAGATCAGCCGCGAATAGAAGAATGGCCACACGAGAAACACGATCACGATCAGCAGCGCAATCCCGATCAGGGTGCTGGTGAAGATGATCCCAACATAATCGAGAAAGCCCGTGCCGGGTGGCTGGCGGTATAGCCCCCGTGTGATAAACAGGACACTCAGCACGGCAATCAAGAGCAGCGTGATCGGCAGAAACGCGGTGAAGGTGACGTAATTAGCCGTCTCGACTTCACGCACAATCGGCTCCAGCGCATCGGGCCAATCGGCGTGATAACGCAGCCAGTAGGCAATCAAGAAGCCCGCGAAGATCAGGAACTGGTCGGAGAGGAGCAACGCCAGCGATGCCCCCCACGATTTATGATGCCCGATAATTTGCCGTGCCAGCAGGGCTTGGGCCGGACGCATAGTCGCAGAACTCATGCTGCAATTCCCGTACAGCTACAGAATCAATGACGCGGATCGAGGCGATGCCAGAGAGTTGGCACGCCTGTGCAAGCCATCACATAGTAGCCGTATTGTACCACACGCTGGCGATGCGGCTACGGTAGCGGAGATAGGGTGGCCACTGCCATCGCCGTCGGCAGCACTGCGGCAGGCTGGGCGGGCTGTGCGGCCAGCCACGGCAGCAGCGCAGCGCAGAAGGCTTCCGGTGTCTCATCGAAGGGGCAGTGCCCACTCTCTGGGATCAGGCGCACTTCGGCGTGTGGGAAGTAGCGGAACTGGAAGGTGTAGGCTAGCTGCAATGGGAACGCCGGATCGTGATCGCCCCACAAGATCAGCACAGGCACGCTTACATCACCGGGGCGGAGATCCAAGCTATACTCATTGAAGCGACGCAGGATACCCAGCCGGAAGAGGAAATCGGACGGACGTTGCAAGGTCGGCTTGAAGATGGCGACGAGTTCAGGGCGAATCCGTTCGCGGCGATAGTAGACTGCCCGCAAGAACTGCACGGTGGTGATGTGTGCGCCGAATGCTAGCGACACCAGCTCACCCATGAGCGGGGTCTGCACGCCCAGATAGAACAGGCGTTGATAGACGCGATAGAGATGCCCAATATGGGCAATGCCGGTGCTGCCGACAAGGGCCACCGCCCGCACCAGATGGGGGTAGCTGGCGGCAAGCTGGGCGGCAACCGTGCCCCCTAACGAGTGCCCCACAATAATTGCCGGCTCGCCGATGACCCGCTCAATGAAGGTGGCCACTTGAGCCGCCCAGAGCTGCTTGCTCGGCGGCAAGTTGAGCCGATCTGATTGGCCAAAGCCATACAGATCGAGCGCATAAATTGGGTGTTCGGCGGCGAGATCAGGCAGCACTGCGCCCCAGAACTCGATGAGCGCACTGTAGCCATGAATCAAGACGACCGGCGGGCGCGTGTACGGGCGCGGTGCGGAGTGCCAATAGCGGGTACGCCCGTAGTTGCCCGGTAACCAATCTTCGCTAAACCCTGCCGGAAGTTGTCCAAATCCTGTCGCCTGCACCGCTTGCTCCTATCTGCCTGCCCGAAGCCCTTCGGTGCAAGCCGTTAGAAAATCTTCTCCAGTGTCGTCAGATACCACGCCTCAACGCCCTGCTTGAGCAGCGCAATCGGTAGCCCCTCAAGTGGCACGCCGAGCGGGTTACCCACGCCCGCGCCCGGCCCCAGCGAAACCAATTGCCCCAAATCGAGCGGGGTGTAGGGATGTGGGGCATTGCCTTCGATCTCATCTAGCAGCGTGTGGGCAAGGTGTTCGCCCTGCCGCATGGCATAGCTGGCGGTGGCCAGCACGGGCTGCCCCTGTGGGCTGGGCACAATCGCACAATCACCGAGGGCAAAAATTGCCGCCTGATCGTGTACCCGCAGGTAACGATCCACATACACCCGCCCATTGCGATCTACGGGCAAGCCCGCCTCGGCAATCAGCTGTGGGGCGCGGATGCCGCCCGCCCAGACGATAGTGGCCGCATTGAACGTCAGGTTTTGCGCTTGCCCATCCTGTGTGCGGACTGCCCGCAGCTGCTGACTTGCAACTCCTGCAACCCCTGCAACCGCTTCAATCTTTTCAATCGCGGTGACGCTGGTGTGCAACAGCACCTCAATCCGGCGACGCGAGAGGGTTTCCAGCGCGGGGTCACTTGCCCACACCCCAAACTGCTTCAGCAATGCCCCTGACCGTTCAATCAGGACAATCTGCACCTCGAAGCGATTGAGCTGGTAGTGCGTGCAGAGCTGTTCCGCCCAGTGCGCTAGCTCGCCCGCTAGCTGCACCCCAGTAAATCCACCGCCGACAATAATAAACGTGAGCAATGCCTGTTTTGCCACAGGATCAGCGGTGCTTGCGGCGAGGGCGAAGCTGTTCTTGATCTGGTGATACAGGCGCATTGCCGCGGGGTAGGAGTGCAGCGCGTAGGTGTGTTCGCGTGCGCCGGGCACATCGGCATAGTTGGTCTCTGCGCCAAGTGCCAACACCAGCCGATCATAGGGCAGGATCAGCCCATCGGTGAGGACAACGTGGCGGTGCAGGGCTTCGATCTTCTGCACCTCGCCCTGCTGGAAGCGCACATTGCGGCGACGCAGGATCCAATCGAGCGAAATAGCGACGGTCTGTTCGGGCGCGGTGCCGGTTGCCGCTAGATGCAACATCGAGAGGTGCTGATGGTAGAGATTGCGATCTACGAGTGTGACTGATGAGCCGCTCGGATATTGTTCGAGGAGGCGATCTAGTTCAATGGCGGTACGCACACCAGCATAGCCCGCCCCCAATATCAGAAGTTCCATGTCGTGTCCATTCTAGTTCGTGGTCGTGTTCGCTGCAATTGGTACGTGGGTACGATCTGTATTATACGGTGCAACCGTGACCCGAGCCGGGAGCAAAGTTGGAACAGATGGCGCGGCGAACAGTGCTTCCCGCTCAGTCTATGAGCAAGTGATAGGTGTCAACTTCGCGTACCGCGAGCAGCGGCACAATGGTCTCCAGCACAATCCGCTGAAAATGTTCAGTTTTGCGGTGGGCTTCCACTGCCCACGCATTGGCGTACTGCTCATAGAGTACGAAATGGTCAGGGTTGCTGGTTGCACGGCAAACCTCGTAGCGCAAGCAGCCCAATTCATGCTGCACCACCAGCGTTTGCATCTCGCGTAGCGCAGCGGCGACGGTATCCCCGTTGCCGGGATGAGCGATGTAGCGGGCAATCAGTACAAGCATCGTTGCTTCTCCTTTCGTGTTTGCCTCGTTGCCTTGCTCTCATTATACCCGCGAATACGTCAGCCCGATCATGGTAGGGTGGGCGTGCCACCTAGCCGTGCAAAGCCGCCAATACCGTATCCGGGTTATCGCTGATGATGGCATCCACGCCCGCATCCCGCAACGCAACCGCATGAGCTGGATCGTTCACCGTCCAGACATTCACACGCAGCCCGCGCTGCTGGCACTGCACCAGCAAGTCGGGCGTAATCAGGGTGTGGTGCGGGTGGTAGGCTTCGTAGGGGGCATCGTTCGGGAGCGTTGGCGTGCGTTGCTCGTGCAGATAGCCCAGCGGCACATGCGGCATAAGTTCGCGGCAGCGCACCAGCGTTGGCGGGTGAAACGAGGAGATCAGCACGCGCTGCTGCATGGCGTGGCGATCAATGCAGGTGGCAACCAGCGCAGCAATATGCGCGGCGTGGGCATCCGCATGCGGCTCCACTTTGATTTCGACATTGATGTAGAGCCACTGCCCCAGCTCCGCAAAGACGGCATCGAGGGTGGGGATTGGCTCACCCGCAAACTGCGGCGCAAACCATGCCCCTGCATCGAGCTGCTGCAGCTGGGCAAGCGTCAGCTCAGCAATGCGCCCGTGCCCATTGCTGGTTGCATCCACCTGAAAATCATGCACCACCACCAGAGCATCATCGCTGGTGCAATGCACATCGAGTTCAATCCCGTGTGCGCCCTGTTCCGCCGCCAGCCGAAATGCGGCGAGGGTGTTCATCGGGGCGTAGGCTTTCGCACCGCGATGCCCAAACACAAGGAGAGTGTCGGTATACATTGCGGCAAGCACATGCTGCGCGTCCATTCGGTATGGCTCCTTCCGCTATAGTGCAGCGCACCTGCCCGTGCAAGTGCCGCTCCAAAACTGCTGCCTGTGAGTATGTATGCCTAGTGTAGCAAAGCTACCCCATAAAAAGCATCAAGCTGTGATTAACGTCGGGTTAAGTCGTTGTTAAGAACAGGTAATTTGTGTGTGTGATGTTCGATGTTGCTGGTTGTCGCTAGGGTATTATTGCTGATGCTGATGCGAACGCTGAACGTAGGCACGGAACGGGCTGCGGGCAGACACTGAACCGCAAACAGGTTTTGAGACCATAGACTGACATGTATGCTGACATGGATAGCCCCGAAAGAGCAAAAAAAACCACTCCGAAAGATGACGAAACGTTTCGTATGCGGTACTAAATGGTATCGTATGTCGCCTCTCTATCAATCAAGGTTATCAAAGGTGTCTATCAATCAAGGTTATCAAAGGTGTCTATCAATCAAGGTTATCAAAGGTGTCTATCAATCAAGGTTATCACATATGATAATCAACGCTTCAGCACAATATGCTTACGGAATACTGCAAACTCTTGTTGTGTTTAGTGTTTTTTCATTTTCTCCTACACTGTTTTGTGGTATACTGGGTTCCACAGTAAGGCAATGTGCAGTATGTCATCGGAGGAATCATGCAAAAACGACTCTTGAGTGTCCGTGAGGCCGCCCAGCAACTGGGTGTATCAACCGCAACGATGTATAAACTCTTCAAAGCAGGGAAACTTATGTCAGTGACGATTAATCGCGCACGACGGGTTGAAGCCGATGAACTCAACGCTTTTATTGTACGGAGTCGGCAGGAGTGCTATGGAAATCAGGCTGCCCAGCACGCTGATCAGACGTGAGCACCAGCAGAACGGTGCTCACGCAACGGATGAGGAGCGGCGAGCAAGTTGGGACGATGGGGCAACGTGCTTCAGCGAGCCATCTTCTGAGCCATCCGTGCGTCGCAGCGATTGCAGCCACACACACGAAACCGCCCGTATTAGCGCGGGCGGCCGTCTCTCACCGGAGTGAGCAGATGATCGGTCAATTCACTGTCTTCAGTGTATGCTCCATGCGCCTACCTGTCAAGCTCTACCAAGGGGCGACAGGACTCAGGCCCATCATCTCCTTGTAACGGCCCGCGACCGTTCGCTCCGTGGATAGCCCAGCATCGGTTCCTCATCGGGGGTGATGGCTCACCCCTGATGCCATAACTGCCTACGCCGGTACGTGGGTAAAATGTGCGTTTGCCTTTTTTCGATCTGGCGGAGCACACGTTTTGGACAGGAACGACCATTTGTCAATCACTCTTCTATGCGTTAATGGAGAATACCATGACAACCCATACCCGCAAAAATAAGCCTTGCCCGCAGTGCGCGGGACAGATCGCTTTTACTACGTGCCCAAGCCGCACAATGGGGGGGCACCATTCTGGACGTGCCGCAAGAAGTGTGGCTATTGGGAATACGACGATGGGACGCAACAGCCCCCAGCTAGCACCGCGCCCGCAGGGGAGCGGGACCTAGCACAGGGCTACTTGACACTGGAGGAGTATTGTGGGGCGAAGTATGTGGAGGCGTTCCAAGCGGCGGGCTGGGTGGTGCAGCAGCGGTATGATGGGCGGGTGGGGCAGAAGCGGCGGGCGTTGGGCTTTCCGACAGGTGGGGGGCGGCGGTGGCGTTTCATTGATGTGGTTGAGGGGGGATCGAAGTTTTCGAGTGTGAAGGGCTATGTGGCGTGCTGGTATGGGTTGACGCAGGCGGTGGAGATTGCAGCCGCCACAGGGCAGCCGCTGGTGCTGTGCAACGGCGAGTCGAGTGTGGTGACGGCTCAGGCGGAGGGGGTGGCGGCGTTGCGGGGACGTGTGGGAATCGAGTTTGGTGGCGCGGCTTTCAGAAGAAGGGGGCTGCTGGATGGGTTGCGGGCGGTCTACCCGCCTGAGTCCGGGGCAATCGTGATTGCGCTGGACGGTGATGAGGCGGGGCGAACGGCGGCGCGGGGGGTGTTCGGGGCTGCTGGGGATGCGGGGTATGATGTGGCGGGCGGTGGACTTTGGGCAGGCGTGAGGGTTTGAGTTTGACTGGGATTTTGCGCGCTTGCACGAAGAGCAGACGGCGGCCAAGCTGGGCAGCCTGCCTGATCTGCCAGCGGAGGAGCCAACGCAAGCCGAGCTACCTGCCCCCGCCGGTGATACCGCGCAGATCAAGAAAGCCCTGCACCGGCTGCTGGCATTGGCTGAGGATGGGCAGCTATTCCGCACCCCTGATGGAGCCTGCTACCTGAGTGTTGACGGGCAAAACCTGAGCTTGACCCGCAGCGAAGCCACCCGCGAATACGTTACCTTGCGCTACTTCGAAGCCTACGACGCGGTGCCCCAAGATAGCAGTATCACCGGCGCAATTCGCATTCTGGCAGCCCGTGCCCGCACCAGCGCGGTGCGCCAGTTGCACAGCCGCATTGCCCACGAAGGGGGCAGCATCTGGCTGGATATGGGCAACCGGCGGGCAATTCAGATCACGCCGCACGGGTGGCAGGTGGTGAATGACCCGCCCGTGCTCTTCCGGCAAGCCCCCGGCGCATTGCCGCTGCCTGCGCCGCAGCGCGGTGGCAATCTGGTAGAGCTGCTCCGCCCGCTTGCCAATGTTGCCAGCGAAACCGACCTGCACCTGCTTGCTGGGTGGCTGGTGGGCACGCTGGTGCCAACCGGGGCCTATGCGTTTCTGGCCCTGTCAGGGAGACAGGGCAGTGGCAAAACGACCCTGAGTACCCACCTTCGCAACATCATAGACCCGAATGAAAGCGCGGTAGCAGCCTTCCCTGAGAAGCCAGAAGAGTTGACCCTGATTGCCCGCGAAGCGGGGGTGCTTGCCTTCGACAACATCAGCCGCCTGAACCGCAACGAGTCCGACCACCTGTGTCGCTTGAGCACCGGGGCAGCCATCCGCAAACGGCAACTGCACACCGATGCCGATATTGTGCAGATCAGCGCAAAGGTGCCGGTGATTTTAAATGGCATTCCCGACCTGAACGGCACCGCCCCTGATCTGGATAGCCGCATCTTAGCCGTGATGCTGGTGCGCCGTGAGCGCAACACCCCCATGCGGCACGTAGATGCAGCCTTTGCCGCGGCACACCCGTGGCTGCTGGGGGCGGTCTGCGATGCAGCGGCAACGGCCATGCGCAGCAGCTACACCGCAGAGAACCTGCCCCGGCTGGCAGACTTCACCGAATGGGTCGAGCGGGCAGCTCCTGCGCTCGGCTGGGAAGGGGGCTACTTTACCAGCTTGATGGAGCAGCAGGCCGAGCAGCACGCCGCCGCTGCCGTGGAGAACAGCACGCTGGCGCGGTGGCTGCTGGACTTGCTCACCGAGCAGCAGGAATGGCAGGGCACTGCCACCGAGCTGCGGGCAGCCCTCCTCAACAGCAAAGAGGCAGGCGACAAGCATCCGCTTGACTTCCCGAAGACCCCCAAGCTCCTAGCACAAGAATTGCGTCGGATTGAGTCATCATTGCAGATGCAGGATATTGAAATAGGCTTTATACGACGACCCGGCGGTAGGGAGAGAATCATATCTCTTTCTTTTTCTAATAATAGAAACCTCTGCGTCACAGCGTCACAATCTTTAAGCCTACCTGACAACAATGCGCTAAACCCTGCATCCAACGCTGCGTCACATCAGCGTCACACCAGCGTCACAGCGTCACACGCTGCGTCACAGACGGTGCCAACGTTCCCCCTGCCCCCAGAGTGCCTGCCCCCGCCGCACGGCAGCGCATCCAGTGCCGAGCTTGCCGAGCGACGGGCGGCTGCCCTTGCGTCCTTGAATGGTGAGAGCAGCACCTTCATCGCCTGCCTGAACGCTGGCGACTGGGAGCAGATCAAAGAGATCATTGCCGCTGCCAAGCAGGACCGAGGGTTACTGAGCCAGATATACCAGCAGCGCAAGTTCAGCCAAGAAAATGCAGCGCAGGTGTGACGCAGACGTAACGAACGTGTGACGCAGACGTGACGCAGCGTGCGTCACACAGTTTAGCCGATTGCCATCAGGAAAGATACGCGGTGTGACGCTGTGACGCAGACGTTGCATTATTCCTATCATGGTGTATGCCGGTGGTGGTGCAGGTTGAAGAGCGAAGGGGAACGCTCGTGATGCCCACGAAACAGCAACGCCAGTGCCACCCTGCACGCAGCCCCGCTCAATGAGCCTGATGCGGTGGTACCGCACGCGCTTGCCCGTGCTGGGACGGCGGTCACATCGGCAGTGCAGCGCACGCGTTTCGGGCTCGCCTCCAGTTCATTGCCCCCGAATGATCCTGACAAGCGGTGTATCCTGCTCGTCCGTGAGCAGCAAGGACATCCAGATAAAGACCTATGCAACGGGTAGACACGCTGGGCAAACCTGTGCTATACTAGACGTATGTTGATTATCAATGTTCATTATCAATGTTGCACGGCTTGGTTCGCTCGCCGCTTTGCTGAAAGGATTGTCCTATGGCTGAAGACACGTACCGAGACCCACATCACGCCCCTGATTCATCTCTGGATGGCTTTGCCGACTATCACGCGCATCTTAAGGATGCGACGAAGCGGAGCCAGAAGAACACTTTCGAACGCTTCGCAGGCCTTCTGTACGAAGCACATGGGATGCGGAGTAGTTCGGTAGAGCAGCTCACCGAACAGCTCTGGGCACAACCCGCAGCGTGGCAAGCGGTGCGAGCGCACCACATTCAGGATTTCGTGGCGTGGCTCACCACGCAACACTATGCGCCCAGAAGCATGAAGGTGATGCTCTCGACGCTTTGCACCTATTGCCGCCATGCTGCTCGAGCGGGGTATCTCTCAGATGAGGAGGTGCTCCAGATCACGCAGCTGAAACTGCCTGATCCGTCGTGCGATGCCGACGATGACGCTGCGCCTGTACGGCGCGGCAACAAAAAACCTACCTCCACGATGCTTTCCGCCGAACAAGCGAAGGCGCTGATCCAACGGCTCAATACCGGTGAGATTGGTCTCCGCGACCAGCTGCTCGTGTGTCTCTTGCTTGAACAGGGCCTCACGATAAAGCAGGTGCAGGAGTTGCGGATTGAGCACGTTAATCTCGATGCAGCGATCATCAAGGTCGCCCATCCGAACACCCCGCAACAGATGTCACATCCGCTGACCGAAGCAACCTACACCACCCTCACTGCCTATCTCGCGTTCTTTCCAACCGCACAGGTGATCTGGCGCCGCCATCTCGAGCTCTCCTGGCGCCTGCATACGCCCGGTCACCTGACCGCTGGCCGCCCGCTCCCCGTGACCCTCACGCTTCGCAACCGCTCACACGTCACGCTCGGGGACTCGATCTCGGCGTGCTCACCTCGACGCTCCTCACCCCTCCTGTACCGGTGGGACACCCGGCAGGCACCCGCTGACCGTTCGGCTCGCG
>JAAUTZ010000060.1 GCA_012031225.1 Chloroflexaceae bacterium
GGCAAGCCCGGACGCGGGCGGCTCGATGTGATTGCAACGCTCCGCGCCGCCGCCCCGTGGCAGCCCGCCCGCCAAGCCGAACATCCCCCCCCCGATGGTGCCGATGGTGCAGTGCGGCGGGTGCAGCTCCGCAGCGACGATCTGCACATCAAGCAGTTCCGCAGCAAAGCGGGCACGCTGTTTTGCTTCTTAGTAGATGCGAGTGGCTCAATGGCTCTGCACCGCATGCGGCAGGCAAAAGGCGCAATCAATGCGCTGCTGCAACAGGCGTATGTCCACCGCGATCAGGTCGCCTTGATTGCCTTTCGCGGCGAGCAGGCAGAGGTCTTACTCCCGCCCTCGCAGAGTGTCGAGCTAGCCAAACGTGCCCTTGATGTGCTGCCCACCGGCGGCGGCACACCGCTTGCATCGGCGTTGCTAGCAGCATGGCAGATCGCCCAGCACGCCCGCAGTCGGGGCATCCAGCAAACCTCGCTCGTACTGATCACCGATGGCCGCCCGAACATGCCGCTCCAGCCGCAGCCCGACCAGAGCCGCGACGAACGCCTCGCCCACGCCCGCGAGGAAGTACAACGCCTTGCGGGGCGGCTCCGCAACGAGGGTCTCACCGCCGTGGTGATTGACACGCAACGCAACTTCCTCTCACGCGGCGAAGCCCGCCAGCTGGCGGAGTGGCTCGGTGGGCGGTATGTGTACCTGCCGCAGGGCAACAGCCGCGAGATTGTGCGCGAGGTGCTAGCGGAGTGAGGGGCGGTGCGCGGCGATTGCGGGCGATGCATCACGCAGCTCCTTCGGCAAGAGTTCATAGCTACACCAGCCCATCCCCATGATACCCGCAAAACCAAAGCGGGCACAGGGAGCTTGTCCACCCCACGCCCGCCTGTCCGTGCGCCGCAACCGTGTGTGCTGCGGCTCGCCTACATCTGCTCTGCCCACGCCTGATACAGCTCATCCTTCGAGGTTAGCCCCGTGCGCGGCAAGGCGTGATTGACTACGTAAATGGCCCCCGTCAGGCGGTTCTCCCACATGGCTTGGTGGGCTTCGGCAATCTCCTCCCACGCCACCACCACTGGCTCACCCACCTGCAACAGCCCGGCAGCGATGTCATCGTTGAGTTGGGCAACTTCCGCCGCATTCGAGAGGTGCGTGCCCCAGATGTTCGCGCTCGGCATGTAGATCCGGCGGTGGCGAGTCCAGACTTGCGGCGCATAGAATGAGTACCGCCGCCCAGACATGTTTTCGTAGTAGACCACCCGCCCCGTGAATGGCTTGACCAGCATCGTGCTGACAGCCAGCGCATCGTGCCCAGCCCGCTCGATAATCAGATCCGGGTAGCCGCGGGGATTATCCGGCGAGCGCAGGAAGCGGCCAATCGCTGCCCCCAGTGGCTTGAAGGTCAGGTCGGTAAAGCGGCGCACGCCATCCTTGAAGGCTTCCGTTTCGGTGCGTGCATCGGCAAGATCGGGCATGGTGGTGTGCCACTCGAAATCATCGCCCGAACGCCGCTTGATCTCCTCAAGGCTAATCACGCCCTGCAACGCTGCCCCAAAGCCCAAGCTCAGGATGAAGTCGCGCTGCGCGTCGCTGGCGGTGACAATCACGATCCGCCCGCCCATCGCCCGTGCCGTCTCGATGGCTTCTAGCCCCACCTGATCAACCAACTCTTCGGTATGCACCACACCGTAGTAGATCACGACAGCTTCACCTGCCCGCATCCGCACCCGGCGCAGCATCGTTTCAGGATCAACCGCACCCGGCTTGCCCATAAAGGTGAAGTGATAGCCACTGCTTGCGCCGTAGAACGTCAGCGTCGGGACGTGATCGCTATGCGGATCACCCAGCAGTTGGAAGCTGCGCGGGAAGGAACGCTCGCCCGCGTGCGACACCACGTAATCGGCCAGATGCCCATGGTTCTGGGCGCGGTAGTCTTCCAGCAGCGCATCGCCTGCGGCTTCCCATTCCGCCCACTGCGTCGGATCGGTAGGCACACGGGTGAAGATGCCATCGTAGCGCGGGTCGCGGCGATTGATCACACCTGTCGCGCCGCGTTCGCGCACCTTGCCCGCCCGCTCATTGCTGCTCACCATACCGGTTACATGCAGATTGTTGTTCAGCGAGATCGTCATTGCATCTGCGCCCGTGCCTGTCGCCGAACCCTCGATGAAGATGCGGTAGCCGGGCTTGATGTCGAGCACCGTGAACAAAGCACGGTAAACTGTGCCCATACTCAGCACGTAACTGCCGCCCGCCTCAATCGTCATATCGGGCAGCATCGGCAAGCACTGCGGAGCCTGCACCAACATAAACTGCTGATGGGAACCATCGGGCGTTTCGTTGCCTTGAATGAAGAAGTCTACATACATCGGGTCAATCCCCGCCAGTGGCGAGAGCAGGTTGCTCTGCCCACTGAAGATGCTGACCACATCGCCCACATTCAGGCGGCCTTCGCGGCGAGCTTCTTCACCTAATGCCGCCACTAAGCCAATGCCACCACTGCCTGTGACGTGCCAGTCGCGGTCGTGGTTGTCGAACTGCGAAACAGGAATACCCGTAATCGCCCAGATGTCGTTGAAGTTGACTTCGGATGCAAGCACGTACAACAGCACCTGATTCGGGTTGGGGCGTTCGACGGGAATGACGAACTGTTTCTCGGCGACAATCGGATCGCCGTGATTGGCCGTGCCGGTCTTTTCGTCGCGCAGTGCGCCCTGCGCGTATTGATAGGCAGGGATCGGGGTGATGCCGGGGAAGAACGGCGCACCTACGGGCAACAACTGCCCCTTTGTCACTAGCTCCTGCTCCGACTCGGGCGTGGTGCTGATTACATGGCGCGTCGGCAACGGGGCGGCTTTCTTATCGAGGAAATCTTGAATGCCGCGCTTGCCGCCTTCAGGAGCTACCACCGCTTCGGCAAACATCCGCGCCTCATACGCCAAGCCGGCCGTCATGCCGTGCGTGTAGCCGTGCAGCACCGCCTCTTTGATGCGCCGGATAGCATCATTGCGCCCAGCCCATTCTGCTTGGGCAACCGCCCGTTGGACCTCTGGATCATCGAAAGCCTGCTCAATCTTAGCCGCAAATTCGAGATCGGGCTGCTCCCACTGCTCATTCAGGCTCTGCCGCGTGCCGAACATATGCGATAGAGCCGAACTCTTCGGTGAGCGTTCGGGGTTCTCGGCATAGTCCAGCACCAGCCGCGTCGCCAAGGCTAGCGCGTGCTGATCATCGTGGGCAACCATATCCACCAAGCCCAGCTGCATCACCTCAGCGGCGGTCAGGTTGCGCCCATTCATCAGGATCTTGAGCGCATCCACAATGCCATGTTCGCCGCGCCGCTGCTGCACCAGCCGCAGCAGGCGTTGCGTGCCACCATAGCCGGGCAGCAGGCGCAGATTGATTTCGGGCTGCCCAAAGACGGCGTGCATATCGGCCACACGGGCGTGACACGCCATCGCAAACTCCATCCCGCCACCGAGCGCGACCCCATTGATTGCCGCAATACACGGCTTGAGCATGCGTTCGATCTTGCGGAAGGCAAGCTGGGCGTTATTCGGCAGGGCAATCGCATCCTCGTAGGAGTGCATCTCCTCCAGCAATTGGCGGATGTCGGCTCCCGCCACGAAGCTCTTGGTGCCTTGCCCCGTGAACACAATCGCCACCACATCCTCGCGGCGGGCAAGGTGATCGAGCAGCGTGTTCAGCTCATCAAGGGCGCGTTCGTTGAGGGCGTTGACGGGGGGGTTCGTCACCGTCACCACCGCCATTTTGCCGAGCTGCTTGGCGGGGTGATACTCGATGCGGAAGTAGCGGTAGTTCTCGAATAGGCGTTGCTCCTCCGCAAGGCGTTGCTTCAGCTTCCAATCCTGAATCTTGCGCCCGATCTCATCCAACGATTCTGGATTGCGGAGCGTGGTCGTATCACCGAGCGGCTCATCCAGCATCATCGAGCGCAGGAAGCGGCGCATATACTTGCCACTGCGGGTTTCGGGGAAGGCAGCGACCTCGATGTAATCTTCGGGCACCGAGACCACGCCCTTCTCGTTGCGAACCAGTTCGTTCAGGCGGCGGCGGTCTTCACTGGTGATCGTGCGGCCCGGCACGGCGAGAATGAAGGCAAGTGGGGTCAAGCCCTTCTCGCGGTGCGGCGCACCCACCACAATACAGTTGCCAACCGGTGAATTGGCATACTGCTGCTGATCGCGCAAAATCGCCCCTTCAATCTCCTCTGTGCCCATCCGGTGGCCACTCACGTTGATCACGTCGTCGCTGCGCCCGTGCAAGCTAAAGCTGCCATCGGCGTACTTGCGGGCAAAGTCACCCTGAATGTAGCCCCAGCCTTCTTCGCCACTGGTATTTACTGGTCCACGCCGCCAGTACGTCTTGACGTAGCGTTCAATATCGCCCTGCCACGCTGGATTGATGCAGTCTCCGTCAATCGTGAAATGCTCCACATCGCCCCAGATCGTGCGCGTCAGGTAGGGGTAGGCGTGCGTCACCACAATCTCGCCCTTCTCCTCAAAGGGGGCGATCTGGTAGCCGGCGGCACTGCCGTTGCTGCTGCTCTCCGCCGCAACCCAAACCTCACCGAGGATCCACGGCAGCGGGTAGGTGTGGGCATCTGGGCGCAGGGGGAAATCATCATTCCCGTAGAAATGCGTCCAGACAATACCGCCGTGTTCGGTTGCCCAATACGAGTTGATGTACTGCGGCGACATCAAGTCCATCCCAAACTGCTGGACCGCCGGGCTGACTGGCTCGGCGCAGAAGGTACACACGCGCAGGCTGCTCATATCGTAGAACTGCACGTCGGCGACATTCTGCGGGTCGCTCATCACCGCCTTGAGGAATGTCACACCCGCCTTGAAGATGTCTACGCCGTAACGTTCGATCATGCTGGAGAAGCGGCCGGCACTAGGGAAGACGGGCGAGCCTTCGGCAATCACGCCGGTGCAGCGCGTACTCATCGTCGCACTCAGCAGGTAGCTCTGCCCCGTGATCCAGCCCGGATCGGCAACCACAAAGATCGTGTCGCCCGGCTCCGAGTCGAAGCTGATCCGCATCGTGTAGGCAACCCCCGCCGTGTAGCCGCCATGGACGTGGACTACGCCTTTGGGCTTGCCGGTGCTGCCGCTGGTGTAAATGATAAACATCGGGAAATCAGCATCGAGTGGCTCGGCGGGGCTAGTGGCATACAGCGCACGGATGAACTGCTCGGTGGGTAGGGCGACTAGCTCTTGCTCACTCTGCACATTGATCCCAGCATTGCGGGCATGCTCCAGTATCTTCAGGAGCGCATCAGTCATCAGGCTGTGGCTCCAGCGATCCCGCTCAGTCCGCCAGACAATATCCTGCCCGGTGTGGCGCACCACCACCACCGCATCAACACGCGGCGGCGATTCGACCAACGCCTGTGCGATAGCGGTGCGGATGCGCGATTGGATCAGCGTATCCACATCTGCCAGTTGATCGAGGGCCCGCCCCACACCACGCATAATGTCGCGCCGCTCGACGGTAATATCCCCCTCAACGGCGGCGGCGGCTTCCTCAAAGATCGTTTCGAGATGATGGGCTTGCACCTGCTCCTTGAAGCTATCCAGCGTCGTTTGCACAATCTCTAGCGCAACCTCAACCGGAATAAACTTGTCAAGGGCTTGGTCGGTATAGGTCTCTTTGTAGGGCACCACCTGCGCGTTGCGGTAGCCACCATCGCTGGTAATGACAATCCGTGCGCCCGCATTATGAATCCGGTCACTGAGGGTCTTGTCGCTGAAGCCGCCGAACACGGGGGTGTAGATAATGCCGAGCCGCTTGGCGGCTTCGGTGTAGTAAATCTGCTCCATGATGTTGGGCATATTCAGAGCCAGCCGATCCCCGCGCTGTAAGCCGAGATCACGCAGCACCTGCGCCGCCTTGACCACCTCAAGCAGTAGCTTCTTGCGCGTAACGGGATAACTCACCACAGGCCCACCACGCCCATCATTCAGCGTCGAGTCCCAGCGATCCCCCTCGAAGTAGTAGGCAACCTCATCGCCATAGCCCATCAGGACGTGGCGGTCTACTTCATTAAAGCAGGCATTGGTCAGCCCGCCCTCAAACCAGCGATAGAACGGCGCATGATCAGCATTGAAGCTGCGCTGCCACGCTTGATGATCGGCGGCATAAGGGACATCTATGGTCGTACCAGTGGCGGCATCCAAGCCGTGCCACTGTTGGGCTTCAGCATCCCACGTAATCCAAGCCTTCAGATCACGGTCATACCAGTGCAGCATTTGGCGGGCAATGTCGCCAAAGAAATCGCCCGGATTGTTCAGGAACGCCTCACGTTGGGCTTCCCAATCAGCACGGGTCAGGATCGGGTTGCTACGCGGGGGGCGCAACCCAGCGAGTTTCGGCTCACTTATCAAGGTCATCTGTGACGTACTCCTTTTCCATTCGAGTTCATACAGTCATTCGATCTATAGTCCAGTGCGAAGCGACGGGAGTTTTAATACATAACGGCTCCCGTCGGCTTCGGCTTTCACTTTGTCAATTATACCGTAATCGCATTGCCGCGATAAATGCGTGAGCGGTAGCGGCTCTCTTTGGCTTCGACTTGGGGCGCACTCACGAGCAACACCGCATTGACAAAGCGCGTGAGTTCTTCGACTTCTTCATCCGCGTTGCGTGGTTCCTCATTGCGGGCGCGGCGCGTCAAGTCCACCTGATTCACGGCAACGTTGTGAATGATGCGCTCGCTCTCAACCCCCAGCGTAGCAGTGAAGGCGTGCAGCGTAGTCTTGATGAAGTTGGCTAACGCAAACTCTTCGGCCGATGAGCCAATGCCCGTCGAAGGCGTGACTAGCACGAGCTGTGACCCATCCAGCAGCGAAATCTTGCGGGCAACGCGGAAGTGGTGCGTCAGATTGTGTTCGACGAGCGCGGCGAAATCGGCTTCGTTGAGTACGTTGTCCCAGTCGTTGCCGGTTGAGCCAGCCAGCGCAAGGTTGGCCGGCAATGGGCGGAACGGCGTACAGACCACCGGGCCCGGCTTGCCAAATTCGACATACGCCCGATCCAGTGCGTCCTCCAGATCGCCGCGTGAAGCGACGGTCACCAGTTGCCCACTACTCACCTGTGTCGGGAAGGTTGCCCGCAGCGATTGCCCGGCTTCTTCGGTTTCGGTAATCAGCACCACCCGCCCAACTTCGCACTCTTCGAGGTACGTGCGGATCAGCGTCGTCAGGTGGCGGCGCAGATGCTCGCCGATAATGTAGACGGTGATGCCCTTGAGCCGCCCAATCGCGCCTGCACTCGCTTTCCCAAACAGCTCGCCCTCAGTCACAGTGCGCTCAAAGTTTAGCCCGCCGGAGGGGTGGAAGGTCTCCCCACTGACCACCGGATCAGCAAGGTAGTACACCGTCGCCCGCGCCACGTCAATCTCCGTTGGCATGCGCTTGAGTTGCAGCATCCCAAGTACGCCCTCACGCACCTTGCGGGCTTCGCGGTCAATCTGGCGGGCGGTGAAGAACGGCTCTGGCGGATGGGTCGCTAGTTCCAGTTTACTATCCATCGGAGCCGGGCTAGCTGCGCCATTGCCGTTGCTGGCAAGCGCGGCGTGGGCATTCAGGAAATAGCCGCCTAGTTGCAACCGATTGAACAGCTTATCGGCAATCGCTTGATTGAGCAGGAACGCCCGCGACGCGCCGTCGGGGTCACTCTCCGCCCAGACCCGCTCAGCTAGATCGCGCAGCGGTTTGGGGGCTTTCTCATTCTTGGCAATCGCCTGCACATCGTTTGCGAGCAGCAGCGGCAGCAGGGTGGTGAGCGGCTGCCCGCCCCGCAGCGCGGTAATCAGGGCGGCATGCACATCGTTGAGGCGTTTGTTTTCGAGGATCAACCGCCCGCGTCGCTTGAACAAGCCGGGCCGCTCGCCTGTGCCACGCAGCCGATCCCCATCAACTGGGCCCGGTGCAATCGCATTGATCTGTACCTCCGGCCCCATAAACCGCGCAAAGCTCTCAACCATCGCCCGCTGGCCAGCCTTGCTCACGGCGTAGTCGGCCCGATTGGGGTAGGGAATTGCCACCGACTTCTCGCCGCCAAAGTAGGATGAAACATTGAGGATGTAGCCGCTGCCCTGCGCTTTCATCAACGGCGCAACCTTGCGGATCAGCGAGTAGTTGCTAATCAGGTTGGCGGCGAGGGTATTGCGCCAATCATCGAGCGGCATATCAATCACCATCTCTTCTGCGCCGGAAATGCCCGCATTGTTGATCAGGTAGTCAATCCGCCCGAACGTATCTATCGTGCGTTCAACCAAGCGGGCGAGTTGCTGCTCATTGGCAACATCTATGCCATCCATCACCTGCACGCGGCTCTCAGCATAGGCATAGCCCGCGTCGCTTACTTCCTGCACAATTGCGTCGCGCATCTGCTCTAGCTGATCTGCGCCGCGTGCCGCCAACATTACCTTCGCCCCACTCAGCGCAAGCAGCCGCCCGACTTGTCCGCCGATGCCCGCACTGCCGCCAGTAATTAGGGCAACCTTGCCGATGTGCAACCCGATCAGGCTCTCGGCCCAGCCAAACGTTAAGCGGTGCGAGCCAGTCGTTACCCCAATCGCATCCGGCAGGTACAGGTTAATCTCCTCGATGTGGCGATCACTGTTGAACAGCTTGGTGGCCCACGCCAAAGCAAAGCCCTGATTCTCCGCCTCGTGGTTGGTATAGCGCACAATCTGATTGCTCCACACGGCCACCGCTTCGAGCGTCTGCCCCTCCGCAACCGGCTTCTGCGCGTCCAGCGCGGACTCATGCCGCCATACGCGGATCAGTTGCTCGGTAGCGGCGCGGGCGATGTTGTTATACAAATTGCCTTTGCCATCATCCGAATTGCCCATAAAGACGACATGGGGCGCACCCGGCATCATGCTGATCGGGTGCTGCTGGTGGGCATTCCAGAAGCGAGCGAGGTGGCGGGCTAGGGCAACACTCCCGACCAGTTCCTCATTTGCAAACCGCTCGACCACGCCATCATCCACATCCACCAGCGATGCCGGATAGGGGTAGGTCGTTTCGCCCTCAATCCCATTCGCCGGCATAATCACGGCATAGTGTGGGCCGCCCGTCGTTTCATAAATGTGTTGCAACACATCTTCGGTTTGGGCTGTATCCAGCGGATTGATGTATTCGAGGATCGGCAGGGTAAAGCTCGAATCACCGTAGCGGCGTTCTTGGAACAAGTTCTGAATGCGGATCAGCGCGGCGCGGTCACGGAAGGTTAGGCACACTTCGGCATTGCACGAACGCAGTACATCTACCAGTGCCAGCGTCTCCTGAATCTGATCGCCCGCACACACCAGCACCACCTTACCCGATGCGTCTACGTTGCGGAGACCGGGGCGCGAGACGAAGTTGGTGCGGCTTTCGGCAGGCACATCCATGCCGTTGGTGACTTCAAAACCGTGCCCCGCGAAGGCGCGCGCCTCGTCGCTACCGAGAAACACTATCGTGCCGGCTACATCGGAGGGCGTGGGGAACTGCTTCTGTACCGTGCCGTGTGCGTCGGCGTGGGCAAGGCGCATAATATCCATAAAGCCTGCCCCCGTTGTGCCATCGGGCACGCCCTTGAGACTGTCCATTGTTTTGAACACATTGCGGATGCGGTCACTCTCGATGGGCCCCGGATAGACGTTGTTGATGCGGATGCCGCGTGCGCCGAGTTCTTTGGCAAGCCCTTCGGTTAGGGCATTCAAGGCAGCTTTGGGGACAACGTAGGGGATGCGCCCGTAGTAGTCGGTGCGTGAGAAGATCGTGGAGACATTGATGATGCTGCTGCCGGGTTGCAGGTGTGGCGCAACTGCCCGCACCATATTCCACGTCAGCAAGAGGAGGTTGCCGATGCTCTGGGCGAGCGTTTCAGTATCCGGCGCATGCACCTGCTCCGGCGTGAGCGGTACATCTGGTAGGCGTTGCTTGCAGCCCGCGCTACCCGCATTGTTGATCAGAATATCAATCCGCCCGTACTGCTCCAGCACCTGCGCCACACCCGCCCGCACCTGCGCCATGTCGCTGCCATCTACGGGCAGGGCCAAAATGCGCTCCGGCTCCGCGAGGTCATCATCCAGCAATGTCTGCCGATAGGTGTTGAGCTTGGTTTGGTTGCGCCCAGTAATTACAACCGTCGCACCCTCTGCAAGGTAGCGGCGCGTAATCACTTCGCCAATGTTGCCTGCTCCCCCCGTAATAATCGCCACTTTGCCGATCAACCGCCCAGCTGGCACATGAGCCACATGAGTTGATGTTTGCAAATCGTCCATGATTTTCCTTTTAACTACAATTTAATTGTATACAAGTTACAACCAGTAAACCCATCTGTGCTCAGTGATAGGTGCTTACCTTCAGAACGTGCTGATGCTTTTCCCATGCGTTATGTCTAAGTATTTTTGATAACTAAGCATGTTTATATTTTCACGATATGAAGATTCTTACCTTCCATTGTACGTTAATCTTGTTTGATGTGTCAAGCAGATGCACAGGCTTTTCGCCCGATTCCAGCGCGAATTTAAGGCACCCCCGATGCCCTCGTTGCCCTAGCTATAGCCCTGCGCCTGCAACCGGAACAGGCGTGCATAGGGCCCTTCGTGGGCAAGTAGCTCGGTGTGCGTGCCCACCTCAACGATCTGCTGATCGGCTAATACGACGATCCGATCCGCCATACGTACCGTGCTGAAGCGGTGGCTGATCAGCAGCGTCGTTTTGCCCTGCGTGAGCTGCTGGAAGCGCGTGAACAGCTCGTATTCATACTCGGCATCAAGGGCAGCGGTGGGTTCGTCAAGGACAAGCATTTCCGCCTCGCGCATAAATGCCCGCGCCAGTGCCACCTTCTGCCACTGCCCGCCGGATAGCTCCTGCCCGCCCGCAAACCACCGCCCAAGTAGCGTGGCATAGCTCTGCGGCAGCGCATCCGCAACCGCATCCGCGCCGCCCTGCGCCGCCGCGTGGCGGATACGTGCGTCATCGTGTAGCCGCTCAACTTGCCCGTAGCCGATGTTATCACTGAGCGGGGCTTGATATTGCACAAAATCCTGAAAGATCACACTCACGGCGCGGCGCAGGTCATCCAGATCATACTCGCGCAGGTCTACCCCATCGAGTAAGATCTGCCCCTCAACCGGATCGTAGAAACGGGCTAGCAGCTTGATCAGCGTAGTTTTGCCCACGCCGTTGCGCCCCACCAGTGCCACCGTCTCGCCCGCCTTGATGTGTAGGTTGATGTCATACACGGCCCACTCAGCGGCACCCGGATAGTAGAACGACACCCCCCGAAACTCGATCCCGTGCTGCAATGGGCGGGGCACGCGGCGCGGCTGGGCGGCGGTGGGCAGCTGTGGTTCTTGGGCGAGATAGGTGAACAGGTTGTCCAGAAACAAGGCCCCTTCGTAAAGCTGGCCCGCCCCACTGAGCAAGCTGCGAAAGGTGCTTTGGGTTTGCTGAAACACCACCAGATATAGCGTCAGATCGCCGAGCGTCAGGCTTCCAGCAATCGTGCGCCACACCACCCACGCATACGCCCCATAGAAGCTGGCAGTGGCGAGCGTGCCCCAAAGCACACTAAGCAGGCTGCGCCGCCGTGCTAGGGCGGCATCCTCGCGGTAGAACTGCCAGAACAGCTTTTGGTATGTGTGAAAGAGGGGCTGCCCCAGCCCAAACAGCTTGATCTCTTTGACGGTGCTATCTACCGTGAGCAGGTATTCAATATACTGCATGCGCCGAAATTCGGGGGCCCGGTTGCTAAGCAGGCGGAAGTACACCCCAGCATAGCGGGCTTGCACCAGAAACGCGGGCAAGG
Source organism: Chloroflexaceae bacterium (assembly GCA_012031225.1). Classification (GTDB taxonomy): domain Bacteria; phylum Chloroflexota; class Chloroflexia; order Chloroflexales; family Chloroflexaceae; genus JAAUTZ01. Next base: position 11,830 of record JAAUTZ010000060.1, read on the forward strand.
TTGCACCAATCAGGATGAGCGTGATCAGGGGGCTGACCAGCAGCAGGATGCCCGAAAACGAGAGCAGCGTGATTGTGCTTTGCAGCATGCTGAACAGGTTGTTGACAATCGCAAGGGCGCGGAAGTCAGCTTCGCGGCGGGCATTCTGGAGCTTGTTGTAAAACTCAGCATCCTCGAAGTAGCGCAGCTCTAGCGCAATTGCTTTCGTCAAGAGGGCTTCGTTGATCGTGTGGGCGAGGCGGGCATTGAGCATATGCTCCAGCAGGGTGTAGGCTTGGGCGATAATCGCCGCAAGCGTAATCACGACGAAGCCGATCACCAGCAGTGGCGCGACGTGCTGCACCCCCACCAGTGGGTCAGTGCCAGCTTGGATGTCCGCTAGCACCGCATCTACAACCAGCTTGGCAACCCACGCTTGGGCGGCGGGCAACAGGGCGGCAATGATCGTCAAGCCGAGCAACGCCAGCGTGCCGAGCCGATGCGCCTGCCACACCAACGCGAGCGCACGCGGTATGTTCCGCAGGGCGATGCGGAGATCGTGCCAGCGTTGGGCCCATGTGCGCGAGGTTTCGGTGGGGTTTGCTGGTGGTGGCGGCGATGGTGGCGGCGATGACACTGGCGGCGGGGGGGTATGCATAGTGCGGAAGGGGTACTGCCTAGCTACGCCAGAGCCAACGCCACAGGGCGCGGATGGGTTGATCGAGGCTAATCAGCAGCAGCCCCAGCAGCAAGAACGGCAACGTGCGGAGCCAGTCAACCTGTTCGCCGTGATGAAACCACGGCAGATTGGGTACGAGCCACAGGCACACCGAGCCAATGTAGCCACGCCACTGGGCTTTCACCCCGATCAGCAGCGACAGTGTTACCAAGCCGAGCGGAACGCCTGCCGGACGCACCGGAGTCTGCCCGAACATGAGCGGCAGCAGCAACCAGATTACCCCCGCCACCGCGAGCATCGCCGCGATGCTGCGCCGCCAGCCTGTCGGCGACTCGAAGCGCGGCACGGGGGGTTGCATCAAGGTGGGCGGCTGGGTAGGCAACAGCTCTAGCAGGTTATCGGGGAGCGGCAGTTGGATCGGCTGCGGCTGCCCATCGGCATCGGTGGCAACACAGTGCAGCACCATATCCGGCTGCTGCGCCAGCACCACCACATCGGCGAGGCGGTGCAGTTCGGCCCCGCGGCGGCGGGCAGTCTGGCGCAGCCGCTAGCGCAGTGATCTGCGCGTGGAGGTGGGCAAGATCCGGCTGCGGCACACACGGCGTAAACAGGTGCGCGGCGATCTCAGGGATCGGCTGTGCGGCGCGAATCTGGCTGTAGCATAGCAAGCGGTAGACTTGCGCCCCGCGCCGCTGATCTACTAGCATGGCATCCCGCAGCATCACTTGGCCGAGTGCCCGCCGTTGCCAATCTACCAGCAATGCCGCGAGGACGCGCTGATCGGGAGGCGGTAGCACTGTACCAAACTGTTCCCGCTGCAACGCCTGATAGAGCTGATCCGCAGACCAATCGCGCACGAGTGTCGTGACGTGCTGCTGGTCGTAGACAATGAAGAACAGCATACTAACCCAATCGCCTACACGCCTACTGGAGCTGCAACAAGGCGTGCAGTTCGGTCAAGTCGTGCAGCACAAGGTCAGGCTGAAGTGGGCTAGCCGCAAGCTCATCCGGCGTAGTCACACCGGTCAATACGAGCGCACACGGCAATCCGGCGTTGCGTGCGCCCGCAATATCGGTATCGAGCCGATCCCCAACGACAAGCGTCGTTGCCGGATCACCACCGAGCATGTGCAGGGCGGTGCTGAACATGGCTGGCTGGGGCTTGCCCAGAATGGTTGGCTCTACGCCAGTGGCGGCCACGAGTGCCGCACTGATTGCCCCCGCACCGGGCACTAGCCCAATCTCAGTCGGGAAGGTGCGGTCAGGGTTGGTGAGGATGTAGCGTGCGCCCGCCCGAATTGCGAGACAGCCGCGCTTGAGCCGTTCGTAGGTCAGCTCAAAATCGGCCCCTTGCACCACGAGTTGCGGGTATTCTTCGTCGGATACAAAGTAGCCATCGCCAAACAGTTCATCCGTGAGACCGCGCATGCCAAGTGCTAGCACCCGTGTCCCCGCCGGATAGTGCGTGCGGAGCCACGCATTGGTGATGATGGCGGAGGTAAACACCTGCTCACCACGCACAGCCAAGCCCATGTCATGCAGCTTCTGCTCATACTGCTGGCGGGTGCGAGTGGCGTTGTTGGTGATCGTGGCAAACGGCAGATCGTGCTGCTGGCAGTAGGCGATCACCTCAGCGACACCGGGCAGGATCGTCTGCCCGCGATAGAGGACACCATCCATATCGAATAACAGCGTGCGGATCGGTTGCGGGATGGGCATGCAGTCATCCTCCTACATTCGTTCAGGGGCTTGAATACCCAGCAGGGCTAGCCCATTGTGCAATGCCTGCGCGGTTGCCGCCACCAACAGGAGCCGTGCCGCCCGCAGATCGGGGGTAGCCGCTTTCAGCACGGGGCATTGCTCAAAGAATACGCCGAATTCGCGGGCGGTTGTATAGCACCAATCGGCAAGGACAAACGGCGCATAGCGGTTGCCCGCCTCGCGCACCGCCTGCGGCATCCGCGCAAGGTGGCGCAGCAACAGCTGCTCGGCGGGTTCCGTCAGCAGTGCAGCCAACTCGGAATTGGGTGGGGGCAGTTGCTCCACCGAAAGATCACCATCGGCGGCGGCTCGGCGCAAGATCGAGCGACAGCGGGCATAGGAGTATTGCAGGTAGGTGGCACTGTTGCCTTCGGTTGCGAGCATCCGATCCCAGTCAATGGTGATGTTGCGGCGCGTGTCTTGGTACAGGTCATTGTAGATCACCGCTCCCACCCCCACCAACTCAGCAACTTGATCCTGCTCGGCTGCGCTCAAGTCCGATTGCTTGCTATCCAGCACGGCACGGGCCCGGCGGGTGGCTTCATTGAGCATATCTTCGAGGTAGATCATGTTGCCCCGCCGGGTCGAGATCGGCTGCCCCTGTGCATCGAAGATGCGCCCGAAGGGAATATGCACCAGTTCCACATTCTGGGCGTAGCCCATCGCCCGCATCAGCGCAAACAATTGCCGGAAGTGCAACTCCTGCTCTGAGCCAACCACGTAGATGATCCGTTCGGGGTCAAACTCGTGCAGGCGGAATTGGATCGTGGTCACGTCGCGGGTGATGTAGAGTGTGCCGCCATCGTTGCGTTGCAGCAAGAATAACGGCAACCCTTCTAGCTCTACCACCACCGAGCGGTCTTCGTCGCGGCGGGCGGCTCCGTGCTCAATTGTCTCCGCGATTGCCCTGTCAAGCATCTCTTCGTAGAAGCTCTCGCCATACATGTGATCGAACTGCACCCCGAGTCGATCATAGTTACGCTGATTGGCAGCCAGTGTTGTGCCGACACACCACTGCCACAGCTCACGCGCATGCGGATCGCCTTGCTCCAGCCGGAGCGACCACGCACGGGCGGCGGCATCCATCTCCGGCTCGTCTTTCATCGCAGTGCTGTAGCGGGAGTAGATCGTCTCCAATTCGGCGAGCATGGCTTCACCCTCCGCCATCGGCTTGCCGTAGCGATCTATGGCGGCAAGGATCACGCCAAACTGCTTGCCCCAATCGCCCAAGTGGTTATCGCCAATCGTGTGATAGCCCAACGCACGGTAGAGCTGCACCAGCGCGTGCCCGATGATTGTGCTGCGGATGTGCCCAACGTGCATGCGCTTGGCGATGTTGGGGGAGGAGTAGTCAATCACCACCGTGCGTCCTTGGCCTTGATTGGTGTGCCCATAGGTGGCTCCCAACGTCAAGATCTCGTACAGCACACTCGCCGCGAAACGTTGCGCGTGCAGGGTGAAGTTGAGGTATGCGCCACTCGTTGCCACTTCGCCCACCAGTGTCTCAGGATCGAAGCGCACCGTTGCAGCAAGCTCCTGTGCTAATTGGGGCGGCGCAATGCCGAGCGTTTTGGCAGCCCGAAAGGCCGGAAAAGCAAGGTCGGCGGGGATATTGGCTTTGGGCTGCTGCAATTCGAGTAGCTCTTCCGGCACACGCCCGGTTGCCAGAATTGCCCGCTCTATGTCACTCGTAAACCGATCAAGGGTGTAGTGCATGCGTCCCATACTCCTCCGTGTAGCTTCTCTCTGTAGTATACGTCTGGTTTAGGTACGGTGCAACCGGCGTGCGTGGGGCCAGTTGACGAGCAGCACCCCGCTCAGTACCAAGCCAAAGCCGAGCATAAACAAGAGTGAGATCTGCTCGCGTAGGAGCCACGCCCCTAAGATTGCCGCCACGAGCGGATTGAGATTGATGTACACGGCGACTTGGGTTGCCGCTAATGCTGAGAGCGATTGCACCCACAAGAAGTGCGCGAGTGCGCCGCCCAACACGCCCAGAAACACGAGCAACAGCAGCGTCTGTTGATCGAGGGCAACCAGTGCGCCGCCGACATCCTCTAGCACGAGCAAGGGCACGAGGAGCAGCAGCGTGCCAAACAGCATGGCGTAGGCGGTCACAGTGATTGCCGCGTAGGTCCGCAGGATGCGCCGTGCCAACACGCCATAGATTGCCACACACAGGGCCGCCAGTAACATCAGCGCGTCGCCAAGATACATGCCCAGATCGCCTGCGCCAAAGCTCAAGCCACGTTCGAGCAGGCTCACGGCAATCCCGATGATGCTCAAGCCAATCCCGATGATCTGGCGCAGAGCCAGTCGCTCGCCCGTCAGCGTGCGCCCGATCAGCACGCTCCAGAGCGGAGCCGTAGCGAGCATCATTGCGCCGCGTGCCGCTTCGGTTAGGCTCAGGCTCAGGTTGAACAGGATCGAGAAGCAGGTAAAGATCACGAAGCCCGCCAGCGCAATCGCGCCGACATCGTGCCGCTTGATGCGGAGCAGGGCTGGCGCAAACAGTAGCAGCACCAGCAGCAGCACGAGCGTGCCTTGCCCAAAGCGCATGACGGCGAGCGTGAGGGGTGGGACGGATTGCACGACCACCCGCGTCGCCACCACCGAAGCCCCCCACAGGCTAGTCGCAAGGAGTGCCGCAAGGTTTGCCAGCAGCGTGCGGGCGGGCACGGCTAGCGGCGCACTGGGGCGGGCTGCACCGGACGCACTGCCACCAGCAAGAGCATTGAGCGGGTGGCTGGCACAATGGTTGTGATGCCGAGTAAGGCCCGCTTGCCGAGTACCTGTAGTGGCTTGTGGCGGAGCCGCCCTTCATCCAAGCCCACCTGCTCCCACGCGGCACTGTAGCGGCGCACCGCAACGTGCAAGCCCGCCTGCTGCACCAGCCACACTAGCTCGTGCATGGTGTAGGTGCGGGCATGGGTGGTGTAGCGGGCTGCACCTTCGAGCAGCATCTTGTGGCGGAACTCGGCGGGTGTGTCGAGGCTCTGCCAGCGGAGTACATGCAGCAATGTCCGTAGGCGGCTCTTGAAGTACAGTTCATTGGGGGTACTCAATACCAACGCTCCGCCCGGCTTTAGCACGCGGTATAGCTCGCGCAGCACGGGCAGCGGCGAGTGGACAAGGTGTTCGATCACTTCCGAAAAGACGGCGCAGTCAAAGCTCTGATCGGCAAACGGGATCGGCTCCTGCTCCAGATTAGCCTGCCGCACCTCCACGCCTAGCTCAGCCCACAGCGCGGCACGCTTGTGCGGGTCAAGGTCTACCCCACTGGTAAGGTAGCCCGACTCGACGAGCAGGCGCGTAAACTGGCCGGGCGTTACGCCCACCTCTAGCACAGTGGCGGGCGATGGTGGCAGGGCTTCCAACACGGCGGCGTAGCGGTAGCGGTGCAGCCGGAAGTAGGCCTCTTTGCCGTCGGCGCGGGCGGCTTGCTCGGCGCGGGCAAAGAGCGCGGATGTTGTGTGTGTCATCATAGTGGCCATTATACACAGGATTGCAATTGCATCACGCGGGTATCTCGTGTATCATTTGGAGTATGACACAAGAACCACAACCACTCACGCCACAACAACTGGCATGGCACGGCATCCGACGGCTCACGCTGCGCTGGCTGATCAGCGCACTGGCGATCTTCGTGGCGATCTGGATCGTACCCGGCATCACCTTCGCAGGCCCCGGCTGGCAGCTCGGTATCGTCGCCCTGATCTTGGGCTTGCTCAATTCGCTCGTGCGCCCGTTGCTGGTGCTGTTTGTGCTGCCGTTGGTCATCCTCACCCTAGGGCTGTTTGTGTTTGTGATCAATGCGGGCTTGCTGCTCCTTGCATCTACGTTGGCGGATGCGGTGAATATCGCCTTTCATGTAGATACCTTCTGGGATGCCTTGTGGGGTGGCTTGGTGATCTCGCTGGTCAGTTCGCTCCTCAACTTGCTTGCAGGCGAACAGCAGATACAGGTGCAGATCAACCGCGGCAACTTCCCACCCAATTAGCCCACACCCCTAGCGGAAGCGTTCGAGCCGCGCAATCTCCTGTGTGAGGTAGCCTAGCTGTGGATCCAGCTCGATAGCTTGCTCATACGCTTCAATTGCATCATCGTAGTCCTGCATCCGTTCCAGTGCCTGTCCCAAGCCAAGATACAGCTGCCCAGCAGCAGGATCAGCATCAGCGTCCAGTTCATCGAGGGCTTCCTCAAACAGCTTGGCTGCACGCCGATACTCAGCACTGTCATACAGCGTCCACGCCAAGCCAGACAGAGCTGGCACATGCTCGTCGTCAAAATCGAGGGCCCGTTTAAAGTAGGGCCGCGCCTCGCGGAAGTTGCCCAGATAGCGGTAAACCCAGCCTAGCCCCGCTTCCAATTCAGCATTGCTCTGCCCAAGCAAGACCTGCGCCCGCCTATAAGCGGCTTGGGCTTTTTGGGCGGCAACAGTGCGTTGTGGTTTATCAGCGGTGCTGGCGGCTTGCAACAGATAGGCATGCCCAGCCAACGTATGGGCAAGCCCGCTCTGCGGCTCACGTTCCAGCACCTGCGCGATCAACGCCTGTGCCGTCGCGTAGTCGCCAGCCGCAAGTGCGGTGCGGGCTTGCGTCAGCAGTTCGCTGCCCTGCGCGTCAAACGGGAGCTGTGGAATCGGCGGAACATCGGCGATGATCGCTGGGGGGGCTACCGCCGCCGCAAACTCGGGCCGCCCTTCGCGCTCAATCCGATCAGGCATGCGGGCGGCACTCAGCCCGCCTAGCAGCAACAGCCCGACCCCGATCACGCCGAGCAAGCGCGTGCGCTGCACATGCTGCTCCGCCCCTGCCCGCCCGCGCTGACGCAGGCTTTGCACAAGCGCGAGGATGCTCAAGAGGGTGCCGGTAAGCAACAGCAGCGGGATAGATACCCGCATGGCAAGCGGATTGATCCGCATCAGCAGCGTGAGCAGCAACGCGACTACGCCCAAGCTGATCAAGCCATAGCCGAGCAACATATTGTCTGTGCGGGAATGATGCGCTGTGGGCCGTGCAGCAGCGGATGCTGGTTGGGCAGGGGTTGGCGACAGTGGGATGGCAGGCGTGGCGACGAGGGGTACGTGTTCATCGGGCAAGCTCACCGTTGGGCCAATTACGGGGGTTGCCGTGAGGGGTGGGGAATAGGCCGCTACGGCAGCGACAAGGAGCGTCGGGGCATCATTGCTCTCATTGCGCGCTGTGGCAGGGGTAGGCTCTAGCGCATGCAGCGCGGCAACCAGTGCGCCCGCCGTTGGGTAGCGTTGGGCTGGGTCGCGGGCAAGGGCTGTCTCGATCACGGTGGCAAATGCGGGTGGTAGATCGGGGCGCAGGTCGTGCAGCGCACGCGGCGGGTGCAGCAGACGCGCCAGCATCACCCCCATCGGCGTATCGGCGGTAAACGGAAGTGTGCCCGTAAGCATCTCGAACAGCACCAAGCCGAGGGCATACACATCGGCTGTCGTACCAATGCTGCCCCGCCCTTCGGCTTGCTCCGGAGCCATATACTCTGGTGTGCCAATGACCATGCCCGAACGGGTTAGCCCGCTGCCACTGCCAATCGCGGTGGCTAGCCCAAAGTCCGTCAAATAGGCAATGCCCGTTGTGCTGAGGAGGATATTCGAGGGCTTGATGTCGCGGTGGATCATGCCGTAGGAATGGGCATAATCCAGCGCACTTGCCACCTGCGTGAGGATCATTATCGCCTGCTCAGGCAAGACTGGCTCGTGCTGGATCAGCTCCCGCAGCGTTGCCCCTGCGACATACTGCATCGCAATGTAGGGCACGGTCAAGCCATTGGGCAGCGTCAGTTCACCGGTGCCATAGATCGTGACGATATGCGGATGGCTGAGGCGGGCAGCGTGTTGGGCTTCCTGCTGGAACCGCACCACGGCCTGCGGGTCAATGCTAATCTGGGGCAGCATCAGCTTCAAGGCGACCGTGCGCTTGAGCGACACCTGCTGGGCCCGATAGACGACGGCCATGCCGCCGCGCCCCTGCTCGGCTTCGATCACAAAGTCGCCGATCTGCTGCCCGCCCTGAAGTAGGGCTACCTGTTCTTGCATCGCGCACTCCTTGTCTGGACTGAGGGCATGCCACGTTTATAGATATAGACGCACCCACACGACAAAAGTTGCACCTATTGCAAATAGGCAACCTCAGCGGCATACTGTTCGGCAAGCTCACGCGCGAGTTCATCGCTGCTGCTTTCGGCGTAGATGTGGAAGAACGGGCTATCGGGATCGGGCAAGATCAGCACCCACGCCCGCTCGCCCATCTCGATCCGAATCCCCTCAAGTTGGGTGGAGCTACGGTGGTAGTAGCGTTCGTTCAGCACCCGCATCACCTTGCCTTTGCTATCCCACCGACATGGCACTTTAGTCTGGGTCATGTGGTAGGCAGGGGTCTGTTGCAGCACCTCACTCAGGCGCATCTGATTAAGCGCGAGCAGTTCGATAATTTTGATCGTGGCAAACAGCCCATCGAAGATCGGGTGGAAGGAGGGGAAGATGTAGCCGCCAATCCCATCGCCGAGCAACAGCAGATCGGGGTGTTCAGCCGCCATTTGCATCATCTCGCTGAGCGAGCTTTTGGTGCGGATGACCCGGCAGCCATACTGATCGGCGAGTACCTCGAAGACACGCGGCGCAGTCACTGGCACCGCAATGCTGCCGCCGCCGTGTGCGCGAAAGGCGAGCCACGCCACGACCACCAGTGCATTCATGCTGCTGATGCGCTCACCGCAATCATCCACAAGGAAAATGCGTTCACCGTTGGCATCAATGCGGATGCCAAAGCTCGCATCCAGCACGGGCACAATCTGCATCAGGCGGTGCATGCCGGCTTCAAAATCGGCGGTGGATTGCACGATGCGGTTCTCGTCAAGGTTGGCATTTAGCTCAACCACATCTATCTTGAGGCGGCGCAGAATCTTGGGGAATATGTCACTGCCGTTGGCGTGGGCATAGTCCACCACCAGCAAGGGATGTTGCGTGCCAGCCATGTCTGGGGGACGGCCAACTAGCTGCTGAATAATATCGGGCTGGATTGCTCCGAGAAACGCCCGCATGTAGGTATCGCCTACACCCGTGCCATAGGTGATGCGCCCGATCTCGTCGAGGTAGGCGCGGCGAAAATCTTCGCGGAAAAAGACGCTCTCGATCTTGCGCTGCAAGCCGGTATTGATATTCAGCCCACGCGGGTCGAAGAACTTAATCTCAGCCATGCGATTATCGTAGGGCGAGAGGCGCACATGCACACCACCGGCCGCTTGGCTGGCGTGGGTGTAGTAGCGTGCCACCGGAATCGGCACCGATTGCAGATCGGTGACATGCACGCCGGTTGAGGGCAAGCCCGCGATCAAGGCTCGCTTAAGCATGCGCGGGGTGTAGTGTGGGTCGCGGTTGATCGTGACGGTCGAGCCACGCGGCAAGACCGCCCCAAACGCGGCTCCTAGCCGCGCACAGAATTCGGGCGTGATTTCGATGTTGACCATGCCGCTAATGCCGTGCCGCCCAAACAATACGCGCCGCGCCTGATTGCCCCAGATCAGGCTATTCGAGACCGTTGCGCCTTCGTCTACCTCTTTGCTGGGCCAGATTTTGACGTTTGGTTGCAGCACCGCGCCCGTGCCAATCTGCACCCCGTCGCCCACCACCACCCCTTCAAACAGGCGCACTTGACTACGGATGTCGCACTGGCGCAACACAATCGCACCGTACAACTGCGAACGCTCACCGATGTAGGAGTTCCGCCAGACGCACGAACGGTCAATGCGCGCGTGGCTATCTATAATCGTGTAGGGGCGGATGAACGTAGGCCCGTGAATGCTCACCCCAGAGCGGATTTTGACCCCGTGCCCCAGAAAAATATCGCCGTGCAGTTGGGCATCTGCCGCAATGTCGGCATCCGCTTGCAGCCACAGCCCACCACTCACGCGCTGCCCCACCCGCGGCAGGCGCAGCTTGCCCGCCAGATAGTCCCCGCAAGCCCGCATGTACTCCTCGATATTGCCAATATCGGTCCAGTAGCCTTCAGCGATATAGCCCATAATGCGCTGCCCATCCCGCAGCATACGCGGGAACACATCCCGCGACCAGTCTACCATCGTGTCTGGCTCGATGTACTCAAACACGCTCGGATCAATCACATAGATGCCAGTATTGACGGTATCGGAAAAGACCTCGCCCCAGCTTGGTTTCTCCAGAAAGTGCTGCACATAGCCATCATCATTGGTAATCACCACGCCATAATCCAGTGGATTGGGCACGCGGGTCAAGGTCAAGGTGGCGTGGGCGGCGGTGCGGCGGTGGTGCTCGATCACGCGGGTCAGATCAATGTCGGTAAGGGCATCACCGGAGATCACGAGGAACGGCTCATCCAGCAGGTGCATGGCGTGCCGCACACTGCCCGCCGTGCCCAGCGGCGAGGTCTCCACTGAGTAGGTGATGTTCACGCCGTAGTTGTTGCCATCGCTGTAGTAATCTTGGATCGTGCTCGCAAGGTATTGCACCGTGACAATAATCTCGGTGATGCCGTGCAGCTTCAATAGCTCGATGATATGATGGATGGCTTGCCGATCCACAACTGCCACCATTGGCTTAGGCCGATTGATGGTGATTGGGCGGAGGCGGGTTCCTTCACCTCCAGCCATAATGACAGCTTTCACAGGCTTGCTCCTCTCATACACGGCGGGGGCTAGCAGGGCCAAGTGTGGTATGGGGACACGCTCGCAACGCCTACCCACGGCGGCATGCTGGATCCCCTCGCTCCTTGTGACAAAATTAGTATACCACAGGCATTCGGTGTATGGGGGGCAGCGTGTCTCCTCACAGCTCCAGATAGCGAGCCAATTCGTGCCAGCGTTGCTGGGCTTGGGCTGATAAGTCGGGGCTGCTGCGCTGCTGATGGGCAACGGCGCGGCTACCGAGTGTGCCGATCTGGGCGGCGTGGTGGTGGGCCTGTAACACGCGCTCGGTGTAGTGGCGGCTCAGGGCGCGGGCTTGTGCGCTCGTCAAATCTGGGCTGAGTTCGATATTCTGGATCAGCGTGAGCAGGTTGATCCGCGCCCGTTTCCAGTTCTCGGCATCGGGGTGGATGGCTGCCGCGAGGACTTGTTCATACAGGGGATAGAACGCCAGCGTCGTCAGATCGCTCCGTTCGCTGGTCTGCATCAGGCTATACAAGACATAATCGCTGCTACGGAACGGTTCCGCACTACCCGCATCCGCGCCATACCAGAGCTGCTGCTCACGCACGCGCAGGTGCGCCGGATTGACCTGCGTGGCCTGCGGTTCGAGCAGCACGTAGTAGCCGGGGCGGATCGCGCCGGTTGCGGCAGGGTCAAGCTCCATCCGCACTCCTATCCGCGGCTCGGTGGCATCGGCACTCAGGAGCGTCTCCATGCCATCAAGAAGTACATCAGCTAATTTGATATACGTATGCACCATATCGGCAACATCCACTACGCCCGCCACCCGTTCGAGCAGGCGCAGCACATTGCGGATGGCATTATCGCGGCGCACCCGATACAGCACAATCGCTAGGGCAATGCGCCCGCCCCGATAGGGGTAAGGTCCGGCGATGCGGGTATTGGTGAACAGCATGCCCAATGGTAACTGCCGCCCATATGCTTCAAGCATCGTGGGCCCGACCACGAATGGAAGTGCAACGTGCCGCCGATGGTAGATGAACTCGGTAACGGTAAACACGAGGGGGTCATAGGTGGTAACCCATTCGCGCCGCCGCGAGAGGTACATCTCATTCACCCGCACTTGGAAGTAGTGCAGGTGGGGCTGGAATTGTGGTGGCGCGGGCGAAGCGGCATTGCCATCATCTACGCGCTCCGGCGGAATCGCAAGCTGGAGCGGTGGCTGGTTGGGCTGGGCCCAAACACGACTTAGCAGGGCGTGGCTGCGTTCGTGCAGGGGCGGGGGTGAGCTGGGCATATCGGGTCTCCTTTCGGTGGGTCTCAGGGATCGGGTCTCAGGGATTAGGCTGCATTGCGCGGTATGCACTGCGGGCAAGCTGATCCCGCATACTCAGCCAACGATGGGCTGCCCACAGCTCGATGTAGCTATCTACACCAGCAAAGATCACCCGCTCGCGGATGCCCGCATAGGTGAGCAGATCCGGCGGGGCGGCGAAGTTTCCGTCCGCATCAAGAGCTACCGCCAGCGCACTGGCAAATACCCGCCGCCGCTGCAAGCGGCCTTGTTCGCTGGCGGGGGCGATGGTGCGGGCTTGCCGGCACCAAGCTCTGCCAGCTTGCGGGCGGTAAGAGGTACAAGCAGCCCTCGTACCCACA
>JAAUTZ010000001.1 GCA_012031225.1 Chloroflexaceae bacterium
TCTCGATGTGGCCTTATGTCATCCCCACCAGCCTCACCATCTTCGACGCTGCGGCGCCGGAGTCGAGCCAGCGCTTCATGCTGGTCGGCGCGAGCGTGCTGATCCCGCTGATCCTCGGCTACACCGCCTATGCCTACTGGGTGTTCCGCGGCAAGGTACGGACTGGCGAGGGCCTACCACTGATCGCCGCCCATCGCGCACCCCTGCCAATCCCCCACCACCCGCCCCGCGCCAGACGGCTTATACGGGGGCTACGCAGCAACTTGAAGCGAATGAGCTACCACCACACGGACCCGCGCATGCGCCCTCCGGCACTACCCGCCCGCGCCTTGCCAGCCCCCATCCCAACCAGTCCCCGCGTGAGTCGCTGATGGGCAACTCGCTAGATCGGCTCAATCAGAATGCCCGCACGGGCGGCTTGCGCCCTTCGCAGACAGTGAATGAGCGCGTGCAGCGCGTCAGTCGGACACCCCCCCCGCCGCGCCGTACAATGCCCCCACCACCCGCGCAGAGGGATGCGCCGGAAGCCAACGAACCACCGCGTGCGCTAGCACGTAGGCGAGCGACGTATGCGGACAATGATGCAGACGTGGCCGCGTTGCTGGCCCAAGAGCGACCACGGCCCGACTCACTGTTTATGATCCAAACGCCACCCTACGGCACACCGTCGGCGGCACAGCTTGCCCACCGCGAGGCAATGGTGCAATCGCAGGGCAATATCACCCGCGCCGACCTGATTCCGGCGGTGCTGGATCGTCCGTACCTGCCGATCCCCGCGCTCGAAATGTTCGGCATCCCTGATCTGCGCCACTACCAACAGCGCGGGTGTTGGTTGCACCCGGCTCTGCTGTTGGTGGTTGCGCTGCTGCTGTTTGGGGTTGGTATGCTGCTCAACCCCACCGGACGTACCGTGATTAGTAGCTGGGGCAATACGGTCACGACTACGATGCAGCAGACGTTTAGGCCGAATGCCCCAACCGGCAGCACGCAGGGCAACCCGCCCGGCAACTACGTGCTGCGTGCGCCACCAAGCCTGCTGCCGCAACACATTGATGAAATCCTCACGTCGTATGGCTCACCCGCCGCAGGCACTGGGCAAGCGTGGTATAACGTAGGCCGCGAGTATGGCATTGATCCGGCATTCGCGGTTGCCTTCTTTGTGCATGAAAGCACGGCCGGCACTGCGCCCGGCTGGGCTGGCTGGAAGCCCGACGGCAGCAGCACGCACAATGTCGGCAATATTATTTGTGCCGGTTATCCGACCTGCTTTGGGCGGTTCCGCGATTATCCCACATGGGAGGCAGGTATCCGCGATTGGTATCGCTTGATTGACGTAGAGTACCTGAATGGGCGTGGGCATCAAACTGTCGCGGATATTATCCCCGTCTATGCACCTGCCTTTGAGAATAATGTCGCCCTCTATGTGAATACGGTGCATCAGCTCGTAGACACATGGCGGATCAATTATGGTCGCGGCAGCGGCATTCCGGCGAGTGTCCTGCGGCCCGCTGGCAATCCGCTCGGCGCAGCCAACACCGTGCTTACGCAGGGCTATGGGGTGGGCACGCACGCCCCCGCCAATGTGTGGGGCGCGATTGACCTCGCCCTTGATGGGACGGGCGACGGGCTTGCCGATCCACATGGCACGCTCGGCAAGCCGGTGTATGCCACCCACAGCGGCAGCGTCAAAGTCACGCTGAATTCGTATCCGGCGGGGAATCACGTCTGGGTCGTTAATGAGGAGTACCGCACCGGCTACGCGCACCTGCTGGAAGTGCTGGTGCAAACTGGACAGGAAGTGCGGCGCGGAACCCAAATCGGCACGATTGGCTCAACGGGGATGTCCTCTGGGCCGCACCTTGATTATCAGATCTGGCAGAAGCAGAACGGCAACTGGATCAATGTCAATCCGATGGAATACAGCCCACTAGGGGCTTTGAAAGCAGAGTAGCGCATGGATGAGTCCTCGCACGAGTTTGATCGCCACAAGAATGGACATCGTGAAGCATCCGCCGAACTGGAGGCAGCAATGACAATGGACGAGAACCTGAATGGGTTACAGGCATTTGACCGGCTGGGTGAGTATCTCGAGGCGAACAATTGGCATCCGCAACGCCTACCGGACAAGTACGTCTACCGCACCGTCTTTCGCGGAACCAACGGCACGTTCGTCTGCTATGCCCAAATACGCACCGATGCTGAACAGTTTGTGTTTTATGTCCTCGCGCCCGTCAAAGTCCCCGAAAGCCAACATATGCTGGTGGGCGAGTACCTGACCCGTGCGAATTACGGGATGTACATCGGCAACTTCGAGATGGACTTGAGCGATGGCGAGGTGCGCTACAAAAGCAGCTTCGACTTTGAGGATGTGGAGTTGAGCGATGAACTGATCCGCAACGCCCTATGGCCCGCTGTGCGGATGATGGACAAGTACCTGCCCGGCATGTTCAAGTGTATGTATGGCGGGATCAGTCCGGCGGATGCTATTGAGGAGATTGAGGGGTAAGCCAAGCACCACGATCAGCGATAGTTTCTGCACCGCCCTGTAAGCATGCAACCATCCGCGCCTTTCGCACGTCACAGCAGCAGGTTCACGTCAGCGCAAGGAATAGGGATCTCGTTTTGCCAGCAGCACTGGAACAGGAGTGGTCGAGCGATGATGCAACCGCGTTTATACCGTAGCCGTACCCAGCGTATGATTGCGGGGATCTGCGGCGGGCTAGCTGAATACCTCGTGGTTGATCCCATTATGGTGCGGATGGTCTTTGGAGGACTATTGCTGCTGAATTGGCTGATCCTGCCGCTCTATCTCGTGCTATGGCTGATCACGCCGCTTGCGCCAATCACGCCAATCACGCCGATCACGCCCGCTGCGCCGCATACCCCGCCCGCACCTGAACCAACCCTGCCGCGCACCACCCGCACTCCTTCGCCCCCCAATCCGCCCCTTGTTGCCCATCACGAGCGTCGCCGCAACTGGCGCACACTCGGCTACGTATTGGTAGGTAGCGGTGGGCTGATCGTCATTGAGCAGCTTGGCAGTGCCGCCGTGACCGGATTAGCTCCGTTGCTGTTGGTGGTGAGTGGGGTGATACTTGTGTTGCGGCAGCGTTTGTAGCCCCCAGCAACCGTTCATAATCACCGAGTAGCATTGTGATAACGCACACAGAAGCGATAAACAATTGACGCACTACCGCCTTCGTGCTATGATCGTAAAAGGGTAGTGACAATCTGAGGAGCTATGAGTTCCTACGCGGTCCAGCTGGCGGCACACCAGCAAAAGTATACCCAAGCGATTGCCCAAGCCCGCCATACTGGGGCGCAGGGCTTTACAGCATGGTTCAACCGCGAGGCCGCCCAAGATGCTACTCAAGCAATGGTGCGCGGCTTCTGGGATTTCGGGATGCACATTCTCACCCCGCCCGTGTGCGCCCACTTGGATCGCCCGGAGCGGCGCAGCGCACTCGAAATCGGCTACGGCGGGGGTCGTCTGCTGTATGCCGCAAGTCACTTCTTCGGCTGGGTACACGGGGTAGATATTCACGCTGAGGCGGGCTATGTTGCCCAACAGTTGCGGGCGGCGGGGCGGCACAACTTCCAGCTCTACCGCACGCCGGGCGATGTATTGCCTATTGCGGATGCAAGTGTGGATTTGGTCTACTCGTTTATTGTGTTGCAGCATCTGCCGCGCTACACCGTTCTGGTGCGCTACCTCCACGAGACCCGGCGGTGCTTGCGGGCAGGCGGGGTTGCGCAGCTCTACTTCGGGCGATTCGGGCGGCTGCACGCCCTGCATCAAGTGCGCTGGTGGTGGCGCGGCTACCGCGAAGTACCGCACGCCACCGCCAACCAGATCAGTTTGGTGGTGCGGGTTGGGGTAATGCGCCGGCTGTGTGCCACGCTAGGGCTACAGGTGCTCGCCCACGGCTCATCCTACTATCGGGTGCCCGATGGCTACCCTACCCAGCGCGGCGGGCAGAGCTATGTCACCCTGTATAGGGGCTAACGAGGCTAATGCTTCAAGAGCAAGCGAGAGTAGAAAGAAACACGTTATGACGCTTGACCATATCTGTGCGCGGCTTCTCATCTCAGGCAAAGTGCAGGGCGTAGGCTTTCGCATTGCGCTACGCGATCAGGCGCGGCAGGTGGGGGTCGTGGGGTGGGTGCGGAACACCCCCGATGGGTACGTCGAAGCCTATCTCGAAGGCGGCAACGCAGCGGTACGGCGCATCATTAGTTGGTGTTATGGGGGGCCCCACAGGCACAGGTCGAGCGCGTGCAGGTGCAGTGGCAAGAACCAGAACGAACGCTCACCGATTTTATGATCGAGTATACCTGAGCCTATGCAATTTGTGCGAAAACATTGGCGTGTCTTGACCAGCGGCTTGATCAGCGTCGGTATTCTGATCCTCGCTTTCGTTAATCGGGCGTGGCTAGCAGAGGCATTTCTGGTCGTTGCCGATGCCAATCGCACATGGCTGGTGTTCGCGTTGGTGGTCATCTTGATGAGCTACCTGATCAGCGCACAGGTGCTAGCTTTGACGCTGCACTCAATCGGCTACCGCTTGGGCTTTTTGCGCACATGGGCAACTGGGCTAGTGGCGATCATCATTAGCCAATCCGTGCCTGCGGGCGGTGTGGGCAGCTACGCCTTCCTGCTGGGTGTATTCCGGCGGCGGGGCATCCCTCCCGTAGAGTCGGCACTGGCGGCCTCAATGGAGAGCCTCAGCTACGTCTCAGCTATGCTCCTGATCTTCGCCTTCAGCCTGCTCTACCTCACGCTGCACGGGCTGGCTACCGGCGGTGCCAGCTATATTGCGGCTCTAGTTGCCCTCACCCTGATCGGCTCGGCAGCATACGTGCTAACCCGTAGCCAAGCTGAACTCGAACGCTGGCTGCACACGCTCAACAGTGGCTTGGGCGATACGCTTCAGCACCGGCTCGGAGCCAACTGGATCGAGCGCGGGGTGCGCCGCCTCGTCACCAGCCGCCAGATGCTGACCAGCCGCCGCCGCGATCTCGTGCATTTGGTGGTGATCCAGATCATCGGGCTGAGTGGGCACGCACTGGCGATGCTGCTCGTACTCCGCAGCTTGGGCACCCATACCAGCTTTGCCATTGTGCTGACGGCATTCGGGATTGCCCTGATTACCAGCACCTTCAATGTGCTGCCCGGCGGCGGCGGCACCGTCGAGGCGGCAATTGTCGCCGTGCTTCTCCAGCTTGGTGTCGGTAGTGCGGCGGTTGCCGCCGCGATCATCTTTCGCCTGTTCAATTTCTGGCTGCTCACGCCCGTTGCCGCTGGCTGCTACTACTGGCTGATGCACGAACCCCCTGAAGAACCTATCGTCCTTGAGCAATCCCTGCCGCTGCGCCCGCCCTCAGATGTGATGATGCCCGCTACACCGAATCCACCGAGCGCATCTGAAACAGAATAGCCGCACTGATGGTGGGATGGTGGGATAGTAGGATCGTGGGCACAGCCCCTGATCCCGCACACCTGCCCCCTACTCCCAACCATTCGCACAGGTATTGTTCACTTTATGCAAATCCTTTGCACTGGTTGACATTTTAGGGTGATAGTCTTACAATGGATGTAGTATGTATTCTGTACTACACCACTGCTGCTTGCTACCCTCTTTTGGCAGTGAACCAGAGGACAGGGGTAGCCCCTCCACACCAGCGCGTGTGCAACCGAGAAGGAGCCACAAGGATGCAACGAGTATTGGGAGCCAGCCTACTAGCCGGTGCAGCAACAGCGGCATTGTGGCATTGGTATACCCGCGAGACAATGCTACAAGGCACGGCTACCGTGCATTTGCAGAGCGAACACGAGCATTTTCATTTACACGTTGATTTGCCGTCGGCAATGGAGATTGAGCCGGGCGATACCTTGATTATTGAAACGATGCCCGAAGTCGTGGGCGAAACACGCGGCGAGATCACCTACACCAGCCCAGTGCAACTCCACAAAGCGAGCTGGCTGCGCCGGAATTTGGTCAAGAGTAGTAGCCTCGTTGAGATTAGCGAATTGGTAGATCACCCCTAAACTGAGGAGTTAACGATTATGGAAGTGATGCCTGATCTGAGTAGCACCACCCGCCACGCACTGCAAGAGGCGGTGTTGCAGCCACGTTTCTATACAACCGATTTCGATGCCGTAGATCAGCTCCGCATTTCGCACATGCAGGATGAATTTGCGTGGATGATGAATGAATTTGAGCGTGACTACAACCGTAACCACTTCGTCCGCAATGATGAGTTCCTCACCGATTTCGACGATATGCCCGAACGCCAAGCCTTCATCGAGTTTCTGGAGCGCAGCTGCACCGCCGAATTCAGCGGCTGCCTGCTGTACGCCGAGATGTACAAGCACCTGCACGATCCGATCCTCCGCGCAACGTTTAAGTATATGAGCCGCGACGAAGGCCGCCACGCCGGTTTCCTGAACAAGACGATGGCTGATCTAAATGTGGCTCTGAACCTGCATGTGTTGCAAACGCGCAAGCAGTACACCCACTTCAAACCCAAATTTATCTTTTATGCTACGTACCTGTCCGAGAAGATCGGCTATGCCCGCTACATCACAATCTATCGCCACCTAGAGCGCAATCCGCAGTATACAATCCACCCCATCTTCAAGTGGTTTGAGGAGTGGTGCAACGATGAGTATCGGCACGGTGAGTTCTTCGCGCTGCTGATGCGGAGCCAGCCAGAGCTATTGCAGGGCGGCAACGTGCGCTGGATTCGCTTCTTCCTACTGGCGGTGTATGCTACGATGTACCTGAACGATGCCAGCCGCGCCAGCTTCTACGCCGCAATGGGGCTAAATTGGCGCGCCTATGATCAGAAGGTGATCCGCCTGTGCAACGAGATTGTGACGCAGGTGTTCCCTGTCTCGCTGCCGATTGACAACCCGCAGTTCTACCGCAATCTGGATGCGTGTGTTGCCTACAATAGCCAGATCGCGGCTCTCGCCGGGCGCACCGATCCGCTCGCCCAAGCCCAGAAAACACGCCTGCGGGCAGCGATTGCCACGCGCCTGTACGCAACCTACCAACTCACGCCCGTACCGACCACCGCCGCCAACATCTGGAAAGGCTTGCCCAACTTTACCGTCTACCGCGCTTCAACCGCCGCGTAGCAAGGTGTCAGGTATCAGGTGCGAGGTATCAGGTGTAGCCCATACGCACAGCGTATCCCCGCCGCAGATTTTCTTATACTTGATACCTGACACCTCACACCTGACACCTCACGCCTGACACCTTGCAAGGGCTAGGCGTTTTGCAGGAAGGTGCGGAACCACAGATTCGTTCGATCCCACGCATCACGGGCTGCTGCCGGATTGTAGCTCGCCCGCTCGTCGTTGAAGAAGGCGTGCCCCGCACCCGGATAGATCTTGATCTCGTGCGAGATACCCGCCGCCACAAAGCCCTGCTCCATCGCCTGCACGGCCTCGGTTGGGATGCCCTGATCATCCGCCCCAAACAAGCCCAGTGTCGGCACCGCCATGCGTGCGGCATCCCCAACTTCGAGCGGGCGACCATAGAAAGCAACCGACGCGCCAATCATGTCGGACTTGTTCAGGGCTGTTTGCAGAGCCAAGCCGCCGCCCATGCAGAAGCCCACCACGCCGACCTTCTCGCCAATCACGTAATCCTGCGCCAGCAAGAACTCAGCCGCCTGCCCAATCTCCTGCACGGCCTGCATCATATCCAATTCCATCACCAGCTTGCGGGCTTCATCCGGCTCGGTGGTGGATACGCCATTGTACAGATCAGGCGCGAGGGCGACGAAGCCCTGATCGGCGAAGCGGCGCGTCACATCGCGGATGTGGTCGTTCAAGCCCCCACCACTCCTGAATCACAATCACGGCATTCCGTCCGGTGTTGTCCATCGAGCGGGCAAGGTAGCCCATCAACGCATCACCTTCACCGTAGCGGACATTCGCATCCATAACGCCGACCCCTTCACCCATCCCCATCGGGCGGGACGGTTGTGGCTCGGCGGCCGGAGCCACAACCGGCGGCGGCACGGGAGTCGTCGGTGCAACCCCGCACGCCGCGAGCAGGCTTGCTGCCGCTGCACTGCCTACCACCAGTGAAGCCCGTTGCAGAAACTCGCGGCGGCTAAGGTAGCCACATTGAAATGAACGCACCAACTGCATCACATACACTCGATCCATGTGAACGATAACCCTTTCTATCCAACTCAGGTTTTTGTTTCTTGCGTGTTGGTACATTGTCAATGTACCCTTATGTATCATACCCCGATTCTGAATGGTGCATCGCCAGCAACCACCGTTTCTCTGCATGCTCTCATATCTTAGCCGCCACGCTCCCCCGTCCCGTGTACGTAGGGTCATTCCGTTTGCGCTATAATAGCGGCGAGTGTGATCTACAAGGAGTACCTGATGCCCCCGATACTGGAAGCGATCTTATACCCCTCGTGGAGCGTATGACCACGCCTACCCGCACCAGCCCATCCAATGATCGCAGCACCCTCTCGCAGCGGGCAGTGCGCGGCGGGCTGTGGGTGGTTGCTAGCTCATACTGGATGGTGCTGATCGGCTTTCTGGCCAATATCGCCCTCACCCGCATCATCAACGACGCAGTAGTATTTGGCACATTCGCCGGAGCCATGTTCTTTGTCGAGCTGCTGCGCCTGCAAAACAAGCTCGGCTTAAACTATGCCTACATCAACTACCGCCCCGACCCGCACGATCCCGCCGCCACCAGCACCGCCCGTGCTACCTACATTGGGCTAGAGCTAGCGGCAATCGCGGGCGGGTTGCTACTGGCGAGCAGTGGGCTGGTGCTGCTGCACTGGCTTGGCTACGGCACATGGGTGGCAGGCGGCGATCAGGTGCTGCTCGTTGCGCTGGTCCTCTCGCTCGCCGCCGCGCTCGATGGGTTTGCCAATGTGTGGCGCGTGCTGCTCGAAAAAGAACTCCACTTCACAGGGGTGAGCATCGTCAATATGCTGGTTGCACCGCTTGCCTACGCCGTTGGCATTGCGCTCGCCCTACGCGGAACCGGCGTAGCCAGCCTGATCGGGTTCGTGTATGTGCAGTATGTGTTGCAACTAGCGGGCGTGCTGTGGCTGGCGTGGCGGGCTGGGCTGCTCACGGGGCGCGTGCGCTGGCAGCTCGACCGCCCGCTCGCCGCCCATTTCCTGCGCTACGGCGGCATCGTCGGGCTGGGCCTGCTGGCAACCATGCTGCTCACGCAACTGGACAACTTCTACATTATGACGTTTGTTGGGATCAGTGTGTTGGGCTTCTATGATCGGGCGTACCGCACGGCGCAGTGGCCTAGCACGCTGCTTGCCGCGCTCACCGCCCGCATTGCGCTGTATACCTACGCCCATTTGCAGGATGACATGATCCGCTTGCAGAAAAGTGTGGCAATGGTGATCTGGCTGATTGTGATGCTGGCAATGCCGCTCGCCCTCGCGATCTTCCTTGCCGCCGCCGATATTATCGTGCTGCTGTATGGGCCAGATTGGCTGCCCGCCGCGATCTTCCTTCGCATCCTCGTGCTGTTTGCGGTGATCCGCCCGCTGTGGGAGAACGCGAGCAACCTATTTGTGGCTATCGGCAAGCCGCGCCTGCCCCTGATCTTTATGACCGTACAAGTCGCAGTGCTCGCAATCGCGGGGCTGCCCCTTACGCTCTGGTTTGGCGCACTGGGCACAACTGGCGCAGTCGGGCTGGCGTTTGCCATCGGCATGCTGCTGATCTACCGCGACATTCTGCGCGAGGTGCAGATCAGCATGGTGCGCGAATTAGCGGTGCCGCTACTGGTCACGCTCCTCACGGTGGGCGGCTACCTCCTGCTCACACGCATCCCCGCCCTTGCCGAGCTTGCCGTGTGGTGGCGGGTGGTGTGGAAGCTGGGCTACACCTTCGTTGCCTTCTACGTGCTCCTGTTTGCCATCCAGCCCCACGCCATGCGCGAACGGATCCGCCTCATCTGGGCGGCAGCGCGACGCACGCCCAACACGGCTACTGACTGATGAGGATCACGCCGATCAAAATGATCGTTACCCCTGCCCACTGGATCCAGCTCAGGCGTTCACGGAAGAACAGCCACGCCAGCAGAATCGTCACGGGGCTAGCCAGCGAGGAGACCGGCCCCACAATCGCCGCATCCGCCATTGTTATGCCGATATTGTAGGCGAGAAAGCCGATTGAGTTGAGCATGGAGACGGCAATGATGCGCCACCACAGCCCCCGCGAGGGGCGAATGAAGGGCCGGCGACGTACAAACAGCAGCCCAATCGCTAGCAGCATATCGGTGATTTTGCCGGTCATTACCGGCAGGAGTACGCCGGTATCGGCAATCACGAGATCAATCGCCCATAGATAGATGCCGAAACTGAGCATTGCGCCGAGTGCCGCCGGAATGCCGCGCAGTGAAAGCTGGGTTGTATCTGTGCGATCAGGCGGGATCATCGAAACGAGCATCACCCCGAACACGGTGATCAGTGCGCCGCCAATCGCAATCTGCGTGGGCTGTTCGCCACTGAACAGCACCGCCAACGCGAGCGTAATCACACCGTAGCTGGAGACAATCGGGGCAACCAGTGAAACCGTCCCGACCATGTAGGCGCGGTAAATGAAGAATGCCCCAGCAGAGTTGAAGACACTGATCCCAAACAGCCATGCCCACGTAGGCAGAGCAAGCTGCGGCAGATCGCCAACCAGTGCCAGCACCACGCCGAAGCTGAGGATGCCAATGACTTGGAGATAGACAATCGTGAGGGTAACGCCGAGTGTTCGCACGGCTCGCGCCGCCACAAAATCGGACACACCCCACCCAAGGGCTGCACCCAGACCATACAGAATGCCGCCGATCATTGCGGGTGATGCTCCTTGACTCCAGCCCTATGTGTAGGTATCACCAATGTATGATACACCAGAACAGCTCGGCGGGGATCCGTCGCAGGGCGGAGATAGGAGCCGGACATCCTGCTCGCGGGCCCTACGCGCCCGGTCGGAGGCGTTGCACTACATCCGCTAGCACGGCCAGTGTGCGCTCGATCTGGGCGGCAGTGGTAGCTCTGCCGACGGTCAGGCGCACCGAAGCACTCGCCTCGTCAGGTGGTAAGCCCATCGCCAACAGCACATGCGACGGATCGAGCGAGCCACTAGTACACGCACTGCCACTGCTCGCACATACGCCATGCTGATCGAGCAGCAACAGGATGCTCTCGGCATCTACGCCCGCAAAGCCGAGATTGGCATTGTTGGGCAGGCGGTGCGTGGCGTGCCCATTCAGCCACGTATCCGGGACACGCTGCAATACCCCCTGTATCAGCTGGTCGCGCCGTGCCGTGCAGTGCTGGGCATAGGCATCTCGCTGCTGCTCGGCTCGTTCGAGGGCCACCGCCATCCCAACAATTGCAGGCGTATTCTCAGTGCCTGCCCGCCGCCGCCGCTCTTGCCCGCCGCCATTGATCTGCGGTAGGAGCGGCGTGCCGCGCCGAATGTAGAGCAAGCCGATCCCTTTCGGCCCATAGAATTTGTGCGCGGCGAGGGTCAGCAAATCTACATTCAGCAGGTCGGGCTGGATCGGCAGCAAGCCCACAGCCTGCACCGCATCGGTGTGGCAGGGGATGCCGCGTTCACGGCACAGCGCACCGATCTCGGCTATCGGCTGGATCACCCCAGTTTCGTTATTCGCATACATCACCGAGACGAGCACCGTATCGGGACGCAGTGCTGCCTGCACATCAGCTACACTGACCCGCCCGGCGCGGTCTACGGGCAGCAAGGTCACCTCGAAACCAAAGTGTTGCAAATACTCCAGCGCATCAAGCACGGCATGATGCTCAATCGCCGTCGAGATGATATGTTGCCCCTTGCCACGCTGGTGCTGGGCCAGAGCCACGCCCTTGATTGCAAGGTTATCTGATTCGGAGCCACCACCGGTGATGATGATCTCGCGCTGGCTACAGCCGAGTACGGCACACAGCATCATACGCACATCATCTATCGCCTGCAACGCCTTCCGCCCGATCTGGTGAATGCTGGAAGGGTTGCCGGGGTAGTCCGTGAAGTAGGGCTGCATCGCCGCAAACACCGCCGGATCAAGGGCAGTGGTGGCGGCGTGGTCAAGGTAGATTACGTCGGATGGGCTAGCTTGATCCATGCGAGTGCCTTTGTCAGGTGTCAGGTGTCAGGTGTCAGGTTTCAGGTGGCGGGTGTCAGGTAATGGATACTAGGGCTTAGACTGCCGCCGAAGCCGAGCTAGTGGTGCGCCGATGGTGCAGCCAGCCGCCGATAGACAGCAGCAGCGCGAAGGTAATTAAGCCGACTGCAACCAGAAAGGTATCGTGCAGAGCGAGCAACTGCGCGTTGATCGAGGCCGTGGTTGCACCGCCTGCGAGCGATTGGCCTTCATAGAATATGACCCGGCTTGCCCATAGCGCACCCATCACAGCAATCCCAACGGTCTGCCCCATCGTGCGGGTAATCGCTAGCAAGCTCGAAATCACGCCGCGCTGGTGAGCCGGAGCCGCCGCCATGATGCTGCTGTTGTTGGGCGATTGGAAGATCCCCATGCCGATCCCAATTGGGGCAAGGCTGAGCAGGAAGATCGGCACTGTCGTATTCGCATCAAAGTCGCTCATCAGCACATAGCCCAGCAGCAACACCGCCAGCCCGATGATCGAGATGCCGCGTGTGCCATAGCGATCCGAGAGGCCCCCCGCAATCGGAGCCATAATGCCAAGTGTAATCGGGACGATGGCTTGGATCAAGCCAACTTCACGCGGCGAGAAGCCAAGCATATTCTCAAGGTAGAAGGGGATCAGCAGAAAGATTGCGCCGATCAGCATAAACGTGATGAAACCATTGGCAACGTTGATGCTCAAGTCTGGATTCTGGAACAGGCGCAGATTGATCAGCGGTTGTTCGATCCGTAGCTGCACCCCTACAAACATACTCAGGCTGACCCCGGCGACAACCAGCAAGCCTAGCACCCGCGCATCTGTGAAGCCTAGCTGCTGCGTAAAGCTCAGCGCAAGGAGCAGCGTGAGCAAGCCCACAAACAGCAAGCCCGACCCCACGTAATCAAAGCGTTGCCCGCCGGGTGCGGGCGGATTGGGCAGCACCCGCGCCGCAACATACGTACCGATCAAGCCGATGGGC
Organism: Chloroflexaceae bacterium; assembly: GCA_012031225.1. GTDB lineage: Bacteria > Chloroflexota > Chloroflexia > Chloroflexales > Chloroflexaceae > JAAUTZ01. The sequence goes on from JAAUTZ010000001.1 coordinate 13,157, forward strand.
ACGTTCACATAGAAGATCCAGTGCCACGAGAAATACTGGATAATCAATCCGCCTAGCACAGGCCCTGAAACAAACCCAATTGATACGGCCATGCCCGCAAAGCCGAGCGCTTTGCCCCGTTCGCTCGGCGGGAACGCATCAATCAAAAGGGCTGGCCCCAGCGCGAGGATCATCGCTGCGCCGACGGCTTGGATCACGCGGAAGCCGATTAGCCACCAGACGGTAGGGGCGATGCCGCAGAGCATCGAGCCAATGATAAAGACGACGAAGCCGAGCGTGTAGATGCGCTTTTTGCCGAGAATATCAGCGACGCGCCCAACCGAAAGAAGCAACGTGGTAAGTGTGAGCAGGTACACCAGCACCACCCACTGCACCGCCGTGAAGCTCGTATTCAGATCGGTGACAAGCGTGGGCAGCGCCAGATTGACGATGCTGCCATCTATCGTAGCCAGAAAAATGCCCATTGCAATCGCGCCCATCACATACCATTTGCGTGTGTAATCAACCTCTGGCATGCCTTCTCCTTGCGGTAGCGGGCAACGCTGCGCTGCCCTTATCAGTATACACCTGTTTTCGAGGCACCCAAAACGAACCGCCTCACTGTCCTACGGAAGGGTGAGGCGGCAGTCCAGAAGCGGTGCGGGTCGTTGTTGCGTTAGGGGCGCGGAGTGGCGGTAGGGATTGGTTCGCCAATCTGCTCCGTATCGCTGCCACTAGGGATTGGCGTGGGGGACGCACTGAACGGATCGGATGGCTCAATCGAGACCGTCGCCGTCATGCGCCAGCGCAGGCGGTCATCCCATTCAGTCGGGCGGACTGTCACGCGGTAGACAATATCGCCCTGCCGTAGCTCACCCAGTTCACGGATTTCGCTGACCACGCCCGGCAACACGAGATCAGGGATCGCATCAAAGGTAATCTCGGCTTTGTCGCCCACCCGCACCCGCACAATCCCCAACTCGGTCAAATCGGTTGTTTCGACTTTCCACGCCGACAGATCGGCAATTGAGCCAAGCGCAGTATTGGCCACCACCCGCTCACCGACTTTGGTATCAAAGTTGACCATCATGCCACTCATCGGTGCAAGCAAGGTTGCCTGATCCAAATTGAGTTCGGCTTGGCTCAGCGCAACTTGAGCCTGCTCAATGCGTGCTTCCCGATCCTTGATGTCCGGCTCACGCGGGGGCGACTGCACATTCCCCAGCTCGGCGCGGGCCCGTTCCACATCGGCGGCACTCGCGGCAACACTCGCATTCGCCGTCTCGACATTGGCGGCAGCGGCGGCAACACTTGCTTCAGCGGCGGCGATCTGGCCCGCCCGTTGTGCGCCAAACAGCCGATCTAGGTTGGCTTGGGCACGGGCAATGCGCGCATTCGCAGCGGCAACTTGATCAGGCTTGGCCGGCTTCAGCGCATCGGCAAGGCGAGCTTCGGCATCGTTCAGGCGCGCACGGGCAACTTCCACGTCGGCAGGGCGGGGCTGGACGAGCAGGTTGTCCAGCTGAGCGCGGGCTTGGGCAATACTCGCCTCGCCCACCTGCACACCCGTGATCTCGGCTTGCTGGGCGGCTTCAAATTCTACCCGGGCCTGCTCCAGTTGGGCTTCGGCATCTTGCACGCGGCGCAGAGCCTGTTCCTCTTGGTTCTTCAGGTCGCGCCAGCGTTGCTGATCAATATCGTTCAGTTCGCGCTCGATCTCACGCACATCCCAATACACGCTGCTATACTCATCTTGGCGATTACGTAGCTCGTTGGCGCGAATATCCATTGTGGCTTGGGTGCGGGTCTTTTCTGCCGAGAGCCGGTTGCGGTCAGCTTCCAAGCGCACCTCGGCTTCATTCAGGCGGGCTTGGGCTAGTTGAATATCTTCCGGCTTAGATCCTTCGAGGGTTTCATTCAGGCGGGCCCGGGCCTCATCCACAGCCGCCTGCGCGGTCTGGATCTGCACGGCATCTTCGCCATCGAGCAGATCCGCGAGCGCGGCTTGGGCCTCGTTCAGTTCGGCTTCAGCGGCGACAATGTCAGCGGCAGTTACATCCCCCTGCCGGCTGAGCAGGTTGCCTTGGGCTTGGGCCACATCGGCTTGGAAACGGGCAATATCAGCTTCGCGTTGGGCAAGGTTGGCTTGGGCATTGGCCAGCCGTGCCGCCGATGCGTCAATCTCGTCTTGGGTTGCCCCGGCGAGCAGCAACTCATACGCCGCCCGTGTCACCGCAAGATCGGCGGTGCGTTGCTGCACCACTAGCTCCAGTTCGCGGGTATCGAGGCGGGCGATTACATCCCCTGCCTGAACCATATCGCCTTCGCTTACCAGCACTTCAGCAACCGTGCCATTCGACTCAAAGGCAATATCCACAAAGGCTTCGGGCACAACTTCAGCTTCGGCAATAACCCGTTCACTCGCGGTGATCGGGGGCAACAGTTCCAGTTGCTCCTGTTCCTGCTGCGCCGTATCTGGCTGAGCGCCACGCCCGAAGAAGAGGAAGCCGAGTGCTGCGATCACCGCCACCCCAATCAATCCGAAAATCCATGCACGCATAGAGTACCTCTCTCAATGTTGGCTACCGTTGTGTTCCTACGTATGCTGATCTACTCAATCTCAACCGATTCTGGAGCAGGTGTGGTCACTTTGGGCGTACCATTGCCACTGCTACGATCAGCCCCATTCACAAGGGTGCGCTGATCGCGTTCGAGGCGGGCTTGGCGCATGCGCTCCAACACAACTTGGGTCTGATCCGATTCTTGCAACAGGATTGAGAAGCCTTCCCGATCCAGCGTTGCCACTTCCACCTCACCATCGGGGTACGCTCGCGCACTCGCCGTCCGCGAGTCACCATTGAGCAAGCCGATCTCACCGAAATACTGCCCTTCAGTGAGCCGATCTACGTGGATCTCTTGCCCATCCGGGTGCGGCAAGAAGATGTCCACCGCGCCGCGTGTAATGATATAGAAGCGATCTGCGGTATCGCCCTGCGAGACAATCGTTGCATTCGGCTCATGCAATTCACGCTTGAGCTGGCGGGCAACACGAGTCATCTGATCTACGCCAAGATGGGGCAGGGCGTGGGAGACGTATTGGTTGGTGACTTCACCATCCACGACGATCACAGCGCGGCTGGCACGGCGGGCAAGGTCATTATCGTGGGTCACCATCACAATCGTCTTGCCCTGCTTAATCAGATCCTCAAACAACACAAAAACGGCATTGGCCGTCTTCGAGTCGAGGCTACCCGTCGGCTCATCAGCCACAAGGATCGGTGGGTCATTCGCTAGCGCACGGGCAATCGCTACCCGCTGGGCCTGCCCCCCCGAAACGGCGGACGGCAGCTTGTAGGCGTGTTCGCTCATCTCAACCTGTTCAAGCAGATGCAGGGCCCGCTTAGGACGTTCGGATGGACTGAACATGTTGGCAAAGTCCATCGGCAACATCACATTCTCGATCAGGGTCAAGGTGGGTAAAAGCTGGAAGAATTGGAAGATGATCCCCAAATTCTTGCCGCGCCATACGGCCATTTGCCCCTCACTGAAGGTGTGAATAGCAGCATCGCCCACTAGCACCTCGCCCGAAGTGGGGCGATCAATGCCAGTCAGCATATTGATCAGGGTAGATTTGCCGCTGCCAGACTTGCCAATGATCGCTACAAATTCGCCGCGATCAATCTGCAAATCTACATTCTTCAGCACCGTAAACGATCCGGCAGCAGTCTCATAGGTTTTGATAACGCGGCGCAGTTCGATCAGGTGGGTATTGCCAAATTTGTAGCCGCCGTTACTGGGCTGCTGCTTGCCGCCAAAGATGCGTTTCCACATAGGTTGCTCCCGATTATCGCAATGCTGCGATCTTGCGATGCCTGTGATAGTGTATCGCTCATTGATTATTGTAGCAAACTATACCCATTTCGGTAAGTGGTAGCAGCGTTGGGTTGTAGCTACAGGACGCACGCTGGGCGCGTGATGTTGCGGGTACGGGCGATGCACGGACGTGGGTGTACCCCTATATCATAGTGTACTATAGCTGGCACTGTTTGAGATCAACCATGCGAGGTATATTGAGGGATCAGGTGAAGCCGCCCAACACCCATCTGCCCCCGCTTCACCCGCTCGCTAGGATACGCTCCAAGACGGCTTCGAGCTGGGCGCAGTGCTGCTGCCACGAGTAGTGCGCTACCACCCGCTCACGGGCCTGTCGCCCCATCTGGCGCGACCGCTGCACATCATTGAGGACGCGCCGCAACGCAGCTACCAAGTCAGGGAGATCACCCTCACGGAACAAGGCTCCCTCCTGCCCCTCGCGGATGATCGTATTGAGGGGGTGCAGATCGGTGGTGACAACAGGGAGGCTCGCCGCCATATACTCAAAGACTTTGAGCGGCGACCAGAAGAAGCCCGCTGCACGGAGAGCGGGGTGGGTGGCGGTGGTGAAGGGCGCAATGCCTACGCTGGCTTGTTGCAGCACGGTAGGCACCGCTTCATACGGAATTGCACCCGTGAAGTGAAAGGCATGCGCCTGCGCTGCGGCGAGCTGCTCGGCATGGGCCCGCTCAGGGCCATCGCCCACCAGCACAAACTGCACTGCTACGCCCTGTTCGAGCAGCAGCAAGCCCGCCCGCACCACATCAAGGACACCGTGCCAGTGGCGGAACGAGCCGAGAAAGACCACCTGCGGCGGGCTGACGGGCTTGGGCGGCAGGAAGCGATCAACATCTGCGCCCCACGTCAGCTCGGTGATTTTGTGGCGCGGCACGCTCGGTGGCACGGTGGTATGCAGCGGGGTGACAATCTGGGTGGCGGCGTGGCATTGGGCTTCAGCCCATCGCCGTAGGGGGCTACCGAGCGCATCATCGAGGCGGCGTTTAACGACCGCAGGCGGGTCTACGATCAAGGCATTCACTTCAAGCAGGGCGGGGATGCCGAGCTGCTGCGCGGCGATCAAGCCGCCCCCAGCAAAGTTGTAGTAGCGTTCCATAATCACATCGGGTTGGATCGCCCGAGCGAGGCGCAGGATCAGCGGTGCGCCCAGCAGAGCCAGCCCACGCGGGAGTTGCTGCCAGTGCAACAGGAAGCCCGCATGCGGCTGCGAGACGGGGCGCACGAGGCTGGCTAGCTCGAACTGCCCAGTGCTGCGGGCGGCCAGCAGATGCACCTGATGCTTGCGCCGCGCCAACCCACAGGCGACCTCGAAAGCGTGGGTTGAGCCGCCCAGCGTGCCCGGCACAGGGATGCCACTCGCAACATACAGGATCCGCACGCCGGATCAGTTCTCGCCGGTGCCCGGCAGCACCTCGACCAGTGCCAGCGCAACGAGCAGACTATTGCGCCCGAAGGCAGTGATCTGATGCCGTCCAGCGGGGAAGCGGGTTGCCTCAAGCGTGAGACTGAAGCCGAAGTTGCCATCCTGATCGGTGCGGACTTCTTGCAGTTGCACCACCACCCCATCATTGAGGGTCATCCAGACACTCACGCGCTCATCAGCGGCGTAGTTCTGCCCTTCGATGCGGATCGTCTCAGCTTGGCGCACCTGCGACGGATTGACGAACAGGACGGGCAGATCGAAGATGGGCAGTTGCCCGCGCGTCAGGAAGAAATCTACGATACCCGTGAGCTGGCTGCGATTGCCGAAGGCGGTGAGTTGGTAGGCTCCTTCGGGGTAGGCACTGTCGAGCGTGAGGGTGAAACGGAAGTTACCATCCCGATCCGCAATCACAAAGCCCTGATCCTCAATCGTCTGGGTGGGCAAGTTGATCCATAGCGAGATGCGTTCGCGGGCCTCAAAGCCCCTGCCAATGAAGATGAACTCGTCGCCCTGTTCCAGCACGCTGGATGACTCCAGCGTCACGCTGACGCTCGTATCGGGCGGCACGCCCTCGCCGAGCGTCAACTCAAACAGGGCGGTGGCGCGTGCGCCGCTCAGGTTGCCGCGTGCGCTGAAGGCATATTGCCCCTGTGGGCGAGTCGCAGCCATGCGGTACTCAAGCACCAGATCGCCCGTCAGTGAGGCTTTGTAATCACCGATAGTTTCTGTCGCAAAGTTCGGCAGGGTGAGCCAGAGGGTGATGCTTTCTTCAGGTTGGAAGCCGGCCAGCGTCAATGTCACGCTGCTATTCTGCGGGGCAACTTCGGGCTGCACCGTGAGCGACGCGCTCGCTTGGGCGTGGGTCGGCTGGATTGGCCGTGAGCCAAGCAATAGGGCAAGGATCAAGAGTGGGATCAATCCGGCAGCGGTATATGGCAGATAACGCATGAGGTCACTCCTTGATGATGGATGGATGTTGGGCATGGCCCGACTGGGCGCAGCGCATCCCAAACAGTATATCTTTCGCGCTCGGAGCTATGATACCACTGCACAGCGGTGCGTCAAGCGGGGAGCGAGGTGGGAGCACGGCGGCGGGGACAGGATCAATGCCGTCTCGTACTGGCCCAGCTCTGCTAGACGATTGGCTCAGCCCCCACCGCTGCCGCAGGGCGGGCGGCAATGACGGGCAGATCCGGCTCGACAAGCTGCTCAACCAGATCAAGAATGCGCTGTCCGGTATCGCTCACATGCGCGAGGAGCGCAAGCTGGTGTTCGCTGAGCGGTTGCCCCGGCGCAGGGCGCAGGGCGCGATCTATGCCCACCATAAAACATAGCTCCTGCCGGATGCGCTCACTCAACAAGGCAAGGCGTTGCTGCTCGGCGGCGTGTTGATATGCCAGCTGCTGCTCCAACTCAGCGACGTGCTGCCGCAGGTGATGTAGTTCAACCATGATGTTTTCCTGTTCTAGGTTGTGCCCTGATGATGTTGTCACGACAAATTACCCCATGCATTGCCATACCCTCGCGCACCGCATCAGCCTGTAGCGCGTGCCCAGCCCCATGCTCATGTGCGGAAGAAGTCAATCACGCTCCCGCGTTCTTCTTCCGACGGCATCAACTCCAAGAAGGTGATCCGATGCCACGGATAGATCACCGCCTGTACGCCGGGTGCAATCCCCGCCACGTCTTTACCATCCCGCTTGCGGAGGTTGCTGACTTTAATAAACAGATCGCCCGGTTGCGGATCGTTATCAATCTCGCCAACCACCGGATCTTCGCCAGATAAGTGCAAGATAACTTTTCGGGCCATACGGATTACTCCTTTCACAGCTTGAGCGATAGGACGCGGCGGTAGGCGGGCTGACCCTACGGCCTGCGTGGGTTATGGGTGGATCTCAACCCGCAGGAGCAGCGTCCCAAATTTCAGTTCATCCCCATGATGCAACGTCAATGGTTGTTGCGGGTGTACCCGCTGATTATTCACGAAGGTTCCATTCGCACTTTCGAGGTCTTCAACGGTACAGTTGCTCTCAGAAACCGCGATCATGGCGTGGCGACGCGAAACGCCCGCATCATAGCCACCGTAGTTGCCGAGATCAATGTCGGGAATGATGCCGCGTTTCTGATCGGTTCGGCCTACTAGCAAGATTGTATTCGGTTCGAGCTGCAAGCGTCGCCCATCATGCACCAACACCAGACTCATGCCGGTTGGGTTGTAGGCGGGGGGCGCGGCGGCAGAGGAAGGAACTGTTTTATCCGGCTCATCCAGCGTTGTCGTCGTCTCTTGCCGACGCTGCCGCCCGATCAGGCTAGCCCCACAATCGGTACAAAAGATTGCCCCATCCATTTGTTGTGCGTCGCAGTTCCAACAGCGTTGCATAGTTCTATCTCAATTTATCTGTGGCTCATCGCATCGTGCATTACGATTTGCCCATCAAGCCGCGTGTGCCATACTTAATCCGCTTGCGGCCTTCGGCTGTAGTTACCCCCGATTGCAGCATCAAGGTTGCTTCTTCTTCCACCGTGCGGGCCAGCTCAGTCTCACCGGCCTCAAACAAGCGTGTGCCAGCCATCCGCAGGCGGGCCGTCGCTTCTTCAATATCGCCCGCTTCCATCGCTTGCCATGCCCGCGACTGGAGCCGATACGCCACGACTCGTTCAAGCCATTGCTTCACGTTGGGGTTGATCTGATCGTGCTTAGCGGCTTCTTGGGGCGAGCGCACAGGCACTTGGATCGTGGTTGCCGCAACTTGCTGTTGAGCATTGTCATCGGGCACGGTGTAACGAATGGCGATCTGGAGCACGGGATGATCGCCAACCGGCAGCGGTGGCACAACCATCTCGATCAGAAAGGCTTGTGTATCGCCACTTGGCCAGTCGCCGAGATTGCCGGTCCACGTTTGGGTCTGCTCCTCAATGATGCTGATCGGGGCAATGAAGGGGCGCACCCGATCCAGTGCCCGCAGCATGCCATCGCCGCGCAGCTTGGCATACAGCTTGACACTCTGCGCGAAGGTGGCGTGCATACGCTGCAACTCTTCGGCAAACATCTGCGTGACTTCTTTGGCAGAGGTGATGTAATGTGCGCGGCTATTCTCGTGGGCGGCCATTGTTTCGAGCAGATCTTCATTCCACTCGCTGCCCATCCCAAGAACCGTCATGCCGATGCGCCGCTCTTGGGCCCGCCGCGCAATCTGGACACAGCGGCTTTCGTCGCCGTAGGTGCGCCCATCCGTGAGCAGCATAATCCGGCTAATGCCGCGGGTCATCCCAATCCGGCGGACTTCTTGCACGGCCATCGCTAGCCCGGTTGCCATTTCGGTGCCGCCTGCTGCTTCAATACCACTGACCTTGAGTTTGAGGTTGGCTTTGTCGGTGACCCGCTGGGCCGGAATCACAATGTCGGCGCGGTCATTAAAGGTCACAAGCGCGAAGTAGTCTTCGCTGGACATATGATCAATGATGCGGTGGGTGGCATCTTTGACTTGATTGAGGCGTTCGCCGCGCATGGAGGAGCTACGGTCTACTACGAGGCATAGGCAGAGCGGGAGCTTAGAATCGGTACGGACAACCGCTTGGGGGTTCGCTTCGAGCAACGCATAGATCAATTGCGGCTCAGTGCTTGTCGGCAGCACCGGGCGGCTGATACTCCATTGCAGATGAATATCAGATTTCATAGCGTTACTCTTTCTGCGATTGGGAACGTAACCACAAGAGCCGTAATATTGTCTTCGCCGCCGGCAAGGTTGGCACGGGCAATCAGTTCGTGGCAGGTATCTTGAGGCCAGATGGTGTGCTGCATAACGTGGGTAAGCTGGGCATCCGTGAGCATGCCCCACAGCCCGTCGCTGCACAGCAGCAGGTGCGATGCCGTGCCAATCGGTTGGTACACAAAGTCCACCACGACATCGGGCTGCTGCCCAATAGCGCGATAGAGTTGATTGCGCTGCGGGTGCGTGTGGGCCTGTTCGGGGGTGATCTGCCCCAATTCGACAAACCGCGCAACCATCGAGTGATCGGTGGTAATCTGTTGCAACTGCCCATGCTCCAATAGGTACGCCCGTGAGTCGCCGACGTGGGCGACATACAACGCCCGCCCCACCAATAGGGCGGCGGTACACGTTGTGCCCATATCGGTGCCGTGCTGTTGGGCGTGTTCCCAGATCACCTGATTGGCATACTGCACCGCTTCAATCATCAAGGTTTGCAGCACTGTGGTCGTGTTATCTTCCATCACGGGCAGCATAAATTGGCTGACCACCGACTCGGCGACGGCGTGAACGGCTAAGCGGCTGGCTAAGCCGCCCGCTTCGTGCCCGCCCATCCCATCTGCGACAACAAACAAGCCCAAAGGCAGATCGGCTCCTTCACGCGGCAAGCTGGAGAGCATGCCAAACCCGCTATCTTGATTCTCGCGCCGTTGCCGTCCGATGTCGCGCAGCACCGCAAAGGCTAGCCCCTGCTGGGTGGGTTGCACCTGCTCCAGCGGCGACAGCCGATCCGTATCCAATGGGGGGTCGCAGTCTGGGGCGGGGGGCACAACAGGCGGCACCGGTGCGGCAGTGCGATAGTGGGTGAGCAGTTCATCATCGAACGTTTGCAGGCGATGTTCGTCAAGCGGGGCAGTATCGCTACCACGTTCGCGGGGCGTGGGCGGATCGGCGGGTGGGGCTTCCTCATTTACTTCAGGGGTGTGCTGGGTTGGCGAGGCAAGTCCGAGCAGTTCATCATCATCCGGCGCAGCATCAGGAGTATTATCCTGCTCAGCGGCCATATCAGCTAGGGCGAGTTGCAGGGCTTCATTGATGTCGGCTTCAGCTGCGGCAGCATCAGGTACACGTTGCAAAGCTCCATTGATGTCGGCTTCAGCTACGACAGCATCAGGTACAAGTTGCAAAGCTCCATTGATGTCGGCTTCAGCTGCGGCAGCATCAGGTGCAAGCAGCTGTGGGCCGAGCGGCGCGGTTGGCGCAGGGACAGGCTCCTGCGGCGATGGGGCAGCTGGCGCAGCAAGTGGCGTTGTTCCGCGTGTACCGGATGAATCAGGAGATACCGCCGGAACGATGGCTTGTTCTGTCTCTGAGCATTGCTGTTGGGACACACGCATCCCCATTTCTTGTATCGCATAGCTTACAAACTGACCGATCAGATAGGCGTGGCGGTAGCCGCTTGCGCCTATCGCGTTCGCTATGCCCGTAGTGCATACACCTTATGATCGAGTGAGCCGATATACACCACATCGTTGTGGATGGCGGGCGTAGAGACTACCGGTGCACCTGTCGGGAAGACCCAGACCAAGCGTCCATCACTAGCATCTACCGCATACACATTGCCATCAATTGCACCAATGTAGATGCGCCCATTGTGGTGGCGCGGCGACGATGTAATCTGGCTGCCCGTTTCATACTTCCATGCCAAGCGGCCATTCTTCCGTTCGACACCATAGAGGTTGCCATCGGCACTCCCGACATACACGCGACTGCCAACCACAATCGGCGACGAGTTGACCGCATGGCCAGTGCGGAACCGCCACATGGCAAAGCCGCCTTCGGCATCCAGCGCGTAGAGGTTGTTGTCCGATGAGCCAACATAGATAGCTCCTTCGTGATAGATCGGGCTAGAGATGACCGGCTGCTGCGTGCGTTGTTTCCAGCGCACGCCGCCGTTTTTGGTTTCGATGCAGTAGACGAATCCATCACCACCGCCGATGTAGAGCGCATCGCCATTGATCCATGCCGTCGAGCGTGCGGGCGACCAGAAGCGATACTTCCAGAGCAATGAACCGCGTGCGCCATCGAGGGCATACAAGTGCAGATCATCGGAGGAGACAAACACCCGTCGCTCATGCACTCGCGGTGAAGAGCGGATCGGCTGCTCGGTGCGGAAGGTCCACAGCGGCTTGCCGGTGCGGGTATCCAAGCCATACACCTTGCCATCTTCGGAACCCGTAATGACAATATTTTCCCACACATCGGCGGTAGAGGGGATGCCGCCTTCGGTAGCATACTTCCAGCGAAATTCGCCGCGCAACGCATCGAGGGCGTAGAGGTTGGTATCGTAGCAGCCGATGTAGAGCATATTGTCTTGGATGCGGGGCGAAGAACGCACTTCATCTTCGCAAGTAAATGACCAGACCAACTCGGTGCTTGGCGCACTGCCCCGGCTGCGTACTGATGCAGCGGCAGTACTAGCGGAACCGGCACTGCTCGCATATGGTGAACTATTCGCACCACCCCCTACACCAAGACTCACGAACGCCTGCTTTAGATCTTCCGCCGTTACCCAACGTTTCGCCATATCATATTCGAGGGCTTTCTCAACAATCCCCGCAACATCGGCGGAGATGGCCGCATTGAGATTGCGGATTGGGCGTTCGTGAAAGGTAAACGGCGTTTGCAGACGCGGATCATCATTGGTGAGGAGGTGATGCAGCGTTGCGCCGAGCGCGTAAATATCGCTCTGGGCTTCAGCAATGCCACGATACTGTTCGGGTGGGGCATAGCCCTCAGTGCCAATCATCGTCCCTTTCACGCCGCCCCGTTCGAGCAGACGGGCGATCCCGAAGTCAATCAGCACAATCCGCTCTTCGGGCGTAACGACAATGTTGGAAGGCTTCATATCCCGAAAGACAATCGGGTTCGGTTGCAGATTGTGGAGATACGAAAGCACGTCGCAAATCTGCACCGCCCAATGCACCACCCGCGCTTCGGCAATCGGCTTGCCCGCTTCCTGCAAGACCTGATCCAAGTCTTGCCCATTGATCAACTCCATCACGAGATAGACGCGCCCGTTCTCCTCAAAGAAGTCGGATACCTTCGGAATCGTGGGGTGGCTCAATGTAGCCAGCAAGCCCGCTTCACGCTCAAAAAGGCGCAGGTTGAGGGTGCGGGTCTGTGTATCTACGGCACTTTGGTACATCTCTTTGATCGCACAGACACGGGCTTCATTGCCGAACTTCAAGCGCGTATCGCGCCCACGATAGACCACACTCATGCCCCCGATACCGAGAATATTCTCGATCTGATAGCGTTGCTGGAGCATCGTGCCGGCTGCAAGGGTCTGCGCGAAGGCGGCTTTCCGCTTGCCCCCCTCATCATCATTGGCGGCGGCTTTGCGGGCAGGGGGCGGAGTGCCGTGGGCGGGCGGGGCTGGCTTCGTAGCGGGGGCGACAGGGGTGACATTTTTCGTCGCATCAGTAGCAGGCAGGGGTGCGTCACCACTCACATTTTTCGTCGCATCTTCTGGGAGCTGCGTTAACCCTGCACCGACATGCTTGGTTGTGCCGCCTGCAATACGCGGCAGCGAACCGCCCGGAGCGGGTGCAGCCGGGGGAATATTCTTGGTTGCGTCATCTGGTATCTGGGCAGTCTCATCCGGCACAGCCTGCGGCGGCTCGGCTGCACCTTGTCCAAGGATCTTCGTGCCACCTTTTTTAATCAACGACATATGCAGAATCCTACCCTACCGCACGTATTGATCACGGTTCCAGCAAGCGAGGTTAGCCCCTCGTTTGAGCTTGCCCACATCTGACCTTTCACGGGTGATCGCACATAGCATGTAAAGCTCTGAGATCTTATACGTATTATAGAGTGTATATGCTCTGGCGGCAACCCCTGTCTACAGTCGAAATTGGCAAGGGGCAACCCAGTGCGCTGCCCCTGTGTCTGGCTCAGTATCTCCGATTACCCCTCGTCACGCCGTTTAGGGTTCACGCCGGCGCGGACGCGGGCGGTCTGCACCACTGCGGGAACTACTGCGCGGGGTATCGTCCCGTTTGCCGCCGTTCCCACCACTACTCCCACCGCTGCTTCCAGCCGATGAGCTTTCGCCTTCGAGCAGCGCACGCCGGCTCAAGCTAATCTTACCCTGCGCGTCAACGTCAGTCACAATGACGTTGATGTCATCGCCAATCTGGACAATTTCTTCAACGGTCTTGACCCGCCCGGATGCTAGTTCGCTGATATGCACCATGCCGTCTTTGCCCGGCAAGATGTTCACGAACGCCCCATAATTCATAATCCGCACAACCTTACCGAGAAAGATGTCGCCCACTTTCGGGTCGCGGGTCAGCCCTTCAATCATCTCAACTGCGCGTTGCGCGGCGGATTCATCGGCGGTGGCAATGAACACCCGCCCATCTGGTTCCACATCAATCGTTGCGCCAGTCTCATCAATGATCGTGCGGATCGTTTTGCCGCCGGGGCCAATCAATGCGCCGATCTTGTCTACCGGAATTTGCAGCGTCACGATGCGTGGCGCATACGGTGAAAGTTCGGGGCGCGGGGTGGGCAGGACGGACTGCATCGCATCGAGGATGAATAGCCGCGCTTGGCGGGCTTGCTCAAACGCAATCCGCATAATCTCAAACGTCACGCCGGTAGTCTTGATGTCTAGCTGTAGCCCCGTGATCCCCTCGGAGGTGCCCGCCACCTTGAAGTCCATATCACCGAGCGCATCCTCGATCCCTTGAATGTCGGTAAGAACCGTCCAGCGTCCGTTGTCATCTGTCACCAAGCCCATTGCAATGCCGGCGACATGGCGTTTGATCGGCACGCCTGCATCCATCAGGCTCAGGCTGCTGCCACAGACGCTCGCCATCGAGCTGCTGCCATTGGAGCTGAGCACCTCGCTGACGAGGCGCATCGTGTAGGGAAAGTCGTTATCATCGGGCAGCACTGCATACAGGGCCCGCTCAGCCAGTGCGCCATGCCCAATGTCGCGGCGGCGAGGGCCACCAAGCCGTCGGGCTTCGCCCGTGCTAAAGGGTGGGAAGTTGTAGTGGTGCATGTAGGTCTTGGAAGTTTCCGTACCCAGATCATCGAGGCGTTGTTCTTCGCTCGGTGAGCCAAGCGTCGTGATTGTGAGGACTTGGGTCTGGCCACGGGCAAACAAGCCGCTGCCATGGACACGCGGGATCATCCCGACTTCCATGCTCAGGGGGCGAACCTCGGTGAGCGTGCGCCCATCTACGCGCTCGCCACGCTCCAAAATCGCATTGCGGACTTCGGCTTTGAGGAGCGTATCAAAAACTTTGCTCACCGCCGCTTGGCGGGTGGGTAGCTCTTCGGGCGGCTCATCGGCGGTGAAGTAGTGCAGCACATCGGCGTGCAGCACGTTTGTCTGCTCCTCGCGCTGCATCTTATTGGGATCGTTGATCGCGGCTCGTAGCCGCCCCCCAATGTAGCCAGCGACGGCTTCTTCGAGCGACGTATCGCTGGCAGGCGGCTCGAAGGGCAGCTTGGGCTTGCCACACTTGGCAACCAGTTCGCGTTGCAAAGCAACGAGCTGTTTGCAGACGGCGTGCCCCTGCTGAATGGCGGTGAGCATATCGGCTTCGGAGAGTTCGTTGGCTCCTGCTTCCACCATCAAGACGGCATCGTCGGTTCCTGCAACCAGCAGATCAAGGCCGCTTGTTTCGGTTTCGGACATCGAGGGGTTGACGGTCAGGGAGCCATTGAGGTGGCCCATCTGCACCGCCCCAACGGGTCCGGCAAAGGGGATCGAGCTGATCGAAAGCGCAGCGGATGCGCCGATGATTGCCAGCGCACCCGGATCGCAGGTGGTATCTATCGAGAAGGTCGTGACAATCACCTGCACTTCATTGCGATAACCTTTGGGAAAGAGCGGGCGCAGCGGGCGGTCAGTCAGGCGCGAAATCAGGATCGCCGTATTAGTGGGCTTCCCTTCACGCTTGAAGTAGTTGCCGGGGATCTTACCAGCGGCGTACATCTTCTCTTCATAATCTACGGTGAGCGGGAAGAAATCAGCACCTTCACGCGCTTCACGGGCGGCAACCACCGTTGCCAGCAACACCGTATCACCATAGCGGACAGTGACCGCTCCGTCGGCTTGCTCGGCGAACTTGCCCGATTCAAGGGTAAGTGTGCGTCCGGCAATCTCGGCACTTACCGTGTAAACTTCACGATTGGTCATACCTACCTTTCCTTATCCTTCTGTCTGTTGTCTGTCTTTGGGGAAATAGCTGTGGGTGAGCTGTGCTGGCTGTATGTGGAGCAGGGTTCGTGGCTGCACCGAGTA
Source organism: Chloroflexaceae bacterium (assembly GCA_012031225.1). Classification (GTDB taxonomy): domain Bacteria; phylum Chloroflexota; class Chloroflexia; order Chloroflexales; family Chloroflexaceae; genus JAAUTZ01. The sequence goes on from JAAUTZ010000001.1 coordinate 28,488, forward strand.
CGCAGGTGCGGAAAACAATAAAGCACCAGTAGGTTGAGTTGGGCTGGTGCTTTGTTGCATTTACGCATCCCGTGTAGCCTACGTGCCATGCTCGGCAAGCCGCTTAACGCCGCAACCCAAGTTGCTCAATAACGGCGAGATACCGCGCTTTGTCCTTATCGCGCAGGTATGTCAGCAGCCGTCGCCGCCGCCCAACGAGCTTCAGCAAGCCACGCCGCGAGCTAAAGTCGTGAATGTGAATACGCATATGGGCAATCAAACCGTTAATTCGTTCGGTGAGCAAGGCAATCTGCACTTCGGCTGAGCCAGTATCAGTCGCGTGGGTCTGATACTTTTCGACAATCGTATCTTTAACATCCTGATCAAGCGCCATCGGGTTGGGTTCCTCCTCATGCTAACATTATCCGAATCGCGCACGGGCTGGCGCGTTAGCCCGGCGTTTGGTGCGAAAATTACACCATTTGCCAGTATACCACATCTTGCCCAATTGTGGCAGTGGTGGGCTGAGGCGGGTAGCGGGCCACGTTGGCACACCCCTGAACTCGTGTATAATACTGTGCAGATATTCGCGGAAGTTCAGGTGCAAAGATTGCACGGATTGCAAGGATGGCGGTATGAACGACACCCAGAAGGCAGAGTTGCTCGCACAGGTTGCCAACCAACAGGTCCATTTCATCAATCTCCAATTTGTGGATATTCTCGGCATGATTAAGACCGTGATGATCCCCGTTGAGGAGTTTGAGCGTGCGCTTCAGTACGGGGTCTGGTTTGATGGCTCCTCAATTGAGGGCTTTGCGCGGGTTGCCGAGAGCGATATGTACCTCGTGCCCGACCCCGCCACCTTCCAGCCCATCCCGTGGGATACTGACCCAGAGAGCCGCACCGCCCGCATCATTTGCCATGTGTATACGCCACACGGCAAGCCCTTCGCGGGCGATCCCCGTTATGTGCTGACGCGCATGTTGCAGCAGGCCGTGGATCTGGGCTACAACTACACCGTAGGCCCTGAGTTGGAGTTCTTCCTGTTCAAGGGCGAGAGCCTGCGCCTGCCGCGCCCGATCCCCCACGACGATGCGAGCTACTTCGATGTCTCTACCGATCAAGCGGTGGATGTGCGCCGCTCGATGGTGCAGGCCCTCAAAGCATTCGGCGTATCGGTGGATGCGAGCCACCACGAAGTCGCGGCTGGGCAGCACGAGATTGATCTCTCCTACAGCGATGCGATGCGAGCCGCCGATAACACCATGACGTGCCGGATGACGATCAAGGCGGTGGCCCAGCAGTATGGCTTGTATGCCTCGTTTATGCCCAAGCCGGTGGCAGGTGTGAATGGCAATGGCATGCACATCCATCAGAACCTCACCGATATTGCCACCGGTGCGAATGTGTTTCACGATCCGGCGGATGCCTACGGGCTATCGAAAACCGCCCGTCAGTTCATTGCGGGCTTGTTGGCCCACGCCAAAGGCATGACGGCAATCCTTGCCCCGCTCGTCAATTCGTACAAGCGGCTCGTGCCCGGCTATGAAGCTCCCGTGTACCTGAGCTGGGGCCATACCAATCGCTCGGCATTGATCCGGGTGCCCCGCACAAGCATTGGGCGCGGGCACGCCACACGGGTGGAGATGCGCTGCCCCGATCCCTCGTGCAACCCCTACCTCGCCTTGGCGGTGATGCTGGCCGCTGGGCTGGATGGGATCAAGCGCGAACTGCCGCTCGGTGAAGCCGCAGAGGAGGATCTGTTCCACGTTGATCCGCGTGCGCTCGGCTTGGAAGCCCTGCCCACCTCGCTCGGTGAGGCGTTGCAAGCCCTGCAAGAAGACGATGTTGTGCAGGCCGCTCTAGGCCCCCACGTCTACGAGCGGTTTCTGGATGCCAAGCTGCAAGAGTGGCACGACTACAGTAGCTTCATCTCGCAGTGGGAGATTGAACGGTATCTGTCTATTTTCTAGGCGGCGCGGCATAGAGCTGGCTTTGGGCAAAGCATCCAAAGTTGATCGGGTGTTCTTTGGATAGTCGCACTGTAGGCACACGCCCAATAATCGCGTACCATGAAGCATAGTGCCTATTTCCACAGGTGTTTTCTGTTACAACAAATCAGTTTCCAATGGCGGAACCTTGCTGTGTTCTGTAGTCTGAATACTCAGGAGAGAGACGTATGTTTTCAAGTCCTAAAGAAGTGTTGGAGTACATCAAAACCAATGACATCAAAATGGTGGATGTGCGTTTCATTGATTTGCCCGGCACGCAGCAGCACTTTACGGTGCCTGCCGCAATGTTCGATGAAGGTGCGTTTGAAGATGGGCTAGGCTTCGACGGTTCGTCGGTACGTGGCTTCCAAACGATTGATCAGAGCGACATGATTGTTTTCCCCGATCCAAGTTCGGCTTTTGTTGACCCGACCCTCGAAGTGCCGACACTGGCTATTCTGGGCGACATCAGCGATCCGATTACGCTGCAACCCTATTCCCGCGACCCGCGCAACATTGCCCGCAAAGCCGAAGCCTTCCTGAAGTCGAGCGGCATTGCCGACACCTGCTTTATGGGCCCAGAAGCTGAATTCTTCCTCTTCACCGATGTGCGTTACACGTCCGAGACGAACACGGCCATGTTCGCGGTGGATAGCCCCGAAGCATGGTGGAACAGCCCCACCGCTGGCGGCGGGATCCAGATCCCGCCCAAGCGCGGCTACTTCCCCTTGCCCCCCGCTGATACCCTGCAAGATGTTCGCAGCCATATCGTGTTGGCGATGATGTCCATCGGGATGAAGGTTGAGCTGCACCACCACGAAGTGGCTACCGCCGGGCAGTGTGAAATTGACCTGCGCTTCGATACGCTCCTCAAGATGGCCGACACCTTGATGAACTACAAGTACCTCGTCAAAGCGGTGGCGCGTGATATGGGCTATATTGCGACCTTTATGCCCAAGCCGCTCTTTGGCGATAACGGTAGTGGCATGCACACCCACCAGAGCTTGTGGAAAGAGGGTACGCCCCTGTTCTTCGATGACAAGGGTGGCTACGCCAACCTGTCCGATATGGCCCGCTACTACATCGGGGGCTTGCTGGCCCACGCGCCCGCACTGCTGGCCTTCGCCGCCCCAACGACCAATTCGTACCGCCGCCTCGTGCCCGGCTTTGAGGCTCCCGTCAACCTCGTCTATTCACAGCGCAACCGCTCCGCAGCCTGCCGGATCCCGGCCTACTCGAACAGCCCCAAAGCCAAGCGGGTTGAGTTCCGCTGCCCCGATCCATCCGCCAACCCGTACCTCGCCTTCTCGGCCATGCTCATGGCTGGGCTGGATGGGATCATCAACAAGATCGAGCCGGGCGATCCGGTGGACGTGGACTTGTACGAACTGTCGCCGGAAGAGCTGGTTCACATCAAGTCGGTGCCGGGTTCACTCACCGAGTCGCTCGACGCGCTCGAAGCCGATAGCGAGTTCCTGATGCGCGGCGATGTATTCACCCCAGACGTGATTGAGTCCTATGTCAACTACAAGCGCACGGAAGAAGTGATCCCCGTACAGATGCGCCCGACCCCGCACGAGTACAAGCTGTACTTCGACATCTAGGCCCTACCCAGCTTATGTTGAGTGTTGGGATGAATACGCGTTCAGCAAGGGCTGAAGCCGCGTAGGTTTGCCCATCACCACCTGCCCCTAGCAACCGCCCCTACCACCTGCCCCGCTTTAGCCAGCGCAACACCGCATCGAAGGTCTGATCTATACCGCGCCGCCCACGCAGCAGCACCGCGAATTGGTGCAGATCGCCCGCGACCACCTGCTCGCGTAGCGCATCCAGATTGGCGGTGAGCGTAGCCGCCACCTGATCCGTCAAAGCGGGCACACGGGGCGGCTGTTCAGGCGTGAGCCGTTGCACTGGGCCAACCCGCAAAAACAGCTCTGGGCGTTGTTCGCCGCGAAACTCGTAGCGTGCAGTGATGGGCAGCAGCTGCACCGCCTGCCCCTGCGCGAGAACCTGCTGGGCAATGCGGGCAAGCCCGGTGTACACCCGCAACGGGCGTTGATCGTTGGGGAGGATGCGCCCCTGCGGAAACAGGAACAAAGCGCGTCCGTTGCGGCTTGCTAGCACATGGCTAATATAGCGCAACGAGCGGCTCGCTTCGTGGCGGTCGCTGCGATGCACTGAGAATGCGCCCATCCACGTAAAGAAGCGGTAGCGGCGAAGCTGTTGTTCTTCCATCATGCCATAGCTGTCAAAGCGTCGCCCTAAGATCTCGTAATCAATCAAAGCCGTCAGGTACAGATCCCACCACGCCGAATGGTTCAGGTAGATCAGCAACGCGCCTGCACCCGGCTGGGGCAGTGGGCCACAATGCTGCACCCACACCCGCGCAAAATGGGCGTGCAGGGCGGGCTTCATCAGGGTATAGTAGATCAGCCAATTACCAAGCCGGTTCTTGGCGGCAGGGATACGCGGCAGAATAGCGGCTTCAGGCGGCGTAGGCGGCTTAATGGAAGGCATCCGGCGGGGGCAACGCATCTGGGTAGTGGTTGCGGATCAGGCTGTAGGCGGTGCGGGCTTTGTCTGCGAGCAATGCCTGCAACACCTGCGCCGTGTCACGGTCGGTCGTATCCGTGGCAACGTGGTGGCTCGCCACAACGTGGATCCCCACCGCCGCGCAGAAGGTGTGCAGGGGATGCTGCGCGGGATCAAGCTGCTGCACCAGATGGGCGTGGTCCGGGTTTGCCAGCGAGATAAGCACCGCCCACTTGTCGCGCAGGGCGGCGGCGGGGAGCGTGCGGGCCCGTTCGAGCAGATGCTGCATGCGGGCGGGAACGCTCACCGCGTCAGTCACGGGGTGAAAGAAGATCGGTGAAACAATCAGGAGTAGCTCGGCATCGTGCAAATCGGCCAGCACCTCATCCAGCAGCTTATCGCGGGTAGGGTGGGGCAGGTCGCGGGAACCATTCAGGCGCAGCACATCGCCCAGATACGCGGCGCGTTTGACCGGCGGCAATGCCACCAACATTGCCCCTAGCAGAGCCGGAGCCGGGCTGCTGGCGGCGGCAGTCCCACAGATGCCGAGTGTGAAGATGTAGCCATCGTGCATACGTTTCCTTCCTCGCCCCTGCCCCTGTACGCCGTGTCACCTGCCCCTAATCATGCATACACTGTTGCGCCTCTGCCAAGACCTGCTGCTCAACCCAACCCGGCGTAATCTGCTCAGTCAAGAGCGTGACAAACCGTTCGGGGCGGTTGCCGATCCACTGCTTGAGCAGATCATAGCCGCTCGTGTAGGTGAAGATGTAGGTTCGCCAGAGCGGGTGGCGAATGAAGCGCAGGCGTTGGCGGGCTTCATCCAGCGTACCCGCCCCGTAGCGCAAGAGATAGGCAAGCACATCCGCTTCGCTGGCTCCGCGCTCGTGCAGCAGCAGCGCGGCATTGCTGCCCAAAGCTCGCAGGTGGCGGCGGGCGGTGCCGATCTGGCGTAGCTCGGCTTGGGCGGCAGGAGACAGGTGAATGCCCGCAAGTGGGTACAGCTCTGTCGCTGCCCATGCCACGCTATCGCCCCCAGAGCTACCATCGTTGCCGAAGATCATCTCGGCGGCGAGGGTGGCAATCCCTTCCGCGATCACACACTCCGGCGTATTGATCAGCTGGATCGCGTGTTCGCCCCAGCCCTGCGTGTGGTACAGGTGGTGTTCCTTCAGGGCGTGTTCGGTGTGGTGGCCGGGATAGGCTTCGTGGCACACCAGATCAAGCAGGCTAGTGGCATAGATCGGCAGATCGGTGTTGATCTCAACGCGAGATTGGGCATTGCCGAGATACCAGTTGTAGCCACTCCACGGCTTATCGTTGACCAACACAAACTGCACCCCCTCGCCCTCCGGCAGGTCGAGCAGGGCAGCGGTGCGGGTGCAGGCTTCGTAGGCGATCCGCTCGATCAACCGCATCGCCACATCGGACGCAATGATGAACTGGCTGCGCCACGCTGCGTAGCGGGTACTGAGGCTGGCATCCGGCGTAGGGCGCGGCAGCAGTGCGTCGAGTTGGGCATTGGCTTCCTCAAACAGCGCCTCATCTACGAAGTGCGGCTCAATGTCAAAGCAGGTGCGGACTTCCTCAGGGTAGGTAAGTACATCGCCCGCTTGCTTGCGGGCAAGCCCGATCAGGGCCCGCAGTTGGGCTTCTAGGTAGGCTCTGCGCCGGGCGGGGTAGTCGCTCTGGCGCAGTTCGCAATGCAGGGCGACTAGCTCATCAGCAATCGCTTCCGCCGGACGCAACGGCTGGGCGAGGACGCTCGCACGTAGTTCGGGCGCACCGATGTAGGCATCCACCAGCCCTTCGATCTGGCGATCCAGTTCGAGGGCAAGCGTCAAGTAGCGGGTACTGATTGGATCGGTGTTCATGCCGCCACCAATTCGGGGTGAGGAGCGCAAGGCAGATCGGCTTGGGCGGCGTAGGGTGCAAAGTAATCGCTGATGATCTGGCGAGCGGTACTGACCTCACGGCTGCGCTGCACATTGGCTCGCATCTCGGCACTGTAGGGCAAGCCGAGCGCAAGCTGCCCGATCAGCTGCTTGAGCTTGTTCAGCGCAAGCTGTTCAGGCATATCGTGGCTGCACATCTCGATGTAGCGCAACAGCAAGTCGCACTTATCGGCGGGGGTCGGTTGGAAGACCGGCCCGCCTCGCCGAAGCTGGCTGATCTGCAAGAAGATCCACGGATTGGACATTGCCGCCCGCCCGATCATCACGCCGTCTACGCCAGCCGTGTGCAGCCGCTCCAGCGCATCGTGGGCATCGCGCACATCGCCACTACCGATCACCGGTATGCTGACGGCCTGCTTCACAGCGGCGATCCGGCTCCAGTCGGCATGGCCTGTGTAGCGTTGTTCGCGGGTGCGCGGGTGCAGGGCAATTGCAGCGATCCCGCACGCCTCCGCAATCTTGGCCGTATCAAGGTAGTTCAAACTGTCCTCATCCCAGCCCGCCCGAAACTTCAGCGTGACGGGAATGCTGACCGCTTGTTTGACGGCCCGTAGCACCCGCTCCAGCTTCGGCAGATCGCGCAGCAACGATGCGCCGTGCCCGCCCCCTGTGACTTTGGGCGAGGGGCAGCCGCAGTTGATGTCGAGAATATCCGCACCGAGCTGCTCAACAGTTGCGGCAGCACGGGCGACGGCTTCTGGCTCGTTGCCGCTCAGTTGCATTGTGAGGGGGCGTTCTTCGGGCAGGAAATCGAGCAGGTGATGCCGCTTGAGGGCTTTCGGGCTGATGCTGTTGGCGTTGGTCATTTCGGTGGAGACCAGCCCACAGCCACCCATGCCCAAGATCATGCGGCGGAAGGTGCTATCGGTTACGCCGGCCATCGGAGCCAGAATGATATTTGGGCGCACCATAATATGTTCAATCTGGTAGCTCGCGGGCAAGGCTTCGATTTGAGTCCGGTTCAAGGTCATACGTTTCTATCTATCCACTAGGCAGTACACTATATCTGCGCATATTATAGCATGGTAAGCTCGACTAACATGCTACGCTAGGTGGCAGGTTTCAGGTCACAGGTTTCAGGTCACAGGCTTCAGGTCACAGGTTTCAGGTCACAGGTTTCAGGTCACAGGGAAGGCACACCGCGCAAACCACGAAGACCACCTATCCCCTCGCACCTACCTTCTAGAACCTGTCGTCAATTCGCATCTGTACTTGCCTATTCTTCGTGTTCTTCGTGTTCTTCGTGGTATGCCCGCCATGTTCTCCCTAGCACCTAACACCTGTCACCTGTCACCTGCCACCTGAGACCTGCCACGCTGCCACCCTCACGCCACAGGCGTAGCTGCGCCGAACACCACCGCCTCACCTACCCCCGCTAGTTCGGGGAACAGCTGCGGGTGGAACAGGTGCGCCAGCAGCTCTAGCCCCTCGACCACACGCGGGCCGGGCCGGCTAAAGAAGGCGTTGCCATCCACCGCATACACGCGCCCCGCCTGCACCGCCGGTAGCCCATCCCAGCCCGGCCGCTGCGGCAGCGTCACCGCCGCTTCGGCGAGGGTGCGCTCCACATCGAAGCCGCAGCAAGTCAGCACAATCACCTCTGGCGCACGGCGGCAAACTTCGTCCCACGCCATACGCGGCGAGACCTGCCCCGCCTGTCCTAGCACCGGTTCCCCCCCCGCCAGCGTGACCATTTCGGGAACCCAGTGACCGGGCCCAAAGATCGGGTCGAGCCACTCGAAGCAGGCCACCCGCGCACGCGCCACCTGTGCCTGTGCCACCCGCTCGGCGACATGCTGCACGCGCTGGCGCAACGATGCCGTCAATGCGTGCGCCTGCGCCTGTGTCGCCGTCGCTGCACCGACTATCTCAATCGTCTCGAAGATCCCTTCCAGTGTCGTTGGCTCAAGCGAGAGGATGCGCGGCAGATCGCCCACCGCCCCCAGATCACGCACCGCCCGTTGCACCTGATCGAAGGCCACCGCGCACACCTCGCACAAGGCTTGGGTCAGGATCAGGTTGGGCTGGAGCGTGGCGAGCAAGTCGTCATCGAGGGCGTAGATCGAGAGCTGATCGCGCACCTGCGCCGTCACCAGTGTATCAATCTCGGCGGAGGTTAGCCCAGTATGGGGCATGCTGCTGCGGGTGATGATCGGTTTGTCCAATACCGCTAGCGGGTAATCACACTCGTGCGTCACCGCTACGAGCGCATCGCTCAAGCCGAGCGCACAGACAATCTCGGTGGTGCTAGGGAGCAGAGAAACAATTCGCATCAGGGTATGCCTTTCTCAGAGTAGGTTTTATGCTTACAGTTGCTCTAGGTAGTATACCAGCGTTGCTGGCGGTGCGGGAGACTGGTTTCGTCTCAGGCCTCGCGCAAGCATAACCGTAGTATCGCTCTGCTATGCTATAATACTCAGCAATTCAGATCACGATTGGCAATGCTGGAAAGGATAGCCACAGATGACGATCAGCGATACAGGGCCTGCGACAACGACGGTGCAGGATGAGCAAGCGTATATTTTGCAAACCTACATCCGCCCCGATTTTGTGCTGGAGCGTGGCGAGGGCGTGTACCTCTATGATACTGAAGGGCGGCAATACCTCGACTTTGTGGCGGGCATTGCCGTGAATGCGCTCGGCTATGGCGATGCCGAAGTCGCCCAGATTGTCGCGGAGCAGGCCACCCGCCTGATCCACGTCTCCAATCTGTATCACACGGCCCCCGCAACCAGCCTTGCCAAGCAACTGCTCGCCACTGCACCATATTTCAATCGGGTCTACTTTAGCAACAGTGGCACCGAAGCGATTGAAGCCTGCATCAAGTTCAGCCGCAAGTTTGCGCGGACATTCTACGGCGAAGGCAAAACGACTATCGTAGCCTTTGATGGCTCGTTTCACGGGCGCACGATGGGATCCGTTGCACTGACGGCAACTGACAAGTATCGCCTGCCGTTTATGCCGGTGATGCCCGACGTGCGTTTTGCGCGGTACAACGATCTGGATAGCATTGCCGAAGCAATCACGGCTGAGGTGTGTGCCGTTGTGATCGAGCCAGTGCAGGGCGAAGGTGGCTTGCGGGTGGCTAGCCCAGCGTTTTTGCAAGCCGTGCGCGACCTCTGCGATCAGCACCGGGCCCTGCTCGTGGTGGATGAAATCCAGTGTGGCATGGGGCGCACCGGTACGCTGTGGGCCCACCAACACGCGCAGCTCCGCCCCGATCTGATGGCGATTGCCAAGCCGCTCGCCGGGGGCATGCCGATTGGGGCGGTGCTGCTCAACCAATGTGTGGCGGATGCGATCCAGCCCGGCGATCACGGCACAACCTTCGGCGGCAACCCATTCGTCACCGCAGTGGCGCAGGCGGTGTTGCGCCGCATCAGCGATCCGGCGTTCCTCAGCCATGTAGGCGCGGTGAGCAACTACCTTGATGAGAGCCTGCACGATCTCGCCACCGACTACCCCGAACGCATCCTAGAGCTGCGCGGGTGCGGCTTGATGCGCGGGATCAAGATCAACGGAGCCGCCGCAGAGGTACGCATGCGCGGGCACGATGTCGGGCTATTGGTGGCAACGGCGGGCGCGGATGTCATTCGCCTGCTGCCGCCCCTCATTATCACGCCGCAACACGTAGATGAAGCCCTCGCCAAGCTGCGCCAAATCTTGTAGCTCTGCCACGCCATGCAGAGAATCGGGTATAATACAAGGCGCAGATCATCCTGATGCCAACGTGCCAATGTGCCGATGGATGATCTGTCAGAGTCTTTACCAAACGTACACACATCCGCGTAGCACAATCGGCGGGGCTAGTCTACAAGAGAAGGGGGCGCAGCATGCCACTCGTAGCACTAATTGGGGGGCAGTGGGGGGATGAAGGCAAAGGGCGCATTGTGGATGCGCTGGCGGGCAAAGCCCGTATGGTGGTGCGCTATGGCGGGGGTAACAACGCTGGCCATACGGTAGTGAATAAGCACGGCACATTTAAGCTACACCTGACCCCTGCTGGTATTTGTAATCCTGAAACGATCAACATAATTGGACATGGGGTCGTGATTGATCCAAAGATTCTCATCGAGGAGCTAGACAGCCTCGAAGAGCGCGGCATCTCGACCGCGAACCTGTATATTAGTGATCGAGCACATGTCATCATGCCCTACCACGTCTTGCAAGATAAACTCGAAGAACGCGCCCGCGGCGACAACAAGATCGGCACGACGGGGCGCGGGATCGGTCCCGCCTATGCGGATAAGGTTGCCCGCATTGGCATTCGCGCCGGTGATTTGCTCGATCAGGAGATGTTCCTTGCGCGGCTCAAGCCGATCATTGAGCAGAAGAACCAAGTCCTGACGCGCTTCTACGAGGTCAAGCCGGTCCCTCTAATGGAAACCTTCCTCGCCTACGTGCGCTATGGTGTGCGCCTGATGCGCCACATCACCAACATCCACCCGATGATCCAACGCGAACTGACCCAAGATGCGCCGATCCTGCTGGAGGGCGCACAGGGCGCACTGCTGGATCTGGATTTCGGTACGTACCCCTACGTCACGTCATCGCCGCCGGGCGCAGCAGGTGCGTGTCAGGGGGCGGGCGTAGGCCCCACGCGCCTGAATTCAGTGATCGGAGCCTACAAGGCCTATGCCACCCGCGTCGGCGAAGGGCCCTTCCCAACCGAGATCGCCCTTGATGATCCCGTCACCGAGACGCTGCTCCAAGTCGGTACGCCGTGGGCTGAGGTTGGCACAACGACTGGGCGCGTGCGGCGTGTAGGCTGGTTTGATGCGGTGCTGGCGCGGTATACGGTAGAGTTCAATGGGATTGATACACTGGCTATCACCAAGCTGGATGTGCTCGATACGCTGCCCACGATCAAGATCTGTGTGGCGTATAAGCTCGGCGATGAGATTATCTATACGCCCCCCTCATCGCTGGTCAATATCAAGCGCATTGATCCGATTTACGAGGAACTCCCCGGCTGGCGCACCCCCACCTCGCACATCCGCGATTTCCACCACCTGCCGCCCGCTGCCCAAGCCTATGTTGCCCGGATCTGCGAGCTAGTCGGGGCGCGGCTGGGCATGATTGGGGTAGGCCCCGAACGCGACCAGACAATCTACGCGGCGCGGATTTTCTAGCGGAGATCACACCCGCCGCCCGAATTGCCGCTCTAGCTGGCCCGGCGTGAGCAGCACCATCGTCGGGCGGCCATGCGGGCAGGTGCGCGGGCTAACGCAGCGTTCTAGGGCCAGCAGCAGCTCGCGCATCTCCTCCACACTCAGCACGCGCCCGGCCCGCACCGACGTATGGCAGGCGAGCGTCGTCAGCATGGCTTCACGCCAGTCATCGGGCGTGCTGCCGCCTTGCCCGTTGAGGTAATCGGCAATCTCAAGGAGGGCCTGCTGTGCTTCCTCTAGAGCCAGCGTTGGCGGAGCCGCCCGCAAGCGCACCATGCCTTCGCCCCACGCATCCAAGCTGAAGCCCCACTCGCCTAGTTGTTCGCCCGCGTGCAGCAGGAGTTCGGCAGCGGCAGGTGGTAGCGCGACCGTGATCGGCATCAGCAGTTCCTGCGACTCGATGCGGCCCTGCCCCCGCTGCTGCATAAGCCGTTCGTAGGTGATCCGTTCGTGCGCGGCGTGCTGGTCAATCAAGTACATGCCCTCCGGCGACTCAGCCACGATGTAGGTCAGTCCGACTTGCCCGATCACGCGCAGCGGCGGCAGATGTGACAGCTGGGCCGGATTGGGGTGTGGCTCAGGCGCGGGTAGCGCGGCGGCGAGAGCCGCGCTTGGGGTTGGCCCATCCACATCCGCTGCTCCTGCGTGGGCTGGCGATGCGGCTAGCTCAGGCGCGAGGGGTGCGGCTTCCGGCTCAGGCCCAAGCGGCAGAGCCGGCGGCGGCGCACCCACACTCCCACCGGCTCTGAGCCGTCCAAACCGGATCGCCCACACCCCACGCCGAACTCGGCGGCGCAGGCGGGGGGGGCGCAGGGCGCACCTCAAACCGGCGGGGCAGTTCGCTAGCGTTAGCGCCATCGCCCCACGTCACCACCCCCGTACCCGCAACGAGCGCATCCCGCACGGCCCGCCCGATCACGCTCATCACCCGCTGCTGGTCGCGGAACTTGACTTCGGCTTTGGTTGGGTGAATGTTCACATCTACCGCCGCCGGATGCACGTCTACTGCTAGCACCACAATCGGGTGGCGGCCTTTCATCAGCATCGTGTGGTAGGCTTCGCTCACCACCGCCGCGAGTGCGCCGCGGGCCTGCACCACCCGCTGATTGACGATCAGGTGCATGGCGGTGCGTGCGCTACGGGTCACGCTCGGCGGCGAGATCAGCCCGCGCACCTGCACCGCATCTATCTCTGCGCCGTATTCCGCATGCACGGGCAAAAGCTGGCGAGCCGTCTCTAGCCCGTAGATGTCTACCACCACATCCCGCAGATCGCCGCTGCCGTTCGTCTGCAATGCAAGCCGCCCATCGAGCAGGAGCGTGAAGCGGACGTGCGGGTAGGCCAGCGCGGTATGCTGCACCACCTGCGTGATTGCAACCATCTCGGTAGACTCGGAGCGCAGGTAGTCGCGGCGCACGGGCGTATTGTAGAACAGGTTGCGGACGGTGATGCTGGTGCCCGGCGAGCAACCGCGCGTCAGCCGTTCTTGGATCGTGCCGCCCGCGATGCGTAGCTCGGTGCCGACTTCCTCAGCGGCCGTGCGGGTAATGCAGATGATCTGGGCGACGCTGGCGATGCTCGGCAAGGCCTCGCCGCGAAAGCCGAGCGTCTGCAACGCCCACAGATCGCTGGTGTGGGCGAGCTTGCTGGTGGCGTGCCGCTCAAAGGCTAGCTCAACCTCATCGGCGGCAATCCCGCTCCCGTCATCCTGCACCCGCAACTCGCGGATGCCGCCGCCGCGAGCATCAACGGTGATCCGGGTTGCGCCTGCATCGAGGGCGTTATCGAGCAACTCTTTCACCACCGATGCTGGGCGTTCCACCACTTCTCCGGCGGCAATCTGGGCGGCAACCGTGGGCGACAAAATCTGGATTGGCACAGGCGTGATCTCCTCCGAACATCAGCAACAGCACATGCTTGTGATTATACCATCACCGAGCACCTGCCCCTCGCCCGCCCTACACGACTGCCCACACGCTGCCTAAAGGGGTGCGCGTGATCTCGATCCGAGCGGGGAAGCGGTCTTTCAGATCGTCAATGTGGGTGATGACAAGAATGCGCTTGAAGTCATCTTGCACGCTGCTGATCGCCTCGATGAAGCGTTCGCGCCCCTCCGTATCAAGTGCGCCAAAGCCTTCATCAATAATCAGCAGCTCCAACCGTGACCCTGCCCGCCCCGCCAGCATCCGTGAGAGCGCGACCCGGATCGCAAAGTTGATCCGCATCGCCTCACCGCCACTAAAGGCATCGTAGCTGCGTGTTCCCAGTGCATCGGCAATCTTGATGTCGAGCGTCTCACTCACATTGCCCTGCTTGGTGGTGCGCTGCATCTCAAAGCTAATGTGCATCTGATTGCCGGTCATGCGCCCTAGCAGGCGATTGGCTTCGCGCTCAATTTCGGGGATCGCCGTCTCAATCAGCAGGGCTTGCACCCCCTGCTTGCCAAAGGCTTTGCCGAGTTCCTCAAAGAGGCTCTGGCGGTGTGCTTTAGCATCCCGTTCGGTGGTGCGCTGTTGAACTTCGCGGGCCGCCTGTTCAGCCCGCTCACGTAGCCCGCGTAGCTCGATCAGGGCGGTAGTCGCAGCATCGCGGGCGGTGCGTTGCTGGCTCAGGGCAGCAGTCGCGGCTTGCACCTGCTGCGCGAGGGTGGGCAAGGCGTGCAGGCGAGCGGCATACTCACTGCTGCGGGTGCGCTGTTCGTTGATTTGGGCGGCGATGCGGGCGATCAATTCGTGCTGGGTAGCAAGTGCTTCGCGGGTACTGCTCAGGCGTTGCGTGGCGAGCCGCAGTTCGGTTTCGCGCTGCTCCCACTGCACGAGGCGTTGCACAGCGGTGCGGGCGGCAGTGTGCTGATCGGGGCTGTAGCCCAATGCCTCTAGTTGGGCTTCAACGGCACGCCCCTGCTGGCGCACATCATGGGCGAAGTCGCCCGTGTCTATCCGGGCTTGCAGCGCATCACGTTGGGCCTCTAGCGCAGGCAGGGCGGCAAGCGCGGCGTGGATCTGCTGGGTGCGCTGGTGGGCGGTGTGCTGTTCCGCCTGTAGCCGACTCTGGTCAGCAAGCTGGGCTTCAAAGTCGGTCAGCTGCTGATCGAGGGCGTGCTGGCGTTGCTCGATCTGCTCGATAGCCGGGTGCGGATCAAGCAGAGCACCGAGCAGCGTGTTTAGCTCTGCGCCGAGTCTTGCCAATGCGGTGCGCGTTTCTGGGGCAAAGGTCATGTCGGCTAGCTCTGCCGCAAGCTGGGCAAGGGTCGTCTGCAAGGCGGCGTGTTCGGACTGGGCCTGTGCGTGGCGGGTTTGGCGGTCGTGGAGGGTGGGCAAGCGGGCAGCGGCTTGGCGGGCGTGATCGAGTGTCCGTTCAGTGTCGCTCAGTTCCGCGCGCAACGCCGCCAGTTCTTGATCGAGCTGGGTGATCTGAGTTTGTGCGGCGGCCTGCTCTGCCGCCAAACGCGCCAATTCAGTCGCATAGTGTTGTTGAATGTTGTGCATCCCCGCCGCACCGAGTTCGCTCTGGCACAGCGGGCAGGTGGTGGTCTCGGCTGCGTGCAGGCTGCGTTGGCGTTGCTGGTGCTGCTTGGTGAGCATGTCGTACTGCTTCAATTGGGCGTGCTGCTCGGCGAGCGTGCGGCTCAGGTGCGTTTCGCGTTGCCGCAGATCGGCAAGGTGCGGCGCAAGTTCCGTGCTGCGCTGGTGTTGGGCTTGGGCGTGCTGAAGCTCTTGTTCAAGCTGGGCATAGGTGGCTAGCTCCTGCCCAAGGCGATGCAGATCGCGCTGGGCTGTTGCCTGTTGCTGTTCCAATTCGCGTTGGGCCCGCGCCAGCTCGGTGCGGTGCTGGTCATACTGGCGCAGTAGCGGGCGGGCGCGGTGGAGTTGTTCCGCAATGGTGTTGCGCTCGGCGCGGCACGCAGCGCGGGCGGTTGTCAGGTCGGCAAGGGTGGCAAGCTGGGCCTCACGCTGGGCAATCTGCTGGGCAAGGATGGGCAGTTCAGCGCGCTGGGCATACAAGCCAGCGAGCGGATGCTGTTCCTGTTCGTACTGCGACTTGAGCTGGCGCAGGGCATCTTTGAGCTGATCTTGCAGTTCGCGGCGCACCTCGCGCAAGGCATCATACTGCGGCTGAAGGGTATCGAGATGGGCGAGCGTGGCACGGGCGGCGGCAAGCTCGGCAAGCCCGGCGCGGATCGTTGGCTCCTGTGCAAGGATGGTTTCATCGGCGGCGATGCGCTGTTCAAGCTCGGCAACCTTGTGCTGATACTCCTGCTGGGTACGCTCCTGCGCGGCAATCTCGGTGAGCAGGTCGCGCTGCTGCTGTTGGATTTGGTGCAGGGTGTGGTATTGCCCTTCGAGATCACGTAGGGCGGCTTCGCTGGTGAGCAGGGCGGCTTCAAGTTCGTGCAGGTGGGTGGCTGCCGCCGTTGCTGCTTGTACATATTCGGGCAATTTATCTGCATCGTGCTGGCGTTCGCTAATCAAGTTCGTGAGGACAAGCACCGTGCTGTCGAGTTCGCGGGCGTTGTCCCGGGCGGCTTTGGCGAGGTCATCGTAGATTGCTAGCTCTAGCATCTCGCCAAGTACGGCTTTGCGTTCGCCGGGCGTTTTGCGGGTGAACTCATCGGCGCGGCCTTGCATCAAGAACGAGGTATTGATAAAGGTGTCGTAGCCCATGCCCAACGTGCGGATAATGGCGCGGTTCGTTTCGCCAATCGTGTCCTCGCCAATCGCCTTCCAGTGCCCATCGCGCCAAAGCTGGAAATCTACGCTGCTGCGCCCGGCACCGGTCTTGCCACTGCGGGTGGTGCGCCCCCGTTCGCGGCGGCGGGCAACCCGATACTGCTGATCGTTGAGGCGAAAACCAAACTCGACGCGCATCTCGGTTGCGCCTTGTGCGATCAGCTCATCGTCGCTAGTGCGGGCACTGCCCCACACGGCCCATGTGATTGCGTCGAGCAACGCCGATTTCCCGGCACCGTTCTCGCCAGAAAGACAGGCAACGTGCAAGCCATCGAAGCTGAGGCGGCGGGCTTCCCCCCGATAGCACATGAAGTTTTCGAGTTCGAGATAATCTGGGATCATAGCGCAGGTGTCAGGTTACAGGTGTCAGGTTACAGGTGTCGGGTGTCAGGTTACAGGTGTCAGGTGTCAGGTGTCGGGTGTCGGGGCGGCGTGTTGCCACAACCCTAGCACCTGACACCTCTAATCGTCTCTGCTATTCGATGGTGAAGTAGATCACCGTCGTAATATCCTCATCCACTGTCTGCGGCTTGGATGTCCGCAGGGTCAAGTGCCACACGCCGCGCTGGAGCGATACCGTATCGGGCGATTGCCACACGACCGTCACGCGCCCGTTGCGGTCTACGCCGGACTCGTCCGCCTCAAGCACTTCGGGATCGCCAACGCGCACGATTGTCCCATCGGGGCGGGTGAGCCAATAGCCGACGCGCCGGCCACGCGGGTAGCCATCGGCGGTGAAGGTGAAGGTGGTGCCCGGCTGCCCCTGTTCGGGAGTAACGCTAGCACGGGCGGGGGTCTCGGTGGTGGTGAAGATGTTGAAGCCAATCGTGCGTGTTACGCGGCTGTCGCGCCCTTCCACCACCGTCTGCCAGCGTCCGGCACGGATGTAGCGCGGAGCCTTCCACTGCCACGTCAAGCTCCCGAAGCGGTTGGTCTTGAGGTCGGTAACGGCGAAATTCGGATCGTTGCGCCCGACGGTGCGCCCATCAGGATCAATGAAGTAAATATCCACAAACTCATGCACGTTGAAGCCATCGGCATAGAAGGTAAACTCCACGCCGGGCGAGCCATCTTCGGGCACAACTGGCGACGGCGATGCGCCTTCGGGGCGGTTGGGATCGGTGATGGTGAGCGGGATCTGCACGTAGTAGGGGCTAGATAGCCGCCCCTGCACGATGATCTGGTATGCGCCGGGCAGCATGCGCTGCGGAGCCTGCCACGTCCACGCGATGCGCCCCTCGCGGTCGGCGCGGAGTTCCGCTCCTTCGGCGATCACGCGGTTCTGCCCATCGCGGGCGGGTTGCCCCGCAGCCGTTGCGAGCCAGAAGTACGCCCGTTCCTCTGCGAGGAAGCCTTCCGCATTCAGCGTGAAGGTGGTGCCAGCGAGACCTGCGCTCGGAAAGGCTTGGCCGGGCGGCAAGCTGGTGCTAGGGCTGATTGGGTTATCGCCCTCGACCACAAAGGCGATCTCTTGGTAGCCGCGAGTCTGGGTGCCATTGGTGCGGAACCGCCACACCCCCGCAGGCGTAGCGGGGGGCGACTCCCACTGCCACGTTAGCACACCATTGACATCGGCGGTGAGCCATTCGCCTGCATCTTGGCTGACAAGATCCGGGCGGATCAGCCAGTTGCCGACAATCTCGTTGCGGGCAAAGCCACCAACGGTGAAGCTGAACACAGTGCCCGGTAGCCCACTGGTTGGCTCGACAAAGAGGGGCGGCGGCGGCGGCAGATCTATCGGCTCAGTCGGATTATCAATGCGGAAGGTCATATCCAGCGTGTAGCCCGTGCTGATGCCAAGCGCACGAAACACCCACGTCCCCGGCTCGGCATCCAGTGGCGCAGTCCACAAGCGGAAAATCTGCCCATCAGGATCTACCGATTGCCCTTGCTCTACATCGCGCACCGTGCCGTCGGGCTGGATAAACCACGAGCCGACCTGCTCACTAGGCGCAAAGCCTGTGCTCCGCCCAACAAAGGTGAAGGTGGTGCCGGGCACACCGGAACGCGGCTCAACAAAAAACGATGTCTGGGGCGTACCAGTCTGCGTCCCTTCAACGGTGAAAGGAATGCGGATGATCGTGCGCGAGCGGGAGCCGCGTGCAATCGCTAGCCAGTTGCCGCCGGGCGCATCATCCGGCGATTGCCAGACCCAGCTTGCGTTGCCATCGGGATCGGAGAAGATGCGGTTAGACGCAACATCGGTACCGAGCGAGCGCGTGCGGCCGCGCGGGTCTTCGAGCCACGCCTCAATCTGTTCACTAGAACCGAGTCCTTCTGCGGCAAAGCTGAACAGCGTTCCGGCTGCCCCGGCTGCGGGGCTGACGCTGCCACTTGCGGCCCGAACGGGGAGCGTGGGCAACCCCGCCAGCAGCAGGGCTACCAGCAGCAGCAGCCTGATTGCGGGAGGGGCGATGCGATCTTGATGATAGCGATTCATATGTCCATCCTTAACGTGTGGGTGCTGGGCTAGGCGAGCTATGCCGACAATGCGGTGCGGAGCCGGCCCCATAACCCCCGCTAGCTACCACTTAATCCGTAGGCATCAGCTGTAGCACCTGTGCTATACTGAATCTATTCAGAGCATACCATATCGGCGGGCGACGTGCATCATGCCAGTGGCGTAGATCACCCTCTCCCTCCATGACGCACTGCCGCTAGCTCAGGTTGCATTCAGGCGGCTGTCATTCGCGTGTCAGGCATGCGAGGCGCAAACACGGGAACGAAATCGGTGCTGTTTGCGTATTACCTAACGGATAGACCAAACTACTCCGGCATAGGCCGGAGTGCAGATACCTTATGAGGAGTAACCCTACTACGATGCGAATGATGCTTGTAACCCTAACGATGCTACTCGCTATCGGGACGCTGGCCGCGTGTGGAACCACGCCACCGCCCGCTACGCCCGATGCTGCGCCGGTAGCTGGTGGCCCGGAGCGGACGATCTTCGTTGCCGCCGAGACTGCGCCTTGCACAGGCGTAGCCCCGATGGACTGCCTCCAGATCAAAGAGAGCCGCGACGCAGAGTGGCAGCTCTACTACGATCAGATTGAAGGCTTTGCCTACGAACCCGGCTTTGAATACGAGCTACAGGTGCGTGAGGAGACAATTGAGAACCCGCCTGCGGATGGCTCATCGCGCAAGCTGATCTTGATTGCTGTTGTCAATCGCACCCCCGTCGGCAATGGAACCGCCGCCAACATCCCCGCCGATCTGCTCGGCAAGCAGTGGGTGCTAGAGAGCTTTGGTGCGGCAGATGCCCAACAGCCGTTGCTTGAGGGCACCGCGATCACGCTAGGCTTTGACGAAGAGGGCGGGCGCATCACTGGCTCGGCGGGCTGCAACAACTACTTTGCGGGGGTGAGCTTCGCGGGCGATGCGTTGAGCATCTCCGCCCCCGGCGCAACCCAGAAGCTCTGCCCGGATGTCGAGGGCATTATGGAGCAGGAGTACGCCTACCTGCAACTGCTCGAACAGGTTACAGGCTTCACGCTCGAAGAGCGCAGCCTGACCTTGAGCGCAGGCGATACGGTGCTGCTGTTCCGCTCAGGCCCCCCCAGCACAGGCGCACGCGAGGAGACCCCCGCCCCCCCCGCCAACCCACTCGCGGGCACAGAATGGACCCTCGTCGAGATTACTGTCGGTGAGGTGGTGACCCCTGCGCTGCCTGATGCCCCCGCGAGCATCAGCTTCGATCCTGAGGGCGAAGCAGGCCGCTATGCAGGCACGGGCGGCTGCAACCGCTTGGCGGGCAGCTACAGCGTGAATGGCGATAGCATCAGCTTCGAGGCGGGCATTTCAACCCTGATCGCCTGCCCAGAGCCGATTATGGCGCAGGAGTTGCAAGTGACAGAGGCCCTGCTGGCAGCAACCCGCTTTGAAGTGGTGGATGATCGTTTGACCATCTTCTTTGCCGGTGCAGATGGCAATCTGAATACACTGCTGTTCAGCCGGGCCAGTGCGAATGATGCCAACCCAATCCCGAACACGATCCCGCCGACGAGTGGCGACCAACTGCCGCCGCTAGCTGGGGTGGCGTGGAACCTGATCGCCTTTGTGGAGGATGGCACAGAAACCCCCGCATTGCCCGATGCCCCGGCCAACATCACCTTCGATGGAGCAGGCCGCTACAGTGGCACCGGCGGCTGCAACCGTTTGGCGGGCGGATATAGCATGAGTGGTGATGCGATTACGTTTGATATGGGCTTGTCTACGATGATGGCGTGCCCAGAGCCGATTATGGATCAGGAGCTGCGCTTCAACCAATCGCTCAACGATGCCACGCGCTTCGTCGCTGATGCCAGCACCCTGACGATCTTCTTTACGACGGCAAGCGGCGGCGAGGGCGAGCTGCGCTTTGCGGCGGACAGTACCAGCACCACCCCCGCACCAAGCGGCGAGCAGAGCCTCACCGATGCAACGTGGCGGCTAGTCTCGCTGAATCAGGGCGGCGTAGCCGTGCCCGTCTTGGCAGATACCACCCCTGAGATCACCTTTGAAGCAGATGGCAGTGTGGCTGGTTCGGGCGGCTGTAACCGCTTCTTTGGCGGCTACACACTCGATGGCAATGCGCTCACATTCGAGGCACTGGGCAGCACGGAGATGGCGTGCGAGCCAGAGATTCTGGATCAAGAGACAGCGATGTTGACGCTGTTGGGCGCAGTCACCAATTATGAGCGGGCGGAAGATGTACTCCTGCTCAACACAGACACTGGCGATACATTAGTCTTTGAACGGCAAGCGGAGGATACGATGGGCACGAATGAATTGACAGGCACGGCATGGAAACTGACCACGCTGGTCAGCGCAGGCACGGCGACCAGTGCCATCGTGAATGCGGAGATTGGGCGCGAGGCTGGCTTCCAGTTCCTGCCCGAAGGTCGGGTTTCGGGCAGCGGCGGCTGCAATGTAATCAACGCGGGCTTCACCCTCGCTGGCAACACGATCAGCTTTGGGCCTGCGATGAGTACCATGATGGCCTGCGCCGAAGATGTGATGCAGCAGGAATTTGCCTTTACGCAAGCCCTCGAACAGATCGAGACCTTCACGCTTGAGGGCGATACGTTGACGCTCAGCTCGGCCGATCAGCAGACCCAGCTGATCTTCGAGCGCGTCGCCGAATAGGGATCGCGCACCCGCGCTGTTCTGCGCGAGCATAACGATCAGGATCAGTGCGGGGGCGGACAACCGCCCAGTGCAGCTAGGGCATTCCACACGGGATGCCCTTTTGCGATTTAGCGCAGCGGCGATTGGGACGGCTGTCTAAATCGGTACGTACCACCTCGCTGCACGGGGACCGCCGGTAGTCTGAATCGGACGTATACTAGAGACATACAGCCTATGCTACGTAGTGAAAGGATTGACCTATGCTGAACCCGACCTACCGGGCCCTCGTGTTGGATCAGCTTGCCCGCTTTCGGGGCACGCTCGGCTACATCATCAGCCACACCGACCCAGATGCGCTACGCCGTTACCGCGATGGCGGCGATGGCTGGACGGTGCAGGAGGTGATGGGGCACTTGCTCGATTTTGAGCAGGTCTTTCTTCAGCGGATGCAGGTGGTTGTGGAGACTGATAACCCCGAACTGCCCTTCCCCGATCCCGACCAGTTGGTGCTTGCAGGTGATTACAACCACCGTGATGTACAAACGGTTTATCAGCAGTGGCACACCTACCGCACCCAGCTGCACAGCTTCCTCAGTGCCCGCGCCGAAAGCGACTGGGCCCGCCCGGCACGCCACCCCAAACGCGGCACAATCACGCTAGAGGAGCAACTGCTTGTGACCGCGTGGCACGATCTCAACCATTTAGAACAAATCACGCATATTCTCGCCGAGCGGCGCGAAGCCGCCTAGCGCAAGGACGCTGGCACCATGCCGCATAGGATTCGTGGGGCGCAAAGGCGGTTCGCCCAATGCTACGTAATCGTAGTATAATTTAGTTAAGGAAAGATTACAAAATACATACGAACTCCTGCAATCACTCGATTGCTAGCAAGATTGCACGCGCATAACCACATAGCACAGCTCTTCTTTCGCACTGGCGACACCAAGCATGGCATTGGTGCGCCAAATACGTAGCGTTTACAGGACGAGGTTTGGCACGGAGCGCAACAACCGAAAGCAGACCACCATAACGGATATAAGCCCTGATAATGATCGAAGGAGCAACAAGCATGAGTGGTGCAGATGGGGAAGAGTTGAAATCTGGCTCAACAGTGAAGACCGCTTTTACTGAAGTACGGACTGAGTTGGATGTGCAGGACAGTTCCTACGTGGCTGTGGTTAAGATTGTTGAAGCGGAACTAGTAGGGCCTACGGCTGAGGTTGACCTGCCAGCCGTAGCAGTAGCCGCCGAGCCAGTATCAGTGAGGATAGCCGCCGACCTCGACGCGGTACTCGCCGATCTGGATGCCGATGTGGATGTGCAATCGCCCGACTTCCTCACCGGCTTGCGGGCCCGCCTCGCCGAACTGAAGGGCAAGCTCGCGCTACCATCGCTGCCCACCGGCGATGCGGATGGGTCACTGGGCACGGCAGGTATCGCTGCGACGGGCGCAGGCGCGGGGCTTGCCGCAGGGCTGACCTTGCCCACGCTCTCCAGTGGCGAGCTTGACCTCACCGCCCTCCCGCCTGAAGTGGAAACCCAACTCGCTACGCGCTACGAGCGGTCCCGCCTGAACGCCGATCTCGATGCGTTTGATGCCCGCTTTGCCGATACGCTCCACGGGCTAGACCCGGATCACGAGTTCCGCACCGAGTACGCCGCACTGCGATCAGCACTGACCACGCCCGATGCCGATCTCGATGCCAACGCACTGATTGGCTGGCGGGCCCGCCTCGCCGAACTAAAGGGCAAGCTGGCGCTACCATCGCTCCCCACCGGCGATGCGGGTATCGCCGCCGCCGACCTCGACGCGGTACTCGCCGATCTGGATGCCGATGTGGAGACTCAATCGCCCGACTTCCTCACCGGCTTGCGGGCCCGCCTCGCTGAACTGAAGGGCAAGCTGGCGCTACCGTCACTGCCCACTGGCGATGCGGATGGGTCGCTCGGCACGGCGGGTATCGCTGCCACAGGCGCGGGGCTAGCCGCCGGGCTAACCCTGCCCACGCTCTCCAGTGGCGAGCTTGACCTCACCGCCCTCCCGCCCGAAGTGGAAACCCAACTCGCTACGCGCTACGAGCGGTACCGCCTGAACGCTGATCTCGATGCGTTTGATGCCCGCTTTGCTGATACGCTCCACGAGCTAGACCCGGATCACGAGTTCCGCACCGAGTATGCGGCATTGCGGGCGACACTGACCACGCCCGATACCGATCTCGATGCCGACGCACTGATTGGCTGGCGGGCCCGCCTCGCCGCTTTGCGCGAGCAGCTCGCAATCAAGCTCGCGCTACCATCACTGCCCACTGGCGATGCGGGTATCGCCGCCGCCGTCCCAAGCAGTGCCGTGCCCGAAGCCGCCGCCGACCTCGACGCGGTACTCACCGATCTGGATACCGACGTGGATGTGCAATCGCCCGACTTCCTCACCGGCTTGCGGGCCCGCCTCGCCGAACTGAAGGGCAAACTGCATCTACCGTCGCTGCCCACAGGCGATGCGGATGGGTCGCTCGGCACGGCGGGTATCGCCGCGACAGGCGCAGGCGTGGGGCTTGCCGCTGGGCTGACCTTGCCCACCCTGCCCAGTGGCGAGCTTGACCTCACTGCCCTCCCGCCTGAAGTCGAAACCCAACTCGCTACGCGCTACGAGCGGTCCCGCCTGAACGCCGATCTCGATGCGTTTGATGCCCGCTTTGCCGATGCGCTCCACGGGCTAGACCCGGATCACGAGTTCCGCACCGAGTACGCCGCACTGCGAGCGACACTGACCACGCCCGATGCCGATCTCGATGCCGACGCACTGATTGGCTGGCGGGCCCGCCTCGCGGCTTTGCGCGAGCAGCTCGCAATCAAGCTGGCGCTACCATCGCTCCCCACTGGCGATGCAGGTATCGCCGCCGCCGCCCCAAGCATTGCTGTGCCCGAAGCCGCCGCCGACCTTGACGCGGTACTCGCCGATCTGGATGCCGATGTGGAGACTCAATCGCCCGACTTCCTCACCGGCTTGCGGGCCCGCCTCGCCGAACTGAAGGGCAAGCTCGCGCTACCGTCACTGCCCACAGGCGATGCGGACGGGTCGCTCGGCACGGCGGGTATCGCCGCGACAGGCGCAGGCGTGGGGCTAGCCGCCGGACTGACCTTGCCCACGCTCCCCAGTGGCGAGCTTGACCTCACTGCCCTCCCGCCTGAAGTGGAAACCCAACTCGCTACATACTACGATAGTCTACGGCTCGAAATTGAGCTAGCCGAATTGGAAGAACGCTTCAGCACACCGCTTGCCACCGATCCCGCCCTGTACGCCACCTTCACCACCCTCAAGACAAATGTCGGCGGTAATCCTGACCCGCTTGCCCTGCCTGATCTGCGGGCGCGGCTGGCAGCATTGCGTGAGCAGATGATCCGCTTTACGCTAGCCACCCCTGCCGCCGCCCCGCTAACGAATATGCAGATCGAAGCTGAGCGGCTACGCCTCGAACTGCACAACATCGAGTCCACCTACGGCCTGCTGCTGCCCGAAAAAATGCCCCTGATGGCAGAGTATGCCGAGCTACAGCAAGCGTTGGCTTACGACGTAGAGCGGCCCGAAGAGATCACCATACTTTGGCGGCGGTTGGTCACACTGCGCGACCAACTGGCAATCCTGAGCGTCAACACGAATCGCCCTAGCGATACCGCACCAAGCCCGGCGGCAGTTGCCCCGTTCACAGCCGCACGGCGCACGATTGACCCCGACACCCAAGCCGATCTGGTGATGCTGCGGGATGAGATGATCCTCGCCGCCACCGACCCGTTCCAACAGCGTGTGATGCAGCAGATGTTCTCGCTCTCCCGCGATAACCACGACTGGCTGTGGCACGTTACGCTCACGATGACAACTGCCGCCTATGGCTATGGCTTCAACCGCGCCGCGATCTTCCTCAACGAGAACACCGACGGCACGTATCTGCGCGGCATTCTAGGGATTGGCAACTTCGATTATGCTGACGCGCTCGGTGCGTGGGGCGATAAGCCGGCCCTCGACTTTGACACCTACATTACTTACCTGCGCGAAGATAAGCTAGAGCATACGCCGGTTGAGCTTGCTACCCGTGCCATGATTATCGCACTCGGCAAAACCGATGATGCCTTCACCTACGTGATGGAACACGGCGCACGCACGATTGTTCCGGTTGAAGATGTGGATGCCCGCCTGCCGCTCAACTTCATCGAACACTTTGGGCACACGCGCTACGTGCTGTTGCCGGTGCGTACCCGTAGCCACCAACTAGGGGTGCTTGTCGCGGATAACTACCAGACCAACCACCCGATAGCGGATGATGCGCTCGATGGCTTGCAACGCCTGCTCAATCGGGCGGCGTTGATCTATCTGTATGGCACACTCGAGTCAACCGATATGGCATAATCGCGTGACGCTCGTGGAGCTGTCTCATACGCGGCGGGTACAGATTAGCCCTGATCTTATGCCCGCTCGCGTGTCTCTCCGATGTGAAGAAAGGATGTGAGCGGTATGCCTGTTTCCTTGTGGTTGCGCCTACGTGGCAAGCGTGCCCCGCTGCTGGTGTTGCTTTGGGCGTGGTTGCTGGCTGCCTGCGCTAGCCCCCCGCTCACCCCAACAATCACCTCCCCTAGCCCGGCTGCAACCTTCCCCGTTGGGGCTATACCGGTGCAAGGCACAGGGACGGCCGGCACAGCAGTAGAGGTGCTGGTGAATGGGAGTGTGGCGGGTACGGCTACCGTGAGCGAGCAGGGCGCGTGGCTGGTGAACATCAGCTTCGATACGCCCGCGGTGCGCCAGATCAGTGCGCGTATTCGTGATGCTGATGGGCGGGTTGGGATCGAGACCGAGCCATTTCAAGTCACTGTCACTGCACCGGTGCGCCCTGCCGTGCAGTCGCCTACGCTGGAAGTGCCCGCCGATCCGGTGGCGGGCGAGATTGTGCTACGCGGAACATCCGAAACCATGAGTATGGTTGTGGTGATCATCAACGAGAGTCCGATGGGAGCCTACACCTTGTCGGGCACGGAACGCGAATGGAGCATTCCGGTCACGCTCGCGGCGGGCGAGTATCGCGTGCGGGTGCTCGCAATGGAGCCGAACACGCTTAGTGTATTTGCCGAGTCACCGTCGGTCACGCTACTCGTGCGCGAGTAGTCGGCTACGGTGAGGCATCCCCCACCCCTCGTTTCCCCGCCATAACTCAGCCCTAAGTACGATAGAGTTGCGCCGTGATGCTGCTATACTGGAACAAGTGGCTCACACGGAGTCGCTTCACTATGGCATTCACGAAGGGGGATGGGGATGCAACAGACGCTCAACCAGACGAGTAGCCGCCGCGAATTTACGGTTGCCGATGAGTACCAGTATGATCGCCGCTCGCCAGTGCGCTGGATCATTTCGCACATCATGCGCTATCCGTTGCTATCCGTCATCGCAATTGCCAGCAACATCCTTTCCAATGCCTCAATTGCATATGGCGCAGTCCTGATTGGGCAGGGCTTCGATCTGATCAATCAGCCCGGCATCACCAGTGCCGATCTGCGTAGCCTTGCGCTACAGGTGTTCATCTTCTTTGCGGGCTTGGGTGTGTTTGGGGTGAGTGGCGCATTCGCCTATGAATTTATCGCCCAGTGGGTGGAGCGCAATACCCGCGAGGAGATGTTTATTAGCTTGCTTGGCAAGAGCCAGACCTTTCACAATCGGCAGCGGGTGGGCGATATTATGGCTCGGGCCACCAACGATGTGCAGCAGCTCAACATCATGATCAATCCCGGCATCGGGCTGATCTCGGATGCGCTGTTCAGCATCATCGTGCCGATCATTGCGATTGGGTTGCTCAATGTCCAACTGCTGCTCGTGCCGATCCTGTTCTTGATCGTCTTCTCCTTTGCGCTGCGTTCGTATGCGATCCAGCTCGGCCCAGTCTCTGGGCAGCTGCGCGAGCAGTTTGGCGTGATGAATGCGGGCCTTGCCGAAGCAATTTCTGGCATCGAGGTGGTCAAAGCCTACGGGCAGGAGCAGTCTGAACAACGCCGCTTCCTCGATAATGCCCGCCGCTACCGAGATCTGTTTGTGGTGCAGGGGCGGGTGCAAGCGCAGTATCTGCCGGTGCTGTTGTTTGGGGTTGCGCTCGGCTTGGGCTTTGGGCACGCGCTGTTGCTATTTCGCGCTGGCGTGCTGACACAGGGCGACGTGGTGGCGTTTATGGGGCTGATGTTCCTGCTGCTGTTCCCTACCTTCATTTCGCTCTTTGCATTTGTGCTGGTGCAGCTTGGGGCGGCAAGTGCCGAGCGGATATTGAGCATCATCAATACCGAAACCGAGCTAGACGAAAATGCGGCGGGGGTGAGCCAGCCAATGCACGGTGAGCTGGTCTTCGAGAACGTGACCTTCAGCTATGGCGATGGCAGTGGTGCGCCTGTGCTCCGGAATATCTCCTTCCGCGCCAATGCGGGCGAGACGGTGGCGATTGTGGGGCAGACCGGCTCTGGCAAGTCTACCCTCACGCGCTTGGTCAACCGCACCTACGATACCACCGAAGGGCGCGTGCTGATAGATGGAATGGATGTGCGCGACTGGAGCCTGCAAGCCCTGCGTTCGCAAATCTCGACGATTGAGCAGGACATCTTCCTGTTCTCGCGCACGATTGGCGAAAACATCGCCTTCGGTGTGCCGGATACAACGCAGGCCCAGATTGAGCAAGCTGCCCGCGACGCGCAAGCCGATACGTTTATCCGCAGCTTTCCCGATGGCTACGATACAATGGTGGGTGAACGCGGCGTGACCCTCTCCGGTGGGCAACGCCAACGCCTTGCGATTGCACGGGCATTCCTGACTGATCCGCGCATCCTGATCCTTGATGACTCGACCAGCGCAATTGATAGTGCCACTGAGGATGAGATTCAGCAGGCGATGCGGCGCATTCTGCACGGGCGCACCACGCTGCTGATTACGCACCGCCTCTCGCAGATTCGCTGGGCTGATCGGATTCTGGTGATCCAGCGCGGCGAATTGGTGGCACAGGGCACGCACGACGAACTGATGACAAGCAGTGCCGATTATCGGCGCATCTTTGCCCGCTACGAATAGCAACACAGGAGGTACTCCCAGATGGGTTTTGTCATTGATGGCCTTGATGCAGAGGAGTATGACCGTTCCTATAGCGATAGGGCGTTGATCCGGCGCATCACCGACTACTTCAAGCCGCATCGCGGGCGCATGCTGCTGATCTTGCTGATGGTGGTGTTGCAGTCGGCGGTGCAGACGTTGCTGCCGTTGGCAATCGCAAACGGGATCAACACGTTGGCCGCCATCCCCACGCTCACCCAGATTGGAATGTTGACTGGGGCGGTGGTGCTGATCGGCGTACTCGGTTGGATCTTCAACTATGTGCGCCAGTATCAATCGGCGGTTGCGGTGGGCGATGTTGTGCTAGCTCTACGCGAAGATGCCTTCGATTCTGTGATGCAGCGTGATATGTCGTTCTACGATAAGTACCAATCGGGCAAGGTCGTGAGCCGGGTTACGTCAGATACGCAGGACTTCTCGAATGTGGTCACGCTGACGATCAACCTTGCGAGCGAGCTACTCGTGGTCGTTGCGGTGCTCGTGGTACTGTTTGCGATCAACCCCACCCTCGCCCTAATTACGATGCTGGTGCTGCCCGGCTTTGCGCTTGCCGCGCTGGTCTTTCGCAAGGCGGCGCGTTGGGCAACCCGCCGCGCCCAACGGATGACCGCCCAACTCAATGCGACGGTGCGCGAGGCAATCAGTGGGATTGGCGTTGCCAAGAGCTTCCGCCAAGAGTCAGCCATCTATGTTGATTTCATGGACGTTAACAAGCTGACGTTCCGCATCAAGATGCAACAGGGCTTGGTATTCAGCACGATCTTTCCCGCGCTCGATATTGTCGCTGCGATTGGGACGGGCGTGGTGGTCTACTTTGGGGGCTTGCAGGTGCTCAGTGGGGCGGCAACGGCGGGAACGTGGTATCTCTTTCTGCGGAGCTTGCAGATATTCTACATTCCGGTCACGAGTATCGCTTCCTTCTGGAGTCAGTTTCAGCAGGGCTTGGCGGCAAGTGAGCGCGTGTTTGCCTTAATTGACGCGGAGTCGAATGTGATCCAGACCGCCAACGAGCCAGTGGATCACCTGCACGGCGCGATCAACTTTCGGCGCGTAGATTTTGCCTATACGCCGGAGGTGCCGGTGCTACAGGGCTTCACGCTCGATGTTCCGGCGGGGCAGAAGCTCGCGGTGGTGGGGCATACAGGCGCGGGCAAATCGAGCCTGATCAAGCTGATTACGCGCTTCTATGAGTTTCAGGGCGGCACGTTGCTGGTAGATGGGCGGGATATTCGCCGCCTCGATCTGAGCCAATACCGCCCCCAAATTGGCCTCGTGCCGCAATCGCCGTTTCTCTTTTCGGGCACGGTGGCGGATAACATCCGCTATGGGCGGCAGACAGCCAGCGATGCGGAGGTGGACGCGGCGGCGCGGGCGATTGGAGGGGCGTGGCTGGATGACCTGCCGGAAGGCTTGCAGACCGACGTGGGCGAACGCGGGGCCCGCCTCTCGCTAGGGCAACGCCAGCTGGTGGCCTTGGCGCGGGTGCTGCTGCAAAATCCGTGCGTCTTCATTCTAGATGAAGCGACGGCAAGTATTGACCCCTTCACTGAGGCGCAGATACAGGATGGGCTAGACGTGGTGATGCAAGGACGCACCAGCATCGTGATTGCCCACCGCCTCTCGACGGTACGTAATGCGGATCGGATCATTGTGATGCAAGCGGGAACAATCATCGAAGAAGGCACGCACGATACGCTGCTGCTACAGGGTGGGCACTATGCCGAGCTGTATACGACGTACTTCCGCCACCAGTCTATCGAGTACATCGAGCAGGTCGGAGCGTGGAGCGGCTAACGTGGCGATAGGGCGCATGTGTTAGCTTCGGGCTGTGGCAGAGCCGTGTCGGTGACACGGCTTTGCTATCGCCGCCAGATTGCCCAGATTGCCCAGATTGCATGGTGACATTTAGCGCAGGAAGTAGTATACTGTGCGTAAAGTTAAACATTCAGATATTTTATATCGAGAGTATCTCGAAGGTGGATGAGAATGATTGTTACAACCGACATTTTGCCGGGCCAAGCCGCCCCGCTCGGTGCGACAGTCTATCCCGATGGCGTGAACTT
This sequence comes from Chloroflexaceae bacterium, assembly GCA_012031225.1. Lineage (GTDB taxonomy): Bacteria > Chloroflexota > Chloroflexia > Chloroflexales > Chloroflexaceae > JAAUTZ01. The sequence goes on from JAAUTZ010000001.1 coordinate 59,141, forward strand.
TAGCCTCTATTCGTTCAATGCTACAGCGGTAGAACTGTTGCTGTTTGACTCGCCAGAGGCGAGCATCCCCGCCCGGATCATTGTGTTGAACCCAGAGGCACACCACACGGTCTATTATTGGCACATCTTCATTCGCGGGCTGAAAGCCGGGCAGCTGTATGCCTACCGCGTCTTTGGGCCCTTCCGGCCTGAGTTGGGCTTGCGGTTCGATGGCTCGAAGGTGCTGATTGATCCCTACACCCGCGCCGTGATGTACAACGGCAACTATGACCGCGAAGCCGCCCGACGACCCGGCGACAACGGCTTGCAGGCGATGAAGAGCGTGGTGGTGGATAATAGCACCTACGATTGGGAAGGCGATACGCCGATCAAGGAGCAGTTTTCGAGCCTGACCATCTATGAGATGCATGTGCGCGGCTTCACCTACCACCCTAGCTCTGGCATTGCACCGCCCAAACGCGGCACGTATGCCGGGCTGATCGAGAAGATCCCCTACCTGAAGGAACTCGGCGTGACGGCGGTGGAGTTGATGCCAGTGCAGCAGTTCGATCCGCAAGATGCGCCCCCACCAATGCCTAACTATTGGGGCTATCAACCGATAGCTTTCTTTGCGCCGCACCGCGACTTCAGCTCGCGCCGCGACGTACTCGGCCCAGTAGACGAGTTCCGCGATATGGTCAAAGCCCTGCACCGGGCCGGCATCAGCGTGATCCTTGATGTCGTCTTCAACCATACCGCAGAGGGCAACCACATCGGGCCTACCTTGTCGTTTCGGGGGATTGACAACCCGACCTACTATATGCTCGAACCGGATCGCCAGCACTACGCCAACTATAGCGGCACCGGCAACACGTTCAACGGCAACCAGACGGTGGTGCGCCGCCTGATTATCGAGTGCCTGCGCTATTGGGTGCAAGAGATGCACATAGATGGCTTCCGCTTCGATCTGGCTTCGGTGCTATCCCGCGACGAGAATGGCAACCTGCTGCAAGACCCGCCGATCCTGTGGGAGATTGAAACCGATCCCGTGCTAGCCCACACCAAGATCATTGCGGAGGCGTGGGATGCCGCCGGGCTGTACCAAGTCGGCTCGTTTATTGGCAACCGTTGGGCCGAGTGGAACGGCAAATACCGCGATGACGTGCGCCGCTTTGTGCGGAGTGATGCGGGCTTGGTGGGTAGCCTCTCATCATATGTTAGTGGTAGCCCCAACATCTACACCCAAGCCGAGCGGGATCCGCGCCGCAGCATCAATTTCATCACCGCCCACGATGGCTTCACCCTCAACGATCTGGTCTCCTACAATGAGAAGCACAACGAAGCCAACGGCGAAGCGAACCGCGATGGAGCCAACGAAAATTTTAGTTGGAACTGTGGGGTCGAAGGTCCATCCACGGACCCCGCAGTGGAAGCCCTGCGCGAACGCCAAATCCGCAATTTACTGACGATCTTGATGACTTCGCAGGGCACCCCGATGCTGGTGATGGGCGACGAAGTACGGCGCACCCAGCTCGGTAATAACAACGCCTATTGCCAAGATAATGCGATTAGTTGGTTTGATTGGACCTTGGTGGAGCAACACGCGGGCTTGTTGCGCTTCGTGCAGGAGTTGCTCGCATTCCATCAGGAGTATCAGGTCTTTCGGGCGCGGCGGTTCTGGACGGAGCCGGGCGGCCCCGAAATCTCGTGGCATGGGGTTCATCTAGGGCAGCCCGATTGGAGCGACTACTCGCGGAGCCTTGCCTATGAATTGACCTACCCCGCCGCCAATGAGCATCTGCATGTGATGCTGAATGCCTTCTGGGAACCGCTCTGCTTCGACATGCTGTATGCCCCACAAGGCAAACACTGGCTGCGGATCGTAGACACGTCGCTACCGACACCGCTTGATATTCAACGTGAGGGCGTGACCCTGCACCAGACGCAGCGCGGCTATCTGGTGCAGCCACGCTCGGCTGTCATCTTGAAACTAAAGTAGGGGCGGGGCGGTTGTGCTATAATGGAAGTCGGTATTCGACAGACCAAGCAAGAATGGCACAGCGCATGAATGTGATGGACATCATCCTCATCGGGATATTGTTTGGCGGCTTGCTCGTGGGCTTCTCGCAGGGCATGGTTCGCGCTGCAATTATGATTGCGGCATTCTACCTGAGTGTGGTGCTGGCCAGCCTCTACTTTCCGTTGATGGGGCTGTGGGTGCAGGGCACGTTCGGTTCGCCACCGCTTGTGGCTCAATATCTCGGCTTTATCATTGTGGTGGTCATCGCCTTCGCCGCGCTCACCTTTGCGGGCGTGTACACCCTGCGTTATGTCGAAATCGGGGGTCGCTTTGCCTTGCTCGATAAGCTGATTGGAGCGTTTCTAGGGCTGACTCTGGCAACCTTGATTGGCGGCTTTCTCGCCATGCTGCTATGGAACCTGATGGTCATTCGGGATGGGCGCAGCCTCAATCTGCCGCTGTTTCAATGGCTCGGTGGGCAAGTCTTCTCATCCGTCTTAATTGGCTTGTTTGCCAACAACATTCTGCCCGTTGCGTATGAGTTCGCCCGCCCGCTGTTGCCCGCAAGTGCCCAAATCTTGCTCGATCCGATCACCCGCTAACTCCATGAGTATTGCCACCGCAACCCTCGACACGCTCGAATTTCCGCGTATCCGTGAGCAGCTTGCCCGCTACACCGCATTCACTGGCTCGCGTGAGCTTGCGCTCACCCTGACCCCTGACACCGATCCGCAGCGCGTGGCGTGGCGGCTACGCCTGACCCGCGAAGCCCGCCGCTTGCTGGCGGAGTATCCCGATGCAACCATTGGTGGGATCCGCGATATTCGCCCAGCCATGCAGATCGCGGGGCGTGGGGGGATGTTGGATGGCCCAACCCTGCTGCTGGTGCTGAATACGCTGCGTGCGCTAGGCCTCCTGCGGCGGCTGATGCTACGCCTGAGTCCAGAAACCTACCACATCCTGCCTGAGATTGGCGCGGCATTGGTAGAGCTGCCCGCGCTAGAGGAAACGCTAGGGCGATCTATCGGCGATGACGGCAGCATCCTCGACAGGGCCAGTACAGCCCTGTCGCGCATCCGCACCAACATCCGCACCTACACCAACCGCCTGCAAGAGCGGATGCACAGCTATATCACCTCCAGCACCTACACTACCGTGCTGCAAGAGCCAATCGTCACCGTGCGGAATGGGCGATATGTCGTGCCCGTCAAGGCGGCCCACCGCCGTTCGCTGCCGGGCTTGGTGCATGACCAATCGGCGAGTGGTGCGACGCTCTACATTGAGCCACTCGCGGTAGTGGATCTGAACAACGATCTGCGCGAGGCCCAAATGGCAGAGGAGCATGAGATCAAGCGCATCTTAGCCGCCCTCTCCGATCAGGTCGGGCGCGAGGCAGATGCACTGATTGCTGCAATCGAAGCCGTTGCCTTGATTGACCTTGCGCTTGCCCAAGCCAAATACGCCGATGTCCTACGGGCTGTCGAGCCAACCCTGACGGATTTCGCCGCTCAGCCCACCGCGCCCGCCCCGTCATCCGCCACGTCCACCACCCCTACCGACCGTCTGACCACCGCCGGACGTGACACGGCCCCGCTCCTGCTGACGGCGGCCCGCCACCCCCTGCTCGACCCAACGCAGGTCGTGCCGATTGATCTCTGGCTCGGCGATCCGTTTCGCCTGCTGCTGATTACTGGACCCAATACCGGTGGCAAAACTGTAGCCCTCAAGACCGCCGGACTATTGGCTTTAATGGCCCAGTCCGGCTTGCATGTGCCCGCAACTGAGCCGGTGCGCCTGCCCGTGTTGCAGGCAATCTTTGCCGACATTGGCGACGAGCAGAGCATTGAGCAGAGCCTCAGCACCTTCTCGGCGCACATGACCAACATCATCCGCATTCTAGCCGAGCTAGACACCCTCGCCCCCTGTGTCCCTACCGCTGCCGCTGGAATACCGGCACTGGTGCTGCTGGATGAACTGGGCGCAGGGACTGATCCAGTCGAGGGGGCTGCGCTGGCCCGGGCGATTGCCACGCGCCTGCTGGAGCGCGGCTGCCTTGCTGTTGCCACCTCGCACTATGCCGAACTGAAAGCCTTCGCCCACAATACGCCCGGCGTGCAGAATGCCTCAGTCGAATTTGATCTAGAAACCCTCTCGCCCACCTACCAACTGACGATAGGGCTGCCGGGCCGCTCCAATGCGCTGGCAATTGCAGCGCGGCTAGGGCTGGAGCCGGAATTGGTTGAGCTGGCCCGCGGCACGCTGGTGCAAGAAGCCGCGCGGGTTGAAGATTTGCTCGCCGATATTCGGGCCGAACGCGAAGCCCTTGGACAGGATCGAGAGCGGGCGGCGGCGTTGCGCGAGGATGCCGCAAAGTACCGTGACCGCCTCGCCACTGCGCTGCACGAATTTGAGGATGCCCGCCAAGTCCGCCTTGATGAACTGGAACGCCAGATCGAGCAGGAGCTACGCGAGATGCAGCAGCACCTGCGCCGCCAGCGCGGGGACTCGCGGAGCAGCGAACTGGCTCGCCAGTGGGCCGCCCAAGCTGAGCAGTATGCCCAAGCGATGCAACAGCGCGTGCAGGCAACCGGCACTGCACCTGATGCAGCGAGCCAACTGGCGCAGCTATCGCCGCTGGGAGAACAGCTCCCGCGCCCGCTTCAAATCGGTGATAGTGTGCTGGTGCGTTCGGTGGGCTTAGTCGGCGAAATTCTTACGATTGACCAAGATGAACAGGAAGCAGATGTGCAGATGGGCGGTTTCCGCATGCGGGTGGGGCTGAATGAACTGCGCCGCGATACGGGCAAAACCCCGCCCGCCCGCCGCCGCCCGCCGCCGGAACCCGTGAGCATCAGTATTCCGGCAATGCCGGAAGTGGCTATGTCCTTTGATATGCGCGGCTGGCGAGTTGCCGATGTGCAAGAGCAACTAGAGCGTTACCTCAGCGATGCCTACCGCGCTGGCTTGCCCAGTGTGCGCCTGATCCACGGCAAAGGCACAGGCGCCCTGCGCCAAGTGGTGCGTGAGATTGTGCAACGCCACCCATTGGTGCAGGCGTATGCGAGTGGCGGAGCCGATGGCGGCGAAGGCGTGACAATTGCCACGCTTGCCGAACGTTAGCCGGATCAGCCGGAGCGGAGACAAGATCGGATGGATCAACAGCTCGTTTGGGTGCTGCTTGGGCTGGCTCTGCTAGCGCCCGTCATTGGGGCGGGCGTGTTGCGCTTGCTCAGCAGCAGCCTCTCGCCGCTGGTGCTGACGGTGAGTAGCCTTGCCGTCGCAGGGGTGGCGATTGGCAGTGTGTTGTGGCTTGGCAGCAGCAACGTCAACCAACTGCAAATCGGCAATCTCAGTCTGCTGCTGCCCGTTTCGCGCAGTGAGGGGCTAGGCTTCGAGCTACCCGCCCTGCCCGCCCTTGTGCCGACTACACCGCCGATTGGCGCACAAGCCCCAACGCTCCTGCCCTTGCAGACGGCGACTGTGCCCACACTTACGGCAACCCCCACCCTCACCGCAACCCTCGCCGCAACCCCCACCCCGATCATCACCGCAACCCCCACCTTGACCGCCACCCTAGTCAACACGATCACGGACAGCCTTGCCGTAACCGCCACCACCAACCTCACGGCAACCGATGCCCTGACCCAGACGGCTCCGCTCACCGCTACTGTGCCAGAAGCAACCGCCCCACCAGAGCCAACCCCAGAGCCAACGGCTACACCGGCGACACCGGCGACACCATCCCAGCGCACCTACACTGTGCAGGCAGGCGATACGCTATTTGGCATTGCGGCCCAATTCGATGTAGCGGTAGAAGATATTATTCGGGCGAATAATCTATCGGAAGAGGAAGCCGAAGGCTTGGCCATTGGACAGGAGTTGATTATCCCATGACCACGTACCATCACTCGCACTGGCTTACCCGTCGGCTATTGGTTGGGCTAGTCGCGCTTGGCATGGGCATTGCTGCGGCTGGGCTAGCACCGCATGCCACGCACGCCGCTGTAGTGCCGCCGCCCGTGCAGATCGTGCCCGAAGCCGCCGAGTTGCCGCGCCTCCTACCCAATATTGCCACCTTCACCGCCCATGTCGTACAGGAAGGTGAGACGCTAGCGAGCATCGCCGCCGCAACCGGCAGCATGCCCCACCTGATACAGGGCTACAATCGGCTGGAAGGTGAACCGGCTGTGGGGCGAGCACTGGTTATACCCGTGCGAGAGGGACACACTACAGAGGTGTATACCCCCGTGCTGGTCATCGAGGGGGTTGCGGACGCGCCCAACGTCGCGCTGACGCTGGATGCAGGCGCAAGCAGCGCACCCACCCCCGCGATCCTTGATGCCCTGCGCGAGCGCAACATCCAGATCACCTTTTTCCTGACTGGGCAGTGGATCCGCAACAACCCAGAGCTTGCCCGCCGCATGGTGGCCGAGGGGCACGAACTCGCCAACCACTCCACCAACCACCCCGACTTCCGTACCTTGAGCGATGAGCAGATCATCACCGAGCTTGCCGATATGGAGCAAGCCCTCTTTGAGGCGACGGGCGCATCGGCCCGCCCCTACTTCCGCCCGCCCTTCGGAGCCTACGATCAGCGCGTGTTGCAGGTATTGATTGGGCAGGGCTACATGCCAATCTACTGGACCCTCGATAGTCTCGACTCAGTCGGCGAGCCGAAAAGCCCCCAGTTCCTCGCCGACCGTATGACGGGACACGGGCAGTATCCGCCGGAGCAGCTGTACGGCACAATCATTCTGGCGCACTGCGGCAGTGAGCCAACCGCCCAAGCCCTGCCGACGATCCTTGATCGGTATGCCGCAATGGGCATCAAAGTCACGACGATCAGCGAAGTTCTTGGGCAATAATAAGCACATAGCACAGAGGAGCAACAATGACACCGATCACCTTACGCACATTGGAACGGCCCCCGTATGTGGAGCAGGAACGCCCGCCCCTCCTGATCCTGCTGCACGGCTACGGCAGCAACGAGCAAGACCTGATGGGCATGGCGCCCTATCTGGATGATCGCTTGCATATCACAAGCCTGCGGGCCCCACTTGATCTCGGTGGGGGCTATGCGTGGTATCACCTATCGGGTACGTTGGGGCGGCTCGTAGCGGATACGGCGACTCGCGCCGAAAGCCTGTCCCTGCTTCAGAAGATTGTGCCGCAGATCATTGAGCGCACCAACGCCGATCCGCAGCACGTCTACCTGATGGGTTTTAGTCAAGGCTGCGTGATGGCGATGTCGGTTGCCCTGACGCTGCCGCAGATGATTCGGGGGGTGGTTGCCCTGAGCGGCTACCTCGATGATGCTGTCCTTCCATCGGTGGAAATGGATAGCTTGCGCGGGCTAGCGGTGTTGTGGCAACACGGCACGCAAGATGAGGTGCTGCCGATTGAGCTTGGGCGAGCAGCCCGGACGTGGCTGGAACAGACCCCACTCACGCTTAGCTATACCGAGTACCCCATTGGGCATAGCATTCACCCCGAAGGCTTCAACGTGATCCAACGCTGGATGAGTGAACAACTGGGCTAGATGGCAGAGGTTGCGTGGCACAGGTGGCCCTATTGGCGCACAACAACAAACAGCATGCAAAGGAGCATGCTGTTTCCTATCGTTCAATATGCGATCTTGTAATGGTATCCGCTTTGCAATCGAACTGATCTACTTTTGCTGATCCCGTAAACAGTCTGACTCTGCAACACATCACTTTCCCTGCCTATGAGTATACCCGCCAAGTATAAGAAAAAGATTGGCACAGTGTTAACACAATGTTGGCGAAAGATGAACCCGAGATGAATCCATCTGAGCACGCGCCCGTCCCCTTCGGCGATCTACGTCGCCAAGCGGCTACCTTGCAGGCCGACCTCGCTGCCGCCGCCCAGCGCGTGATCCAGAGTGGCTGGTATGTGCTGGGCAGTGAAGTTGCTGCATTTGAGCAGGAGTTTGCGGCGGCGTGTGGTGTGGCCCATTGTGTGGGGGTGGCGAGCGGAGCCGATGCGCTCTACCTCGCCCTTGCGGCACTCGGCATTGGTGCGGGCGATGAGGTTATCACGGTTGCGAATGCGTGTACCTACCAAGCCGATGCGATCATCCAAACCGGCGCGTTACCAGTGCTGGTGGATATTGACCCACCCACCCACACGCTGGATGCAGCGCAACTAGCGCAGGCAATCACGCCCCGCACGCGGGCCATTATGCCTGTGCATCTCTATGGGCGGCTAGCCGACATGACGGCGATTACGGCGATTGCGGAGCAGGCAGGCATTCCTGTCATCGAGGATGCCGCCCAAGCGCACGGCGCGTGGCGCACTGATGCGGCGGGCAACCCACGCTACGCAGGGGCGTGGGGTACGCTCGCTGGCTTCAGCTTCTACCCAACCAAGAATCTTGGTGCAGTGGGCGATGGCGGTGCAGTGGTTACGAACGATGCCAGCCTCGCCGAACAGCTGCGCTGCCTGCGCCAGTATGGGTGGGGCAGGAAGTATGTCGTCAGCGCATCCGGCGGGCGCAACTCACGCCTCGATGAGCTACAAGCCGCACTGTTGCGGGTGGCGTTGCCGCACCTGCCACACGGGAATGCTACCCGGCGCCAGCTTGCCGCACAGTATCAGGCGGGCTTGGGAGCTACGCCGCTCGGCTTGCCAACTGATGAAGCCGGACACGTCTACCACCTGTATGTGGTGGTAGCCCAGAGCCACACCGAGCGCGAGCAGCTGCGCGAGTATCTGCGCCAGCACGGGATCGGCTGTGATGTGCATTACCCTGTGCCGGCCCATCTCCAGCCGATCTATAGCGCGTGGCGCAGTGCCAACCAGCCGTGGCTCCGTCCGCAGGGAGCGGGGAGCTTGCCGCACACCGAACAGCTCGCGCAACGGATCCTTTCGCTGCCGCTCTACCCCGAACTCACCCCCACTGAAATAGATCGGGTGATTGCGGTCGTGCGCGGCTTCTACAGTGGGTAGCTCTCCGCGCCTAGTTGACATGCCTTTACGCACATGCGCCGATGTTCCTGCTACAATAGAACCAGTGTGATTGAACCGATGCACAGAATGAGGAGGTACGACATGTTGTTTAGCCAGATTGACCACATTGGCTTTGCGGTGCGTGACATTGATCAGGCGGTAGCATTCTACAGCGACACGTTCGGGGTGACGGAGTGGGAACGCATCTCGATGCCTGAACGCCACATGGAAGTTGCCGCTACGAAGCTCGGTGGGGTGTTGCTCGAACTGATTGCACCTACGTCGGCTGAGGCGGCGTTTGCTAAGTATCTGGATGAGAAAGGCCCCGGCGTGCATCATATCGCCTACCGCGTGGACGATATTGAAGCCGCGCTAGCGACGCTCAGTGAGCAGGGCGCACGCCTCATTGACAAAACCCCGCGCCCCGGTATTCACGATACGCTGATTGCCTTCTTGCACCCCAAGAACGGCGATCAGGGCGTGCTCGTGGAGTTGGTGCAGCACACGCACTGACAGGTGCGGGGGACACCCCGTAGCACCTAGCGTAAGACGAGTCGCGTCAGTGAGACACGGCTCGTCCGATTTTCGATGCGCTAGGGGAATAGGGGGAACGTTACAGATAGCTCTTGCCAAAGAGGTTCCGCACCACCTCGCGCCCGCGCCGGCGCAAGGTGCGGGAGAGGATTGCCCCAACAAACAGCACGGCGAGTTGGGCGGGCGTGAAGTGCGGCTTGACCAGCGCACGCAGCGCATCCGGGTCATCGAGGGGGAGCGGTGATTGCTCAGCCATGTGCAGCTTGATCTGCCCCTGCCACTCCTGCTCCACCCAGAACAGGTGCGGCATACTGCGCTGGAACAGATAGTACATCGGGTTGTACTCGTACAGGTAATCAAACAGTTCGCCAAAGGGCGTGGCATCCTCACGCGGATGGAGCACCAGCGTGCCATCTGGCATCAGGTTGACGTACCAGCGATGGAATGACCAGTGAAAGAGGCGTTCAGCAATCTCGCTAGGGCAGCCGATGTAGCCACCTATGCCGGTGCGCTCCAGTTCACGCACAAACTGGGGCGGGTCATCCATGTGTTCGAGGATGTGCGAGCAAATGATGTACGCAAAGGCTTGGTCGCGGAAGGGCAGGTGGTGCGCGTCGGCAACCACCATTGGGCGAGCATCCAGCTTTATATCGCCGCCGCGCTCGGTATTATCGAACAGGAAGCGGTCTACCAAGACATTCGCACGCGGGTGGGGATTCTCGCCGCTACCGACTTCGAGTACTAAGCCGTGCGCGGGCGGGTTGAAGTTCTGGCGCATCCTAGTTCAAGTCCTGACCAATCAGGCTATCCTGCAAGGCTTCCTGATTCTCTAGAGCTAGCCCCGTACCAATCGCTACGCAGTGGGCGGGATGATCGGCAACGTAGCAGGGCACGCCGGTCACTTCGGTGAGGAGTTCGTTGATCCGACGCAGCATCGAGCCGCCGCCTGTCATGATCATGCCCTTGTCAATAATATCGCTGGCCAGCTCCGGCGGGGTTTCCGCAAGCACGGCCCGCACCGCATTGATAATCGCTTCGAGCGGATCTTGGATGGCTTCGGTGATCTCATTCGAGTCAACCTCGATGATGCGCGGCAAGCCCGCCACCTGATCGCGCCCGCGCACCTGCATCGTCAAGGGGCGTTCCATCGGCAGAGCCGAACCAATCTCAATCTTGATGCTTTCGGCGGTGCGCTCACCAATCATCAGATTGTACTTGCGCTTGATGAAGCCCGCAATCGTCTCATCGAAGCGGTTGCCACCAACCCGCACGGAGGTGCTGACCACAATATCATTGAGCGAGATCACGGCGACTTCGGTGGTGCCCCCACCAATGTCAATCACCATTGTGCCGGAGGGGAGCTGGACGGGGATGTTTGCCCCGATAGCCGCCGCGAGCGGCTCACGGATCAGCCACGCCTTGCGGGCCCCCGCTGCTAGCGCGGCATCCCGCACAGCCCGCATCTCGACGCTAGTCACACCTGCCGGAATACAGATCATGACTTCCGGCTTGCTCGCCTGAAAGCGGCCTGAACCCTTGCTGATGAAGTAGCGCAGCATGGCTTCGGTCACTTCGTAATCGGCAATCACCCCGTTCCGCATGGGGCGCACCACCTCAATGCTCTCTGGCTCGCGCCCCAGCATCGCCAGTGCCTCTGAGCCAACCGCCTTGATCCGCCGATCACGGGTCGAGATTGCCACTACCGAAGGCTCGGCAATGACAATCCCGCGCCCCCGTACATACACCAGCACGTTAGCCGTGCCCAGATCAATCCCTAATTTACGTGCCATCGTTGTTGTCCGTCGCTGTCGGTCAGCACTGGCCTTGCGGGCCAGTCCGTATTCGTTCCCAGTAGGCGGCTTAATCGCGGATGCGTCGCCCACGCCCGATCTCTGCCACCCGCAGGCGGATCATGGCGCGGCGCAGTTCGGCTTCAGCGAGGACCATATCCTGCTCGCTTGCGGCAGATTGCATGCGCTCCTCCGCCCGTTTACGGGCCGCTTCAGCACGCGCCAAGTCAATCTCATCTGAGCGTTCGGCGGTATCGGCCAGAATCGTCACGCGATTGTTCAGCACTTCCATAAAGCCGCCCGTCACTGCAAACGGGGTAATCTCGCCATTTTTGTAGATGTCCAGTTCGCCAAAGTCCAGCACCGTCAGCAGTGGCGCGTGGTGGGGGAGAATGCCCACCCGTCCGGCGCGGGTAGGCGCATTCACCTGATCTACTTCATCGGTTAGAACCACCCGTTCGGCGGTGATAATCTCAAGCTGCATCGGCATCGTGTATGCTCCTCTCGCGGCTACAGCAGCCTACTTCTGGGCGGCATCGTAGGCTTGGACGACTTCATCCAGCCCGCCCTTGAGCAAGAAGAACTGCTCCGGGATATGGTCAACTTCGCCTTTGAGGATCCGGTCAAAGCTCTTGACGGTCTCGGCGATCTGTACATACTTGCCGGACAAGCCCGTGAACTGCTGCGCCACCGTGAAGGGCTGGCTGAAGAATCGCTCTAGCTTGCGGGCCCGTTGCACCGTCAGCTTATCTTCATCACCTAGTTCTTCCATGCCGAGAATAGCGATAATGTCCTGCAAGTCCTTGTAGCGTTGCAGCACCCGCTTCACCTCTTGGGCCACACGGTAGTGTTCTTCGCCCACGATGTTCGGATCGAGAATGCGGCTCGTGGAGGTAAGCGGATCTACGGCGGGGTAGATGCCTTTCTCGGCGATGCTACGCTCCAGTGCAATCGTGGCATCGAGGTGGGCAAACGTGGTTGCCGGAGCCGGATCGGTGTAGTCGTCGGCGGGCACATACACCGCCTGCATCGAAGTGATCGAGCCACTGCGGGTAGTGGTGATGCGCTCTTGCAGCTCACCAACTTCCGTGCCGAGTGTCGGCTGATAGCCCACCTGCGAGGGCATGCGCCCTAGCAGCGAGGATACCTCGGAGCCGGCCTGCACAAAGCGGAAGATGTTATCCACGAAGAGCAGCACGTCGCGCCCTTCATCGCGGAAGTACTCCGCCATCGTCATGGCCGTCAAGCCGACGCGCAGACGTGCGCCGGGCGGCTCGTTCATCTGCCCAAAGACCATCACCGTTTTGTCGAACACGGTTGTGTTCTCATCAATCTTGGATTCGCTCATCTCGGTGATGAGGTCGTTGCCCTCGCGGGAGCGTTCGCCTACGCCCGCAAAGACGGAGAAGCCGGATTGCTCTTTGGCGATGTTGGCGATCAGCTCTTGGATCACGACTGTCTTGCCTACCCCTGCGCCGCCGAAGATGCCTGTCTTGCCGCCGCGGGTAAAGGGGGCGATCAGGTCAATCACCTTGATCCCGGTCTCGAAGACGTTGGCTTTGGTATCTTGCTCATCGAAGGCAGGGGCGGCGCGATGGATCGGGCGGCGTTCGACACCAGCGAGTGCGCCCTTGCCGTCAATCGGATCGCCAAGCACATTGAACACGCGCCCTAATGTATCCGGCCCGACCGGCACAGCAATCGGCTGGCCGGTATCAAGTGCCTTCATACCACGCCGCAGCCCATCGGTGGTGCTCATAGCCACCATCTTGACAATTCCGCCGCCGAGCTGCTGTTGCACTTCACACGTCAGCGAGCCGCCATCCTCAAAGGGGATCACGACGGCATTGTAAATTTCGGGCACCCGATCCTGCGGGAATTGGCAGGTCATTACCACACCCATAATCTCAGTGACAATCCCTTCGGTCTGTTCAACCATTGTCGCACCTTCCTATATGTTTGCGCTCTACGCTGCTTGCTTAGCCTTCCAATGCCATTGCGCCCGTTGCAATTTCGCTCACCTCATTAGTGATCGCAGTCTGGCGGGCTTTGTTATACGAGAGGGTCAGATCACGCACCAAGTCTTTCGCATTGCCGGTGGCATTCCGCATAGCAACCATGCGGGCACTGTGTTCGCTGGCAATGCTTTCGAGCAAGGCATTGTACAGTTGGACTTCAACGTAATGGGGGAGCAGGCTATCGAGGACTTCTTCCGCCGATGGCTCATAGGTGAAATCCACCGGCTTGACCGTCGTCGCTTCGGGCAGCTCGACGGGGATCAGCCGCTTGACCGTTGCCCGCTGCACCAGCGTATTGACGAATTCGCTATACAGGACATAGACTTCATCAAGCTGTTCACCCTCATCTATCGAACCAGAGCGATTGTAATCCACCCCACGCTGCGCCGCCTGTAACACGTTCGAGCCAATGCCGAGAATATCTTCGAGGGTCGGCTTGTCACTGATGTTGGTCACTTCGGCAATCAAGCGCAAGCCACTGCGCGAGATGAAATCACGCCCCTTTTTGCCGAGTGCGAACAGGGCCACGTTACGCCCCATGGCCCGCTGATCGAGGATGAAGCGGCTCATCTGGCGCAGTGCATTGGAAACCAAGCTGCCCGCTAGCCCGCGATCTGGGGTGATCAGGATCAGCCCAACGTGCTTGACCGCATCGGGCACATCGAGCAACGTGCCCTTGCGATCTGAGGGCTGCACGCGCACCGCGAGATCAGTCATCAACTCCAGCATCCGGTCGGCATACGGCCTCGCCGCAAGCACATTGCGCTGGGCCCGGCGCATTTTGGAAGCCGACACCATCTCCATCGCACGGGTAATCTGCGAGACATTTTTCGCCGAACGAATACGGCGACGGATTTCACGGGTACTTGCCATGCGCGGATTCCTTACTCGGTATAGCTATTGGCGGCTTTGAACTCGTTGAGCACATCGTCCATCAGCTGCTTGGTGTCTGGGCTGGGGAACTTCTTCTCAAGCCGCTGGTCGTACACGGTGCGGCGCACATCGGGGCGCGTATTTTGCAGGTACTCAAGGAAATCGGTGCGCCACTGCGGAACTTTGCTCACAGCCACGTCATCGAGGAAGCCATTGGTTGCGGCATAGATCAGCATCACCTGATCGGCAATATCGAGCGGCGCATACTGCGGCTGATTGAGGATGACCTGCAAGCGTTGCCCGCGATCAATCTGGGCTTTGGTCGTAGCATCGAGATCGCTGGAGAACTGGGCAAATGCGGCGAGGGCGCGGAACTGAGCCAGATCGAGGCGCAACCGCCCCTGCACATTGCGCATCGCCCGCGTCTGGGCCGCACCACCCACGCGGCTCACGCTAATGCCGACGTTGATCGCGGGGCGTTGCCCAGCATTGAACAAGTCCGCTTCGAGGAAGATTTGCCCATCAGTAATCGAAATCACGTTCGTCGGGATGTACGCCGACACGTCATTCGATTGGGTTTCGATGATGGGCAGGGCCGTGAGCGAACCAGCACCGTGTTCTTCGTTCAGGCGGGCAGCGCGTTCGAGCAGGCGCGAGTGGAGGTAGAACACATCGCCGGGGTAGGCTTCGCGGCCCGGCGGGCGGCGCAGCAGCAACGAGACTTGGCGGTAGGCGACGGCGTGCTTGGAGAGGTCGTCATAGACGATCAGGGCATCGCGGATGACGGTGCCACCAATCTCGACCCCATTCTCCATAATCTCTTCGCCCATCGCACAGCCCGCGTAGGGCGCGATGAATTGCAGCGCAGCCGTCTCGGAAGCCGAAGCCACCACCATGATGGTGTGGTCCATCGCACCGTAACGCTCCAGCACGTTTTGGATTTGGGCGACCTGCGCCCGCCGCTGCCCGATGGCAACGTAGATGCAGATCAGGTCTTTGCCCTTCTGATTGATGATCGTGTCAATCGCAATCGCCGTCTTTCCGGTCTGGCGGTCACCAATGATCAGCTCACGCTGCCCACGTCCAATCGGGATCATTGCATCAATTGAGATGATGCCGGTCTGCACGGGGGTATCCACCGACTTGCGGATGATCACGCCGGGTGCGATGCGCTCAATTGGGCGGATGGCGGTGGCGTTGATCGGGCCCTTGCCATCAATCGGTTGCCCTAATGGATTCACAACGCGCCCGATCAACTCCTTGCCGACTGGCACAGAGATCACGCGCCCGGTTGAATATACGGTATCGCCTTGCTCAATGTTCAAGTAATCCCCGACGACGATCACGCCAACGAGGTCTTCGCGCAAGTTCAAGGCAATCCCATACACCGATTCGGTCCGCCCCGGCTTGGGCGGGAACTCAACCAACTCGGATGCTACGACTTGATCGAGACCGGCAACGGATGCCACGCCATCGCTAATCGCAACGACAGTGCCCACATTGACCTGCCGGGGTCCAACCTCAACTCCTGAGAGAATACCTTCTTTGATTCGCGCTAAAAGGTTATCCGTTACCGTCATTGCTCTATCTCCATTGTCTGTGCGCTGTCATGGCAGAGAGCCGCACGGCAGAGAGCGCACTGGCTAACCCTCACCTGCGGCTCCGGCACAATCTGATTGACCTGATGGGCCTGATTGATCTGACTAATCTGACAGGCCGATCTCCGTAAGTCGTGTGGCATGCGGCTCAGCTTGCCAACATTCCACGCTGCACGTTGTTCAGGCGGGTACGCAAGCTGTTATCCACAACCTGATCGCCTACTCGAATAATCAAGCCCCCGATAATGGTTTCGTCCACCCGGAAGTACAGATCAAGCGGGGTCTGATATTGTTCTTGCAACTGCTGGCGCACGCGCTCTTGCTGCTCACCACTCAGCGGCACGGCACTCAGCACCTCCGCCCGCGTCAGCATCACTGCCCCCGCCCCGAACTGCTCAAAGGCTTGCAGCACTTGGGGCAGCTGTTCTAGCATCCCGTCACGGGCCAGCACCAGCAAGAAATTGCGGATGGTGGCGGGGGTATTGGGCGGCAGGGCTGCATCAATCTGCGTTTGCAGGGCTTCGAGTGGGCCTGTCGCCTGTGCCAACTTGGGGGCTACGGCTTGCAGTGTGGTCAGCGTTGAGCCGATCACGGCATCATACAAGCCACGCGCATAGGTCTGTTCATCGGCTGCTGTCACGGCTTCCATCCTATTGTTGCGGGCGCACCACGCCACCGGCGTAACCCGGGTAGCACGCCTTAATTATTCCGACTCTTCGCAAGATCAACAAGCGACTGCTCAATGAGCGCATTGTGCGATTGCTTCAGTTCCGCTTGCAGCACCTTCTCCGCCGTCAGGGTCACCATTTCGGCGATCTGCTGCTGGGCATCACGGAACATCAAGGCCCGTTCCTGCTCGGTCTGTGCGCGGGCTTCGGTGCGAATGCGCTCTGCTTCCTGCTGCGCTTGGTTGATCAGCTCAAGCTCCTGTGCCTTGACCCGCTCCTGCGCCTGCATCAGGATCGCGGCGGCTTCTTGACGTGCTTTCGCAATCTCGGCATCATAATCCCGCTTGGCATTCGCCAATTGTTCTTTGACCTGATCGGCCTCTTTGAGGCTCTGCTCAATCCGTGTTGCGCGCTCTTGGAGCATGTTGAACACGGGCTTGTAGAGCAACCGATACAATACGAAGGCCATAATCCCAAAGTTGATGATCTGATAGATCAGCTTTGGCAGATTTACGCCCAACGCTTCCATAGCTTACTCCTCTGCCTGTTGTTCGTGCTAAATAATCCCAAAGCCGATCAGAAAGGAAATCACCAGACCGAAGATTGCCAACGCTTCAGCAAACGCAATCCCAATAAACATGTTGGTGACAATCGTGCCCTGCGCTTCTGGGTTGCGCCCAATTGCCTGCAATGCGCCTGATACGATGATCCCGACCCCGATGCCGGGCCCAATCGCCGCTAGACCAATCGCCAATGCGGTTGCAATCAGTCTCAGTCCTTCCACTTCCATGCGTTTCGCTCCTCCTCACACATACGCTAGTACGCTTGAACCTTTTGGAACCTTCCGTAAACCACGCCCATGCGCGGCCAGATGCTGGCTAATGATGCTCGTTGTGATCTTGGGTTTCAATCGCAATGAACGCCATTGTGAGCACGGCAAACACAAAGGCTTGAATGAAGCCGACAAAGACTTCAAAGAAATAGAATGGCAATGGCACAACCATTGGCACAAGGAAAATCATGACGATCAGCAGCACCTCACCGGCGAAAATGTTACCAAAGAGCCGGAAGGTGAAGGCGGGGATACGGGCCAAGAGGCTGATGAGTTCGAGGATGCCGACGAACGACATCACCCCATTCAGATTGAAGAACTTGCCAAAGTAGCCTGCGCCGAGCTTACTGATCGAGAGGTAGAGCGTGTAGAAGACGGAGATCAGTGCGAGGGCGAGGGTGAAGTTCAGGTCGGCACTCGGCGAACGGAAGAGGGGAACGATCCCTTCGCCCGCCTGACAGCCGATGTACTTGGAGCCTTCGGCGAACGGTGAGGGCGGCAGGATGTTATCTACTGGGGCACTCACGGCAAGGCGAATCTCGCTCATGCTGGTTTCGTTCTGCTCGGCAGCGTGGCAGATCCCAATCGAGCCAACGCCCGGCAACAGCCCAAACCAATTCGACAAGATCACGAGAAAGAAGATTGTGGCAATCACCGGAAAGGTACGCTGGGCATATTCAGCATTGATCCCCTTGAACAGATTGTATAGCCACTCGATGAGCCACTCCATAAAGTTCTGCCAGCCACTAGGGACGGCTTTCAGATTGCCTGCGGCCACCACTGCCAGCGTAATCAAGGCAACGTTGACGAGCAGTGAGACGAGCATGGAGTTGGTAAAGATCGTGTTGGGGATTAAGTCGTCGGCCCGAACTTCAATCGCCAGCGATTCCATCGGGTAGATGATGCGGCTACCAACCGCGAGTGCAAGCAAAGCCAGTGCAATGCCGATATTCCGAGCCACAGCCTTCCTCCTGAACAACCGGGCGTGCAGCGTTATACACGCGGTCTGCTACTGACACACATTGTCATTCATCTGCATCGGGGCACACGTAAGCTGAAGAACCTTGCCGGAGTGTGTTTGTTCCATTCTTCACAAGGAGTGTAACCCAGAAACCGATTTTGTGCAAGTTCGGTTAAAATGCTTGCCGCTTCCTCACCGTGCGGAGTATAGCATGGCTGTCAACACGGTGCAAATTTAGTTTCAGCTTAAAGCATCTTGCAATTCGCGGATGGCTCGGCGCGTATTGACCCACACGGCCCCGATGCGTGAATTGGCAACCGCTTTGTTAAAGACGAGCGTCAGCAGGAAGCGTTGCGAAATATCGAAGCAGTAGAGGTCGTAGTTATGCCCCTCGTGGATGTAGAGGGTGGTGGCATCTTTCTCTCGGAGTTGCCGCGCAATTTCGCCCGCCGTCGAGAAGCTCGTTGAGAGCAACGGCAACAGGATCATCGTGGGCAGATTGTCGGTCGTGCCAACTTCGACGAGCACCATGCCCGCCCGATCCGTGAGCATAATGCACTGGGGGCCTAGCTCCTGCGAGAGGTCACTCATCACACTGCGGATCGGGGTCAAGTTCTCTGCCGTCACAACCATATTGCCACTAGCGCGTCGCCCGATAGATTCGTGGTGCGGGGTGGTCGCGGCTTTCTCGGCGGCGCGTTCGCTGATCGAAGGGCGGCTTGGCGCAGGCTTGGGGGTATCTGCGCTACGCTCCGTAACCCGTGCGGAGAGCCGCGTCGTGCGGGAACTTGCCCGCTCACCCAGTTCGCTCGTGCCGGGCTTGTCGCTGTGGCTCGCTACACTTGGCTCCGGCAGTTCATCGGTTTTGGGCTTTTCAGCGCGGGCGGCTGCCGCCCGTGCCGCTCGCGATGTCGGCTCCGGTTCTGGTTCTGGCTCGACATCCACTACGGCGGCGGCGGCTTGTACCTCGTGTTCGGCATAGCGCGTCAGAGCCTGCTGAAACGCGGAACTGATCCGGTCGGGGGTAGGTTCCCCCGCCACAAAAACCGCCCCCAATGCCTCGACTTGGATTTGCAAAGCCTCATCGGGCTGCGGGTTCCACAGCACCAAGCGCGTGGGCAAGCCAAAGCCACTGAGAATATCCGCCAATTCCAAGCCGCTCATGTCGGGCATGTGCGTACTCGCAAGGATGATCTGCGGCGGGTTGGCATTCACTTCCCACAGCACTTCATTGGCAGACTCGATCACCTGCATAGCCGCCCCTGTGATCTGCCCGGAAAGGCTCCGCAAGGGGTCTTGTTCGCTGGACACCACCAGAACTCGATAGTCCATATGCTGCTACTCACTCCACACGCTGGATTGCCAGAATGCTGCTTACGATTGACTTGCTAAAATCAATGCACCGATTTCATCGTTTGTATGGTTTATATAGTTTGACCGCGTGTAGCCCGCTTTTCCCGTTGCTCACGCGCATTCCTACCGGCTCACGCTGATGCCATCGCTAGTAACTCAACGGCAGTTCGCGGAAGCCACAACGTCTCGCCCGAAGGCAGTTCAACATCTACCGCCATTACCTGCACCCCGAATGGCAGGCGGCGCGGCAACGTCGAGACGGCGCGGATCACGCCCTGCTGCCCTAGATGGGCATAATCCCGCAGGCGCACCGTTGCCCCGACGCGCAATGGCTGATCGGCAGCGATACTGGCCGTGATGCCCGAACGCCGCAACGGAATAATCACCCGTGGCCGCAGCAACGGGCGATGGATCCGGGTAGTGCCTACGATCAAGGCTTCCTGCCGATCATTGCTGCTCAATAGATCGAACACCGCGCTACTCATGGGCTGCGTGCCAAAGCCCTCCGTCAGCACCAGTGTCGTACCCAGATCGGCATGCTCGCGCCCGCTCGTCAGGTTCCGCAGCAATGCGCCTGCTGAGGCGACAGGATGGGTTGCACTGAACCATTGGCGTAGCTCTGGTTCGGCCATGCTGCCGAGAATAATCCCGCGCACCTGCTTCTCAACGGCGCGGCGCAGCCCAGCGGCAGTGATGCCTACCCCGCCAATCAGGATTGCAAAGGTACTGCGCTCATCAATCATCTCAGCCGTAATCGGCTCCGTCGGGTCCGTGACCATCAGGCGCAGCACGCCGCTGCGCTCCGAGCCAACGCCAAATGCGCCATAGACCTGCGCGGCAGGGGTTTCAAGCGTCACCCCTCGAAACGGCAGAATATCCATCACAAAACCCAACATCGCCGCCTGTAGGCTGATTTCCTGCGGATCGGGCGTGATCGTGGCATAGCCAGTGCGCGGATCGAATGCGGTCAAGACACCGGCCACCGGCGCGGTGCTGGTGCGTCCCAGTGCAGCGGGGGTGCGTGCTAGCACCTGCCCCAACCGCACCGCATCACCCTGTTTCACGCGCAACATGCGCGCCGTCTGGGTAATCGGCACAGCCAAATCGCCGGCAACATTGACGATGCGCGGCGTGGCGGGCACAAGCGCACGGGCAATGATGTCTTCCGTCTCAACCCGTTGCCCAATGCGCACTAACACTTCGCCCGGAAACGGCAGGCGGCGATCAATCCGCGCAACGGTCTGGGCGGCAACGGGGGGTATTTTCTCAGGATTATAGAGCGACATGCAAGTTGCCTTACGCCAAATGATGATACGAGCTTACGCCGTGCTTATTATAGCATAAGCTACCGGATCAAGCCGCATGCTTGCAATGATGATCTGGCGGGCATGCGATGTAACCGACACGTATCTACTAGGGCTACACTGATAGGGCAGGACGGTCTTGCCCTAAAGCTCTCTGGTGAGCGAGAAAGCCACGCCGCAATGGATCCACTCGAACTGGTGCGTATCAATCTCTTTTCCCCAATGGTGACAGCCTTTGTATTAGGTATTGTAGCACGACTTATCAAAAGCGACCTGAATTTGCCGGAGTCGTTGTACGCATCACTCACAATCTATCTGCTGCTCGCCATTGGGCTGAAGGGCGGAGCCGGGCTAGCTCAATCATCCTTTGGTGAACTGGCCCTGCCCCTGCTTGCCACACTGCTGCTTGGGGTAGGCATTCCGATCTGGTCATACGTGATCCTGCGCCGTTTGGGGAAATTCGATATTGCCAATGCCGCCGCAATTGCCGCCCACTATGGTTCGGTCTCAGCCGTGACCTTCACAGCGAGCCAGACCTTTCTCAACACGATTGGCGAACCATTCGAGGGGTTTATGCCAACTTTGCTCACCGTGCTAGAAGTGCCGGCAATTGCCGTTGCGCTGGTAATTGCCCGCATGCAGCTCGGCAGCAGTGGCTCAGTTGCCGAAGTCGCCCATGAAGTCCTTACGGGCAAAGGCATTGTGCTACTGGTGGGCGGCATGGTGATGGGCTATTTGGCCGGGGCCGAGGGGATCCAACTGGTTGCGCCGTTTTTCATTGATCCGTTTCAGGGCGCACTGACGTTATTCCTGCTTGAATTAGGCATTGTCACAGCGGGGCAACTCCGCTCAATCATTACCGTTGGGCCCTTCCTGATCGGCTTCGGCATCGTGATGCCCGTCCTGCATGGCTTGCTCGGCGTGGTGCTAGGTGGCTTTGCGGGCTTGTCGCCCGGCGGCTGCACCATTCTGGCTGTGCTAGCGGCGAGTGCCAGCTACATCGCTGCGCCTGCGGCAGTTCGGATTGCCCTACCGCAAGCCAATCCCGGCTACTACCTGACGGCCTCGTTAGGGATTACATTCCCCTTCAATCTGGTATTTGGCATCCCCCTCTACTACAATGTTGCGCTGTGGCTGTGGGGCGGATGATCCGCCCTGCCTGCCCATCGCCCCCGCATCATGTTTGTGCCCCTCGTGCCCCACGCTACCTGAATCATGTCGCTCGTCCCCTCAAATAATGGTACAATATGTATATCAATTCTATTTACCGCATCGGTTATCCCCATAGTAAAGGTTTTGCACAGCACGATGGAATTAGGCATCGCCGCAGATATTGCAATCATCCTCGTAGCTGCCCTGTGTGGCGGGCTAGTCGCCCAACGGCTAGGGCAGCCCCTCATTCTCGGCTACATTGCAGCAGGTGTGCTAGTCGGGGCATTCTTCGGCGACTTCATCAGCGATCCGCACGGCATTGAGCTACTCGCCGAGATTGGCGTTGCCCTGCTGCTGTTTGCACTAGGGCTAGAGTTCTCGCTCAAAGAACTTCAACCGGTGCGCCGGATTGCCCTGATCGGTGGGCCCATCCAGATTGTGCTGACGATGGCGTGGGGCTATGGGCTTGGCGTGCTATTGCTCGGCTTCGATCCGCAGAGTGCGCTCTGGTTTGGGGCGTTCATCTCGCTCTCGAGTACCATGGTGATCCTCAAAACCCTTGCGGCACAAGGCACAACCGGCACGCTCGCCAGCCGCGTGATGATCGGCATTTTGATTGTACAAGACCTCGCCGTGATCCCGATGATGATTATTCTGCCCACGCTCGGCAACCTCGAAGAAGGACTGCCCCAACTTGCCCTTGCGGTGGTGCGGGCGGTTGTATTCTTATTTGGCATGATCTTCATCGGCACCCGAGTCATGCCCGCCCTGCTGCGGGCTGTGGCCGGTTGGGGATCACGCGAACTATTCCTTGTATCGGTGGTTGCGCTCGGCATCGGTATCGGCTACGGAACGTACCTGTTCGGGCTATCGTTTGCGTTCGGGGCATTTGTGGCGGGCATGGTGCTGAGCGAGTCGGACTATAGCCACCAAGCCTTGAGTGATATTATTCCCTTGCGTGACGTGTTTGGCTTGCTGTTTTTTGTCTCGGTAGGCATGCTCCTCGAACTCGATTACATCTTTGCCAATCTTGGCTTGCTCCTGCTCGTGGTGCTATTGGTGATGCTCGGCAAAGCGGTAATCTTCGCGAGCTTGACACGGGCATTTGGCTATGGCAATGCGGCTCCGTTGATCATTGGCTTGGGCATGTCGCAGGTCGGTGAATTTGCGTTTGTATTAGCACGGGTGGGGGTGAGTGAGCAGGCGATCTCACCGGATCTGTATGCCCTGATCCTCGCCACTACTATTGTGACCATGTTCCTCACCCCGTTTCTCTCGCGCTTGGCCGTGCCGATCTACAATATAGTGCAACGCTATCGCCCGCGTGAGACGTTGCAATCGTTCAACCTCACCCATGCTGTGCTGCACGATCACGTCATTGTGGCGGGCTACGGGCGGGCCGGGCGGGCCGCCACCCGTGTAATGCAGCGGGTGGAGCTGGATTTTGTGGTGATTGAACTCAATCAGCGCGTGGTGGAGCAGTGCCAAGCGGAAGGCATCCCAGTGATCTATGGTGATGCCACGAGTGCAACTGTGCTGGATGCTGCCCGCCTTGAGCAGGCACGGCTAGTCCTTGTGGCATTGCCGGATGCGATCAGCACCCAGCTGGTGGTTGCCCGCATTCGCCAGCTCCACCCGACCCTGCACATCATTGCGCGGGTGGCAGACATTGATCAACTGCACGAACTGCGCCAGTTTGGAGTGACTGATGTCGTTCAGCCAGAGCTGGAAGCCGGGCTAGAGCTAGTGCGGCAGGTGCTGGTAGAGTATCACATTGCGCCAACTGCGATCCAGAATTTCAGCGATTCGGTGCATCACGAGTTCTACGCCCCCCTGTTTGCGGATGTTCCGCACGGCCCGCACGGCAAGCCCCACGCGGCGGGTAATCAGCGCAGCGAACGTGCGCTGCAACGGCTGGTTAACCGCAGCCTTGAAACTGAGTGGCTGACCTTACCGGACAATAGCCCGCTCGTCGGCGCGAGCCTTGCCGCGAGTGCGATCCGCCAACGCACAGGGGTGAATGTGCTGGCGGTGCTGCATGACGAAGAACTGATCTCCAATCCGGCTCCGCATTACATCTTTGCGGCGGGTGATACATTGATCATTCTGGGCACACTGGAGCAACGCCGGGCGTTGGTGGAACTGATGCAGACCCACCTTGAACGCCACCCTGAGCAGGTTGCCCATGCAATGGGCGAGCACGCTGGAGCGTAAGCCTAGACGTGAATATACGGATAAGCGAGGTTCGTAAGGTTTGTAAGGTTCGTAAGGTTGATGGGCGAGGAAGTCTATGCGTGATGTAGTAGATACAATTCAGACGTGGCTGCACGCTGAGCATCCGGTTGCGCTGGCGACGGTGGTAGCGACGTGGGGATCTGCGCCGCGCCAGATTGGGGCCCGGATGGGCATCACCGATCAGTTGCACATGGTTGGCTCGGTGAGTGGCGGCTGTGTCGAGACGGCGGTTGCCCACGCCGCGCTCGAGATCTTGGCTGATGGGGGCCACCGCCTGCTCACATTCGGTGTCGCCGATGATACCGCGTGGGAAGTTGGGCTGGCATGTGGCGGGCAGATCAGCGTCTTTGTTGAGCCGTTGGATCAGATTTGGTGGCAGGTGGTTGCCCAGCAGATCGTTAACGATCACGCCTTCGCTACGGCGTTGATCTTGGAGGGGCCTACGGCGGGGCTGAAAGTTGCCGTGCATGCGGAGAGCGTCATCTACAGTACGTTGGCGCTGCCGCCCGAACAGCGCGATGCCCTCGCTGCTGCTGCCCGCGCGGCACTTATGGCAGGCATCCCGCAACGGGTGAGCGTCGGGGCGTTGGATGTGTTCGTAGATGTATATCTGCCGCGCCCACATCTGTACATTATCGGCGGGTCGCACGTCGCCATGCCCCTGAGTGTTATGGCCCGCTTGCTCGGCTTCAAGGTGACGCTGGTTGACCCGCGAGCGGCATTTGCTACGCCGGAACGGTTCCCAGAAGTGGATGCAATTTCGCACCAATACCCCGATGAATTCTTTGCGGCGAGCGGCTTGCATAGCCAGAGCTACATTGCGATCCTGAGCCACGATCCGAAGATTGACGATCCGGCCTTGCGCGTGGCGTTACCGGCCAATGTACCCTACATCGGCATTCTGAGTAGCCGCCAGACACACACCCGCCGGCTTGAGCGACTGGCCGCGGCAGGGGTAGATGGGGCATTACTGCACCAAATTCGCACCCCGAT
Organism: Chloroflexaceae bacterium; assembly: GCA_012031225.1. Lineage (GTDB taxonomy): Bacteria > Chloroflexota > Chloroflexia > Chloroflexales > Chloroflexaceae > JAAUTZ01. The sequence goes on from JAAUTZ010000001.1 coordinate 84,420, forward strand.
TGGGCTAAAGATCGGCGCACGCACGCCAGAGGAGATCGCCCTTGCAATTATGGCTGAGATTGTCGCCGTGCGGAACGGTGCGGCGCGAGCGTAGCTGACAGGGGTCAGGGGCATAGAAAAGAGCCGTGTTGGTGACACGGCTCGTTCCATCCACATCCAGCAAGCAGCCCTATTCGAGATAGTCGCGCAAGTGCTGCCCTACGTCGGGCTGGCGCAGGCGACGCAGAGCTTCCGCTTCGATCTGGCGGGCCCGTTCGCGGGTCATCCCCAGCACCCGCCCCACTTCTTCCAGCGTGCGCCGTTGCCCATCCACCAAGCCGTAGCGCAGATCAATAATGCGCCGCTCGCGTTCGCTCAGGTGGCTCAACGCAAGCACCAGATCACGCCGCAACATTTGCTGCGCGGCAAACTCAGTCGGGCTGAGCATCTCCTCATCGGGCAGGAAATCGCCGAGCGCGTGTTCGCCTTCATCGCCAACCGGCGTTTCGAGCGACACCGGACGGCGGGCGGCTTCCATCACGCGCTGGATGCGCTCCACCGACTGACCCAGTGCGGTTGCAATCTCCTCTGCCGTCGGCTGACGTTCCAGCGACTGCGAGAGGCGTTCGGCGGTGCGCTTGACTTGCCCCACCGACTCACTCATATGCACGGGCAGGCGGATGGTCCGCCCCTGCTCGGCAATCGCCCGGGTAACAGCTTGGCGAATCCACCACGTCGCGTAGGTTGAGAAGCGGTTGCCCTTATGGTAATCAAACTTCTCGACGGCTCGCATCAATCCAATATTGCCCTCTTGGATCAAGTCAAGCAGCGACAAACCCCGCCCGACGTACTTCTTGGCAATGCTCACGACAAGGCGCAAGTTGGCTTGGATCAAATGCCGCCGCGCATCAACGCCAGAGGTCACATCCTCGTGCAGGGCTAGCCGCAGGTGCGGCGTGAGATGATCGGTGCTAGCAAGCCGGGCCCGCGCTGCATCGCCACGCTCCATCCGCTCAGCTAGCTCAATCTCCTCACTGGCCGTAAGCAATGCCACACGCCCAATCTCTTGCAGATAGTGCTGCACGGCATCCATGACGGCTGACTCGGTTGCGCTTTCTGGCTCGCCACCGAGCCGCAGGTCATCCGTATCATCAACAAACCCATCGAAATCGCGCAGGGCATCTATATCGGGACCATCGCTGTTCAGACGGGCATCGTCAAAATTCCAAAACGCTGCTGCGTGTTCGAGCATCGGCTGCTCCTATTCTAGCATCGTAGAGATGAACATACGGCTCCATTCCCTTTCGGAACGGAGCCGCGTCCTCACCAGTGCAGTTGAATACTATGAATTACCCATTCCCGCACTCAACAGAACGTGGTCAAGTGTCAGACGTTTTTGGTTGTCTGGGTGCGGCTACTGTGCATGTAACAAATAAACAAATTACCCTGATATGGTAACAGGTCATTCCTATACAGTATACTGGGTGATGCTGGTTTTGTCAAGAGGATGAATCAAGCTAAGCAGATGAGGATTTACTCATCCACCGTTGGCGTGAGGCATTTATAAAGATATGACAGCATCGCGCAGATGCTTCATAGGTTTTATTTTAACACAATTTTGGCGTGGCGGGAGCTGATTTTCTCAAAGTTGTCTAATCTTCACTGACCCTGAGGCGCACCGCAACGTGTGCCGCCACCTGTGCATTGTGGCACAGCAGGGCCGTATTCGTGCGGATACTTTCGCCGTGCGTTTGGGTTGCCATTGCCGCCAGCAGGAACGGGGTAACGGCTTGCCCGCGCACATTGGCGTGGGCGGCAGCTTGCAGCGCAACGGCGATCTCGGCCTCCACCCGATCACGCGGCAGGGCAACATCAGCAGGCGGCGGCACACACAGCAGCATGCCGCTCGCCTGTGAGCCATGCCACGCCAGATGCCGCCGCCAAATTGCGGCTACCGCCTGTGCAGTGTCGGTGCGGGTGGGCACGGGCAGGCCACTGCTCTGGCTGTAGAAGGCGGGAAAGTCACTCGTCTGGTAGCCCAACACGGGCACGCCGCATGTTTCAAGGTATTCGAGCGTCGCAGGCAGATCAAGGATTGCTTTAGCTCCCGCGCAGACGACCAGCACCGGCGTGCGGGCAAGTTCGGGCAAGTCGGCGGAGATGTCGAGCGTGGTGGAGTAGCCGCGATGCACGCCGCCAATCCCGCCAGTGGCAAAGACGGCAATCCCTGCTCGGTGAGCGATCAACATAGTGGCGGCAACTGTCGTGCCGCCATCCGCATGCTGCACGAGGGCAGCGGCTATGTCGCGCCGCGAGAGCTTGCGGGCGGTGCGGTTTTGGGCGAGGCGGGCCAGCTGGGCCTGATCCAAGCCCACGCGCACCTGCCCATCCAGCACGCCAATCGTGGCGGGCACGGCTCCCGCCGCCGTGATCGCCGCTTCCATCGCGTGGGCCAGTTCGAGGTTGTGCGGGTAGGGTAGCCCGTGCGTGATGACGGTGCTTTCGAGGGCAACGATGGGCAGGCCCTGTGCGAGGGCCTGCGCGACAGGCGCGGCAAGCGTGATCATCCGAGTAGCCCTTTCAACTCTTCGGCGGCTTTGCGGGTCATGCCCGGCACCGCCGCGAGGTCATCTACACTTGCCGCCCGCATCGCATTGAGCGAGCCAAACGCCTTGAGCAATGCGCGTTTACGGCGCGGGCCGATGCCGGGCACATCATCGAGGTTGGAGCGGTAGGTGGCTTTGTCGCGCAGCTTGCGGTGATAGGTGATCGCAAAGCGGTGCGCTTCTTCGTCCACCCGCTGCACCAGATGCAGGGCCGGGCTACCCCGCTCTAGCACAAGCGGGTGCGGCTGATCGGGCAGCACCAGATCAAACCGATCCCGATCTGCGCCTTTGGCAATTCCAACGGTCGGGATGTAGTCAAAGCCTAATGCGCTCATGGCGGCACGGGCCGCATTCAGCTGGCCGCGCCCCCCGTCAATCAAGACTAGATCCGGCAGTTGGGCCCACGCCTCGTTGGGCGGGGCTTGCGCTGCGGGGGCGGGTGCGTCGGGGGCTGCTTCCGCGTGGGCGGGTGCGGCACGTTGGAAACGCCGATGGATGACCTCTTGGATCGAGGCGACATCGTTTGCGCCTTCTACCGTCTTGATCTTGAACCGGCGATAGAACTTCGCGGCTGGTTCGCCGTGCAGGAATACAACCATACTGGCAACGGACTGTGCGCCCTGCGTATTCGAGATGTCGTAGCATTCGATGCGCTGGGGCATGTCCGGTAGCTCCAGCAGATCGCGCAATTCGCTCAGGCTGGCAACGGCGCGTTGCTCACTGTTGAGCCACTGCGTCCGCAGCTCATCGAGTTTGATCTGGGCATTGCTGGAAGCTAGCTCGATCAGGCGGCGTTTCTCACCGCGGCGCGGCACTTCGATCTCGACTTTGTGCCCACCCTTCTGCGAAAGCCAGCGTTCAATAATCATTGGCTCTTCGACATACTCTGCAAGCAGCAGATTGGGCGGTACATCCGGCGCACGGTCGTAGAATTGGGTCAAGAACGATTCGAGGATCGCCGCGTCGGTCTGATCTTCGCCGCCCTGCAAGGTAAACGGTTCCGCGCCGATCAGCTTGCCGCCGCGAATGAAGAGCACCTGTACCACCGTGCTATCGGCTTCGCGGGCCAGTGCAATCACATCCTGATCGGTCTCGACGGTCCGCAGCACCTGCTGGCGTTCGAGCACCTGCTCAATCGCCTTGAGCCGATCCCGCAGGTAGGCCGCCCGTTCAAAGTTCAGTTGCTCGGCGGCGGCTTCCATCTGCTTCCGCAGATCGCGCACGATCTGGTCGCTCTTGCCCTCCAGAAAGCGACACACCGCCTCAATCGCCTGCCGGTATTCGGCTTGGCTGACGAGAGCGGGCACACACGGCGCAAGGCAGCGTTTGATGTCGTGGTACATACACGGCTTACCCATGCGTTGGTAGCGTTGGAACTTGTGGTCGCTACAGGCGAAGGCGGGGCGAAAGGCAAACAGGCGGTTGAGCAGATCGAGGGTTTGGCGCACCGAGCCAGCATTGGCATAGGGCCCGTAGTATTTCGCGCCGTCGTTTTGCACATTGCGGGTGGAGAAGACCCGCGGCCAGTCTTGATTGAGCGTGACTTTGATGTAGGGGTAGCTCTTGTCATCCTTGAGCAGCACGTTGTAGCGTGGGCGGTGCTGCTTGATCAGGTTCATCTCAAGCAGCAGGGCTTCGAGTTCGCTCTGGGTGACAATAATCTCGAAGTCGGCGATCTGGCTGACCATGCGCCGGATGCGCCCATTCAAGCCTTGTGGCGCGCCGAAATAGGAGCGCATTCGGTCCCGCAGATTTTTGCTCTTGCCGACGTAGAGCAGGGTGCCGTGGGCATCTTTCCACTGGTAGATGCCGGGCGCGTGGGGCACCCGCTTGAGGCGTTCCTCAAAGCTCGCGGGATCGGCGATGGCAGTATGGCTGAGATCGGGCATAGCGAATCGCTATCTTGTCCTCGACACGTAGGATCAGGCTAGGCTCCAGTGTTCTACTGTATTGTAGCACAGGCAGGCGGGCGTGTGCAGGCGGGGGTTCTGATTCGCCGCGCCGCCCCTAACACCTGACCCGCTATCCCGTGCCCCCATTCGCCCCACGCCCGCCGGGCAGGGCCGCGGCGATACCATCCTGTAGGCTGCCCCGGGTCTGGATGCTCCGCAGGTCTACCCCCAGATGCACGAGGGTCTGGGCGATCTGCGGCTGAATGCCAGTAATCATCACCTGTGCCCCCAGCAAGCGCACCGCCTGCGCCGACTGGATGAATGCCTGCGCGACCTGTGTGTCCACCACAGGCACGCCGGTAATATCCAGAATGACCAACTCGGCCTCAAGGCGAGCAACCCCTTCGAGCAGGGTTTCCATCATCTGCTCGGCCCGCATACTATCAATCGTGCCAATCAGCGGCATAATCACAACCTTGTCTGAGATCGGGATCAAGGGCGACGAAAGCTCACGCAAGGTTTCGCGCTGGGCTGAGATAATCTGCTGTTGTAGGGCTTCGCGCTCAGCTTCAGCACGCTTGCGCTCACGGATGTCGCGGATTACCACGGCGATATATTCGTTGCCATTGAAGGCAAGGTAACTGTTGGTTGCCTCCACCGGAATCGCGCTGCCATCGCGGTGGCGGTGGATCCGCTCAACGAGGATCGAACCTTCGTGTTTCAGCCGTTCGGCAAGCGATCCCAGCATCTCGATGCTGAAGTCGGGGTCAATATCCTGTGCCGTGAGATCCTCAAGGGCTTCAGGTGGGTAGCCATACAGCACAAACGCCGCTTTGTTGAAGTAGATCACCTTGCCACTGAGATCATACCAGCCAATTGCATCGGCGGCATTCTCCACTGTAAAGCGGTTGAGTTGCAGGATTTCGGCTTGCTGCTCGCTCTGTTCAGCAGCAGCAAGGCGTGCCCGCAGCTGCTCGTTCTCGCGTTCGAGATCGTGGAGGCGTTGTTGAAGGGTGGCAATATTCATAGCTTCTGCTCCTGCATCCAGTTCGATGGTGTAATCTATGATCTGTTGCACATAGCTATTACTTTACATTGATCCGTTTTTGCAAGCCCAAGTATAGCAGGAAATGCTAGAAAGTAAAGCGTGTGCTGAGAGCCTGCACCTGCACTGCTGTTGGCGGATCGGCGGCCCTCATTTTAGAAGGACACGAAGGGCAGGTGCTAGGGATCAGGGGGGCAGGGGGCGGGTGTCGGGCAGCCCACATCTTACCATCCCTAATGATGGATGAGCGCATCGGCAATGCCCGCTTGCAGGCTACTGCGAGTCTGGATGCCGCGCAAATCAACTCCTAGATGCACGAGAGTCTGCGCGATCTGCGGTTGAATGCCCGTCAGAATTACCTGTGCGCCGAGCAACTTCACGGCTTGGGTTGCCTGTATCAGGCCCTGTGCCACCTGTGTATCCACCACCGCCACCCCAGTGATGTCGAGGATCACGAGTCCAGATTGATGCCGGGCAACCCCTTCAAGCAACGTTTCCATGATCTGCTGGGCACGCTGGCTGTCAATCGTACCAATCAGTGGCATGATCACAACCTTGTCCGAGATCGGGATTAAGGGCGACGAAAGCTCACGGAGCGTAGCCCGCTGGGCTTCGAGTACCTCTTCCCGTACCATATTGGACCGTAGGGCTTCTTCGGCTCTATACCGCTCGGTAACATCGCGGAAAAACCAGACGCGCCCGTAACCCTGCCCTTCACCGTAGGAGATCGGTGCGCTGTAGCGGTCGAGTGTTCGCCCATCCTTGAGCAACACCTCATCACGGCTGTACTCAGTGGGCTGACTGTGGAGATACTCAACCTTCGCCAAAAAGCCTTCTGGATCGGCAAGTTGATTGATGACATAGCCTAGTGCCGCCTGATCCGAGCGGCTCGTAGCAACCTCAGCCGGGATGTTCCACATCTCGACGAAGCGTTGGTTGAAGAAATGCATCTCACCCTGCGGCGTGACTACCAGCACCCCATCCAATATTGCCTCGATAAGATTGGCATAGAGTGTCTGGAAGGGGGTGTCCGTGTTTCCAACTGCGCCATTGGTCATAGCTTGCTCCATCTTGTTGCACGGTATGGTTGTGAGATAAACTATTATGAGTATACCACACTATGCACCAAGAACTTCGGGCATGTGCAGTGGCTGCACATGCTACCGTTTGCCCGCGTCCGTAGGGGTGTCAGCGCAGGCACACCACGCAGGACACGCAGCAGGGCAGGTGCTACGGGGCTAGGGGGCAGGGGGGAAGGACGCAGCGTGGCGTGGGTGGGGGACCCTCACCCCGCATTTGGCTGCACCCCCGCCATCAGCAAGCCAATCCGCTCCGGCACGGCGGTGTGGTGTGGCAAAATGTCCATAATCCGCCCCGCAAACATCACCGCCACCCGATCAGCGAGCTTGAGGATCTCATCCAGATCCTCCGAAATCAAGATAATCGCCGCCCCTGCCGCCCGTCGTTCGCGCAAGATCTGGTGAATATACTCACTCGCCCCAATATCCACCCCGCGTGTCGGCTGTGCTGCAATCAACAGGCGCGGCGTGCGGCTCAATTCCCGCGCCATAATCACCTTCTGGATATTGCCGCCCGATAGATTCTTGATCGTGGTTTGCGAACTGGGGGTCTTCACCCGGAATACGTCTATCAACCGCCGGCTAACTGCGTGGATCGCGCCGAGCCGCAGGAAGTTCCAGCGGGCGTAGGGCGGGGCTTCATGATCGCGGAGGATCACATTCTCGGCAACATTAAAGCTCAGCACCACCCCATCGCGCATGCGCTCTTCAGGAATGTAGGCAACCCCATCATGCATCCGCCGCTGCGAGCTGTGCGCGGTAATATCCGTGCCACCCAGCACAATCTGCCCGTGATCGAGGGCCCGCAAGCCCGCTAACACCTCAGCCAATTCGCGCTGACCATTGCCCGATACCCCCGCCACCCCCAGAATTTCGCCCGGATACGCATCAAAGCCAACATCCTGCAACGCTAGCGTGCCACGTTCGCCGTGCGCGGTAACATGACGCACACGGAGCAACGGCGCAAGGCTGGGGTAGTCGGGCGGTGGGCCAGCATCAGCCGGACGTTCGAGCTGCACCGCCCGCCCCACCATCATCCGCGCCAATCCATCGCGGGACATGCCTGCGACGGGGTGCGTGCCAACCACTGCGCCCTGCCGCAGCACCGTCACCCGGTCACACAGATCAATGATCTCATGCAGCTTGTGGGAGATAAAGATCAAGGCGTGCCCCGCAGCCCGCATCTGCTTCAGCGTGCGAAACAGGTCATCCACTTCCTGCGGGGTCAACACAGCAGTTGGCTCATCCAGCACCAGCAGATCGGCTCCCCGATACAGGGCTTTGATGATCTCGACGCGCTGCTGCTCGCCCACCGCTAGCTGCCCCACCTGAGCAAAAGGATCAACCTGCAAACCATAGCCCGCCGCCAGCGTGGTGATGCGGGCTGCAACACGCTCAAGATCAAGGCGGATGCCCCGTGTGGAGCGCAAGCCGAGCGCAACATTCTCGACGACGGTGAGTTCGGGCACGAGCATAAAATGCTGGTGGATCATGCCGATGCCGTGCCCAATCGCATCTAGCGGCGAGTGGATCGTAATCACCGCATCATTGAGCCGGATCTGCCCAGCATCCGGCTGATACAAGCCGTAGAGGATCTTCATCAGGGTGCTTTTGCCAGCACCATTCTCGCCGAGCAAGGCGTGGATCTCGCCTGCTTGCACATCAAAGCTGACATTGTTGTTGGCGATCACACCCGGAAAGCGTTTAGTGATACCTTCGAGGGCAAGGCTGCGGATGCGCGGCGGGTGCAGCGCAGCCACCGCCTGCGGTGGGCCGGTGGGGGTAGGCACAGGGGCACGGTGGTTCATCGCGGGGGTTGCTCCTCTTTACGGGGTGCGCCATGCAGGGGGCGGGAGCCGCCCCCACGCACCGCACCCGATTGGGCTGGCTTACTCTGCCAGCGGATCCACGCTTCCCGCCACAAGCGCACTCTGGGCGGCGGCGGCTTGTTCGGCGACTTCCGCAGGCAGCGCAAAGCCATCGTTAAAGGACATCTTCAGCCCCTCATTCTCTAACGTTAGCTCATACGCCTCGCCTCCCAATTCGCCGGCTTGATGCTTGGCAATCATATCGCTGATGACTGCACCCCAATCATAGAGCTGGGTTGAGACGACAATCTCTGGGGCGAGCGAGCTTTGGCTAGATTGGGTGCCGAGCCATAGCACGTTGTTCTCTTTGGCCACGCCAATCGCCCCCACCACCTGCTGCGCCGAGCCAGTCAGCACATCCGCTCCGGCGGCAATCTGGACATTCGCGGTTTCGGCGGCAAGCGCAGTATCGCCAAACGAGCCAGTATAGGCAACCTGTACGGTGATGCTCGGATCAACCGACGCAACCCCATTGACAAAGCCATCCACGTAATCTTTGGCATCGCCCGCCTCGACGGGCCCAATCACGCCAATCACCTTGCTCTCGGTCAATTGGGCCGCGATCACCCCGTTCACAAAGCCCCCTTGCGCGGCGAGGGCATTGTAGGCAAAGACGTTGCTCAAGCCTTCGGCTGCGCCAGTGTCAATCGCGGTGCCCCACGCAAAGCTGGTTTCGGGAAAATCGGCGGCAACCTCAAACAGGCTCGTGCCATACTGCGTGCCGTGCGCGATCACAAGATCGTTGCCCTCAGCGGCATAATCGCGCAGCGCGGCAGCGGCATCGGTCACATTAAACATATTCTCGGAATAGGCAATCTGCATGGCACTTTCGCCGCCTAGCTCAGCTTGCACCGCTACCAGTGCATCATACATCGCTTGGCTCCATGCGAGGTCAGTGGTGCCACTCGGCATCACCACCGCTACCCGGAAGGGGGCTTCTTCGGCGGCGGGGGCTTCCGGCGCGGCAGGCGCGGGCGCAGCCTCGCCACAGCCGAGGAGTAACAGGGGCATCAGCAACACAAGCAACAGATACGACATGATTCGCATACGTTCGATTCCTTTCTGGTGAATCTCAAATTGCTATTACGTTATGGCACCAGCCCTCACGTCCCGCGGGTAAACGGGTACGTAAGCGCGGTGGGGTCACTTGCCCGCCGCAACGGGATTGCTAGCACCACAATCGTCAAAATATAGGGCAGCATAATCGCTAGCTCGGTCTTGATTGGAATCCCTAGCACTTGGAGCCAGATTTGCAGCGCACTCACGAAGCTAAAGAGCAACACGCCCAATAGCACGCCGTAAGGTCGCCAGCCGCCAAAATAGACGAGGGCTACCGCGATGAAGCCTAGCCCACTGGTCATATTCTCTTGGAAGATATTCTGCGCCGAAATCGAGAGCGAAGCCCCGCCCACTGCTGCAAGCACAGCACCAATACAGACGGTGATGTAGCGGGTGAGGATCACATTCACGCCGAGTGAATCGGCGGCTTGGGGATTGTTGCCGACAGCCCGCACGGCCAAGCCCCATGTGGTTTGATTGAAGACCCACGCCACGAGCGGCACAAGGGCGAAGGCAAAATAGACAAGGACCGAGTGATTGAAGAAGATCGTGCCGAGCACGGGGATCTCGCTGAGCAACGGGATTGCAAGGCGCGGGAAGCCATTGACACTCTCGACCGTGCCCAGCAGCACCTTAAACAGGAGGCTCGACATGCCCAAGCCAAACAGATACAGCCCAATCCCGCTGATGCCTTGCTCGGCGCGAAGCGTGACGCTGATGAATGCCATCAGCAAGCCCATCAGTAAGCCCACGAACATCGCCGCCCCTACGCCAGCCCAGAGGTTGCCGGTAGTGAAAACGACATAAAAGGCGGTGAAGGCTCCCATCAGCATGATCCCGTCTACGCCGAGATTGAGCACGCCCGAACGTTGGGCAATCGTTTCGCCGAGCGCGGCATACAGGTAGGGCGTAGCAAGGCGCACGGTAGATGCAAGTATGCCAGTGATTGTGGCAAAGTTGAAGATCGTTTCCATTCGGGTTAGCTCCGTACTTCGACTTCGTTGGCAGGGGCGGCTGGCGCTAGCTCGGCGGCGGGGGCGTGGCGTTCCAGTTGGCGGGCTGTCTGAATGGCTTTGCGCCGATCACTGCGGCGTTGCACCCAATAGGCACTGCCCACCACAAAGAGCACGATCAGCCCATTCAAGGCGGTGATCAATGCTGCTGGAACTTGCACATCGCGCTGCATCTTGTCGGCTCCCACGAGCAATGCCCCAAACAGCATGGACGAGGGGATCACCCCCAGTGGGTGCAGCCCACCAAAAAGCGCGACCACGATGCCATTGAAGCCATAGCCGCCGGAGATCCCCTCGACGACGCGGCGATGCACACCGAGTACCTCGAACGCCCCCGCTAGCCCGCAAAACATCCCACTCAGGGTCATAGCGAGCGTCATGTAGCGGGGCACCGAGATGCCTGCATAGCGTGCGGCGTGCGGGTTTTCCCCGATGGCACGAATGCGGTAGCCCCATGTGGTACGCCACAGCAAGACGTATACTAGCACCGCAAGCACCAGCGCAACAATGAAGCCGGCGTGGAACAAGGTTTGGGGTACGAGGCGCGGCAACCAGACGTGCTGTGGGACGCGATCTGATTGGGGGATGTTGGTGCCAGCGGCAACTTGGGCCGGATCGAGCATCAAGGTTGGCTCGCTCAGCAGCAGCAGCATCAGTTGCAGCGCAATCGCATTGAGCATCACCGTCGTGAGGATTTCGTTTGCGCCGAGCCGCGCTTTCAGGATGCCGGGAATGAAGGCCCACACGCCGCCTGCGCCCGCTCCTGCGAGGGCGGCGAGCGGCAGCAAGAGCACGCCGGGCAGATCGCGCAGGGCGAGGGCTACGGCGGTGGTGGCGAGGGTGCCCACGATTAGCTGCCCTTCGCCACCGATGTTGATCATGCGGGCCCGAAAGGCAATCGCGATCCCCAGCCCAACGAGCAGGAGCGGGGTGGCTTTGGTGAGCGTTTGGGTAATCCCAGAGAGGCTCCCAAAGGCCCCCTGCGCCATGCTCTGGTAGGCGAGCAAGGGGTTGACGTTGAGTACGGCAAGCATCAGCGCACCAAGAATGAGTGCTGCGCCAACCGCCGCGAAGGGCAACAATGCCTCCAGAATACGCGATGCTATCTGTTTCACAAGCAGCTGATTGGGTGACTAGGGCTAGGGCCATAGTGTAAGTAGAAATGTTGACCACTCTACTTATCATAGGGAGTTTCACAGTGGCTGTCTATCGTGTGTTCGCACAAGATTCGGGCAGGCGGATGTGGAGTATCTGCACAGGCAAGCGCAACTTGGGCGGGGGCTGCCCCCGTGCCATCCTTCTCTGAGACCTAGCACCTGAGACCTAGCACCTGACACCGACACGTCACCCCTACGACAGGCAGGCGGCGGCGAACGGCGAAGGCGCAAGCTGTGTCATCACGTCATCCCTTCTGGGTTGCCTTTGTTATATATGCAGGCGCGGCTCTTGGGCAACGTCTGGCCCCCGTGCCCGCTGACACCTACCTCGTGCCCTGCCGGCTCATAATCACGGCTTTTGCATCCTTGGCAAGCGCGGCGGTCAGGCCGACAAGCTCCTGCTCGCACCCGGCGAGGTCCGCTACGGGTGGGGGATGGCGAGCAGTGCGGCAGTAGGCAGGGCAGTCACGCAGATCGAGCGGGCAGCGGGTTGAGGAATTATACCCGCTGCTGTGCACGTATTGTCAGTGTATTAAGGCTCATGGATGCACGCGCTAAATGAAACCGCGGATGAGTGCGATACGTTGCTTGCGTGCCGATGTGGGTGCGTGCCTGCGCGGTGATTGTGGGGGTTGGTTCAGTTGTCGGCTCTAGTGTCGTCGTAATGGTCGGCGTTGGCTCAAGCGTTGGGGTGATGGTCGGCTCTAGTGTCGTCGTGATGGTCGGCGTTGGCGGTTCAGCATTTGCAGCACGTACCACGAACGGGAGGTAGACACCACGACGTGGGCTATCGGTAATGTTGATGGTACGGCTTGTGCTGACGGGCGTGCCAAGTCCATTGAATGCCGTTACCGTAATTCGCTGTGTGCCTGTCACCAGCCACGTATACCGCACAGTGCTTTGTTGTGCAGCAAGGGTTGTTGTGAACGTTGCTTGTCCATCAGCCTGCCACGTATAGGTAATGGGAAGCGTTGCTGTTGCGGGACTGACCGTTGCAGTGAAGCTATAGGTGGTTGAAAACACACCGCTTGCAACCCCATCCAATATGATCTGTTCCACTGCTACTGGAGCCTCTGGTACACTGATGGTAATGCTTGTGGTCGTACTGACCACTGTTCCGGCGGCGTTGATTGCCTGCACCTGCACTTGTTTTGTTCCAGTAGTCGCCCACGTATAAGCGACTGTTGCGGCACCACGATTCAACACCTGCGTTTGTGGAATTTGGCCGCTAGCTGTCCACGTATAGGTGATCGGGAGCGTGGCATCACTTGGCGTAACCGTCGCCGTGAAGGAGTATTCCGCACCGATTAGTCCCGCACTCTGCCCGCTCAACCCGACGGCTTGTAGGGCAATCACGGGCAGGGGCGGTGGGGGATCAGGCGCAACGAAGATCACGGCAGTTGCAGTGACGACACCCGCTGCATTCGCGGCGGTCACGGTAATCCGTTGGGTTCCGGTGATGTCCCACGCATACACCACAGCATTGGTAAGGCTGTCTGTTGTTGTGAGGAGCGCGGTCTGCCCATCGGCTTGCCACGTATAGGTAATCGGGGTCGTCGTGTCGCTTGGTGTGACGGTGGCGGTCACGGTGATCGGAGCAACAAGGCGCGTATTTAGTGGTGCGCTCAGGTTCAGCCCTAGTGGCGCTGTGATTAGACGGGGTGTAGAATCCGCTTCGACCAGAAGGGTTGTTGTTTCTGTCACAACGCCAAAGGCATTCGCGGCAGTCACGGTAATGCGTTGAGTTCCGGTGATGTCCCACGCATACACCACAGCATTGGTAACGCTATCTGTTGTTGTGAGAAGCGGGGTTTGCCCATCAGCTTGCCACGTATAAGTAATCGGTGTTGTTGTTGTGCTGGGCGCAACTGTTGCCGTGATCGTGACTGGAACGGCAGTTTGGGTCGTCGTTGGGGCATCAAGCGTTAGGCGACTCGGCGCAGTGAAGATTGGCTGGGTACGGATTGTGATCGTTGTTGTGTCACTCACGACCCCACCTGCGGCGTTGGTCGCTTGCACCCGCACCTGCTTGGTTCCGGCCGTATCCCACGTATAGCTCAGCACGGCAGTGGCGCTATTCAGCACGAGCGTTTGAGGTGGCTGTCCCGTTGCTGTCCACGTATAGGTGATGGGAAGGGTGGCATCGCTTGGCGCAACTGTCGCCGTGAAGGGGTAGGCGGTGTCAGTCAGCCCTTCGCTGTTGCCACTCAGCCCGATGGCTTGCACCGCAATGACGGGCGGGGGCGGGGTGCCAATGGCGATGCTCACCGTGTCACTCACGACCACGCCCGCGGCGTTGGTCACTTGCACCCGCACCTGCTTGGTTCCGGCGGTATCCCACGTATAGCTCAGCACGGCAGTGGGGCTATTCAGCACGAGCGTTTGGGCCGGCTGTCCGGTTGCTGTCCACGTATAGGTGATCGGGAGTGTGGCATCGCTTGGCGCAACTGTCGCCGTGAAGGGGTAGGCGGTGTCAGTCAGCCCCTCGCTGTTGCCACTCAGCCCGATGGCTTGCACCGCAATGACGGGCGGCGGCGGGGTGCCAATGGCGATGCTCACCGTGTTACTCACCACCCCGCCTGCGGCGTTGGTAGCCCGCACCCGCACCTGTTTGGTTCCGGCCGTATCCCACGTATAGCTCAGCACGGCAGTGGGACTATCCAACACGAGCGTTTGAGCCGGCTGTCCGGTCGCTGTCCACGTATAGGTGATGGGGAAGGTGGCATCGCTTGGCGCAACCGCCGCCGTGAAGGGGTAAGCGGTGTCAGTCAGCCCCTCGCTGTTGCCACTCAGCCCGATGGCTTGCACCGCAATGACGGGCGGCGGCGGGGTGCCAATGGCGATGCTCACCGTGTTACTCACCACCCCGCCCGCGGCGTTGGTCGCTTGCACCCGCACCTGTTTGGTTCCGGCCGTATCCCACGTATAGCTCAGCACGGCCGTCGGGCTATCCACCACGAGCGTTTGAGGCGGCTGCCCGGTTGCTGTCCACGTATAGGTGATGGGGAGGGTGGCATCGCTCGGCGCAACCGCCGCCGTGAAGGGGTAGGCGGTGTCAGTCAGCCCCTCGCTGTTGCCACTTAGCCCCACCGCTTGCAGCCCGATCACGGGCGGGGGTGGAGTGCCAATGGCGATGCTCACTGTGTTACTCACTACCCCGCCCGCGGCGTTGGTCGCTTGCACCCGCACCTGCTTGGTTCCGGCCGTATCCCACGTATAACTCAGCACGGCAGTGGGGCTATCCACCACGAGCGTTTGAGGCGGCTGTCCCATTGCTGTCCACGTATAGGTGATGGGGAGGGTGGCATCGCTCGGCGCAACCGCCGCCGTGAAGGGGTAGGCGGTGTCGGTCAGCCCTTCGCTGTTGCCACTCAGTAGCACCGACGTAAGTGCAGTCGGCGGCGGCGGTGGCTCATCCGCAACGAGGATCGTTGTCGTTGCGGTGCGCGAACTGACTTCATTCTCGACCGTGATAGTGATGCGTTTTGAGCCGCTCAGATCCCATGCAAAGGAGATGCTATTCGTGCGCAGATTGGAGGTGGTGATGCTGGTCGTTTGTCCATCGGCTTGCCACGTATAGGTGAACGGCGGCGTAGCCGTAACGGGCAGTGCGGTGATGCTGAAGGATGCGCTCCGATTAACGAGTACGCTCGTGTCACCATCGAGTTGCAGTTGCGTGATTGGGTTGATCTGGCGGGCCACCACACACGCATCAGCATCAGGGGGGTAGGCTTCCTGATTGCCTGCATTGTCCCGCGCCCGGCTTCGCACACAGTAGGTGCCGGGTTGGTCAACGGTGATGGTTGTGGCGGTGTCGGTCGTTTGCAGCAGCAGGTCTTGCCACACGCCACTCGTGCCGCGCCGCAGTTGGATGTCATAGCTGGCAATGCCGCTGGTAGCATCGCTGCCACTCCATGTTATTGGGACAGCGAGCGTGGTGGTGGTAGCGGGGACACTCGCGGCAGATTGGGGTGGTTGCGTATCTAGCACGATCTCGGCGCGGGCAAACTCGGATTGGTTGCCAAGTCCATCCCGAAACTGGGCAAATAGCACCTTCGTGCCGTTATCAGCACTGAATTGCCATGCACGGGTTGCTGCAAAGGGTTCGTAATCGGTGAAGAAGATGCCATCTGCGGTAAAGCGCATCTCAGCAACACCACTCACATCGCTTGCGGATAGGTTCAGCAGCACGTCGCGCTGGTTGGTAAAGGCGGCACCATTGTTGATTTGCATGCTGCCAACTGGCGCACCGGCTTCCACTGCAATGCGCCGCGTGACAACTGGTGCCTGCACCCGTCCATCAGCCGCGACTGCCCGCGCTTCGATCTGCCAGAAGCGTTCCCCATCGGGGAGCAGCAGGCTTGCCTGCCACGTCGCACCCGTCACGGTTGCAGTGATCCAATCAGTAGCCCCCCGCAGACGCACCTGCACCACCCCGCCCGCAGGCGCACCGGCTCCGCTCACCTCAAGCGTGCCCGGCGACACTGGCGCGGTAGCGGTGGGCTGTTCGATGGTGGCACGCGGCGCAGGGGTGCGGTTGGTGAGCAGAGTTAGCCCGTTGTCACGGTCTACCAGCGCAACATCCAAGCCGTCGTCGTCGTTCAGGTCGGCAAGGGCAAGCGCATTGGGACGGTAGCGGTCACTGAAAGGCACGGCGACAACACGATACAGGTCAAGCGTGTCACTCAGCGTTTGGGTAAAGACACTGAGCGTGCGCCACGCATCGTGCAGCACAGCAACATCATTGCGCCCATCGTGGTTCAGGTCGCCGATGCCCACCGCCGTTGGCAGATTGAAGGCGGGATAGGTGATCGGGGTGGTATTCACGCCGTCTGCCCCCTGCACAAACACATTCACGAAGGCATCCGGTGCATTGCCACCCGCCGTCACCACAATGTCGTCGCGCCCGTCGCCCGTCACGTCGCCCACGGCAAGGCTGTGCGGCAGGAAGCCCCCCGCTTCGGGGGTGAGCGTGGTGCTGATTGGGAAGCTGCCGCCGCGCTGGAAATAGATCACTACTGCGCCTGCGATTGTGCCGGAGCCACGCAGCGCAACCAGATCGGTGAAGCCGTCGCTGTCGAGGTCGCCCGCTGCCAGCGCGTCGAAGCCGCCGGTGGGGAAGGGCAGCGTAGTCGGGAGCGGCACTAGCCCATCTGGGGTGCTGCGCCAGAGTTGGATCGCATTCGAGACGGGCACAACCGCCGCGAGGTCGGTGCTGCTGCTGCCCGCGAAGGCACCCGCTGCAAGGGCACTTGCGCCACCCGGCACGGGGATGCTCTGCGCGGCTTGCAGGGTGCCGACGCTGGTCTGGGTGTAGGTGCGGATCGTGTCATCCAGTGCAACCGCGAGATCGCTGCGCCCATCCTGATCGAAGTCGCCCGCTGCGATAGCTTCGGGGTTGCTGCCGCTGGGGAGAATTTGGGTGCGGATGAGCGGGGTGCTGCCATCCTGTAGCAAGACGTGTAGCCGTTCGTCGTTGGGCGGGTCGGCGGCGCGGGCCGTGGCAATGCCCACATCGCTGCGGCTGTCGCTGTTGAGGTCGGCGGTGGCAAGCACCTGCGCCCAACTGCCGATGGCGGTGCTGCTGGCGGCATTCAGATCAGGGAAGGGATCGTCCTGATCGGCGGCAACATTGGACGGCATGCCATAGGCGGGCGGCATCAAGCCCATGCGCGATTTGTAGTGCAGCGGCGCATCCGGCACTGCCGGGCGCGGCGGCTCGGCCTGCACCGAGGCGGCTGGTACAATCACGAGCAGCAGCACGAGTATGAGCGATAGGTGGCGCATGGGTGGTACTCCTTAACTTAATAGGATGAAACTAAGAACACAACACCGGATCGAATTAGTAGATATTTCTACACCGCGGTCACAATCTTTCTAGTTAAGCGGGATAGTAGTGCTACCGTTAAAACCGGCTGGTGACCAGTCACCTTGAGTCTTAGCCCATCCCCAACCAATTTCCCATTCAGCATACGGACCGCTAGAAAAACTAGCAAGTCTGCTAATAAACTCGTATTTACCTGAAACGCGCACCCCTGCTTCTGCGGTGCCGCCGGGTATGGAACCTCCCACAAATATTCTCCCCTCAAGGCTCCCTGTTATACTGCCAGAGATTTTGGGTTCTATCCGCGCTTGGAATGTAGATAGAACTACAAGACTTCCACATATCTCAACGGTTCCATCTAAACTTCCGGTGAGGCCAAACTGAAGAGGACCATTTAGAGGAATCTCTACTTCAGCTTTTCCGTATCCTTTAATTGCCACACAGCTTCCGTACGCAGCGGCTATTTCCTTGTTGATGCCATCATAGTTGAAGCTGATGGTACGTTTGACCTCACCAGAAAAACCTCCTGCTAGTAGGAACTTAAATCCCTTTCCTCCCAAACCCGGAACCCAAGATGGTAGCTTGGCTGACCACCCGTCTTTACTCGGTATAGCCCAATCTTTTTTTATCGAACGAGATTTAGTCACTTCGAGGAAGAGTTGCTTTTCAGCTGAAGAGAAACCTATCGTGAGAGTAACCTCTGGTGGTTTGGATGGCTTTTTACCACAATCAGACTTAGCCTTCGAGATCTCCGTAGCGTCATTTCTTTCTCGATTACCACGAGTTTTTGAGGATCGCTGTTGATTACTCTTTTTTTGACGATTCTCTAGCGTCTCTTTCACTCGTTGTTTAAGTTCCTGCGCTTTCTTACGGAGACGTTCCTGTTCTCGAATGAGTTGTTCTCGTATCTGCTTTTGTTTCTCACGCACAAAATCCTTGGCTCGATCATATGCGCTCTTAATTTGTCGCCCAAAGTTGCTTACAGTACCTTTAACTAAGGTCGCAGCTCGAGTAACTAAGGTCGCAGCTCGAATGAGGAACAATCCCTCAAGATCCACAGCATTGATCGGGTTCGCTTGCACGTACAGGTAGCGGTGCAGATCGAGCATGTCCTCGTAGTTGGCGGGGTACGGGTCAGGCGTGAGGAAGGTGCCCGTTGTGCTGTCGTAGTAGCGGTTGCGGGCATAGTGCAGCCCGGTGTAGCCATCGCGCTCGTAGCCAGTGTAGGCATCCTCCGTCGGCAGGGCAGACTCATCCCCTAACAGGTTGCCGTAGTCGTCGTAGCGCATGGTGTCTGCGCTGGCAAGGCTGCCGGTGCTGTCGGTAGCACCGGTCACGCTGCCTAGCCCGTCGTTCTGGAAGTAGCGCGTTGTGTCGTCTTCGGTGGTGGCGAGCTTGTGGAACGCGGTGTCGTACAGGTAGCGGCGTTCGCTGGCTTCATCACTCACGCTGGTGCGGTAGGATTGCAGCACATCCCAGATCTGCCCATCGTCGTAGCGATACTCGTGGCGCACACGTAGGGCGTTCAGGCTGTGGTTTAGCTCTTCACGCTCAACACGCCGCCCGAAGCCATCGTAGGTGTAGCGTTCGCGGGTGTTGCCTTTGACCCGCCAGCTTGCGGTGTCCGCGTCAAGCACCTCGACCAGTGCTTCGAGCATGCGCCCTTCGGCGTTGTAGGTGTAGGTGTCGCGGCGGTTGGGGGCAAACATGGCCGTGCGGTAGCCGTCGCTGTCGTAGCGGTAGAAGCTCTCGCCAAGCACACTGTCGCCGCTGCGGAGCAGTTGGTTCAGGGCGTTGTAGTCGGTGGCAATGCGGTAGGTCTCGGTGATGCCCGCCCGTTGGCGCGTGCCGGTTTGCAGCAGGCGGTTGCCCACATTGTCGAGCGTGTAGCTCGTGGTGCGCCCATCGCTAGCCACACTGCGGATCAGCCGATCCAACACATCGTAGGTGTAGGTGGTGGTGATCGTGCCCTGCGGGAGCAGCTCAATCATCTGGGTACGCTGGTTGACGGTGTTCAAGGCATAGCGATGCTGTGTCTGGATTGCACCATCCGGTGCCCGGTGGGCCTGCTCCAGCAGGTTGCCAACGGGATCATAGTCGTAGGCAATCGTCACGCCGTTGGCTTGCCGCATCAGTGTGGGGCGACCAAGGGCATCGTAGGTGGTGGTGCTGGCCCCACTGTTCGGCTCACGCACTTCGGCCATGCGCCCGTCGGCATCGTAGGCGTAGGTTGCTACTGCGCCATCCGGGTAGGTCAGGCTGGTGCGCTGACCGACGGCATCATAGCCATAGGCAGCCGTGCGGTTGTTGCCATCGCTGCTGGCAATCAAGCGGTTGAGGGCATCGTAGGTATAGCTGGTGCGCCCGCTGCGGTCATCCATAAAGGTGCGGTTGCCGTTGGCATCGTAGCCGAATGTCACCTCGCGGGTGCCGTCGTAGACCAGTTCCACCATCCGTCCGAGGTCGTCATAGGTCATGGTGATGAGCGTGCCAGAAGGCAGTTCAACCGCCGTCTGGTTGCCGCGCTGGTCATACTGGTAGAGCCACACATGGCCGAGTGCGTCGGTCTTGCGGATTCTGCGCCCTTCCGCATCGTACTCGTAGCGGGTGGTATTGCCATTGGCATCGGTCTCACTGAGCAGGTTGCCCAGCGGATCGTAGGTGTAGCTTTGGCTGGTGCCATCGGGGGCGATCAGTTGCACCACTCGTCCGGCGGCATCGTAGCGCATCTGCATCGTGCGTCCCAGCGCATCTGTCTCGCTGATGTTGCGCCCTAGTGCATCGTACTCGTAGGTTGTCGTGCGTCCGGCTTCATCTGTGACGGTGAGCGGGCGACCAACGGCATCGTAGGTAGTAGTGCGGGTTTGTCCCAGTGCGTCGCTCTGGGCAACCAACCACCCTTCCTCGTTGTAGGTAAAGACGGTGGTGAAGCCAAGCGGAGTCGTCTCGCTAATCACCCGCCCAAGTGCATCATAGCCCGTGAAGCTGGTGCGCCCCAGCTGATCGGTGGTAGACGTAATCCGATCCAGCCGATCATAGGTCGTAGCAGTTGTATCGCTAAGGGCATTCGTGATTGCAACGGTGTTGCCAGCCTCATCGAAGGCATAGCTGGTGGGGTTGCCGCGATAGTCCACTTCCACATCGGTTTGACCAGCGGCATCGTAGGTGGTGATGCGGGTTGCCCCCAGTGGGTCACGCTGGACAATCTGCCGATCCAGTGCATCGTATTCATAGGTAGTGACAAAGCCATCCGCATCCTGCATCGCGATCAGGCTATCCATCGCGTTGTAGGTGTAGACCGTCGTGTAGCCCAGCGGCGACACCCCCCGCACCTTGCGCCCCTGTTCGTCGTAGGTGGTGGTGGTGGTCTGCCCGCGTGCGTCGGTCTGGGTAACAACGCGCCCCTTCGCATCGTAGGTCATTGTCATCACTGCACCCAGTTCATCCACCATGCGGGTCATGCGGTTGAGGTCGTCATACTCCATGCGCCGCACCTGCCCCAGTGGATCGATCTGGCGCACTTGATTGCCGTTGGCATCATACTCGTAGCGGGTCACGGCACCCGTCGCATCTTCCATAGCGATCCGGTTGCTGGCGAGGTCGTAGGTGTAGATGGTCGTGTAGCCGAGCGGGCTAATCTCACGCACCTTGCGCCCGATGTCGTCATACTCGTGGCGGTCGTCCGCCCCAGCGCATCAGTCTCGGCAACCATGCGCCCCATGTCGTCATACGTCATCTCGCGGCACTGCGCGAGCGCATCACACTCGCGGCGCGGGCGATCAAGAGAGTCGTAGGTGGTGGTGCGAGCATTGCCGCGCGGATCAATGGTGCGAATCTGGTTGCCGTTGGCATCATACTCATAGCGGCTGGTGCGGCCCAGCGGATCGGTCATACCCACCATGCGCCCTTCGGCATCGTAGGTGGTGCTCGTAGGATTGCCGAGCGCATCAGTCACGGCGACTGGGCGGTCATTGGCATCGTAGGTATAGGTTGTGGTTGCACCGCGCTTATTGGTTTCGGCGAGCACGTTGCCCACCGCATCAAAGGTCATCACGGTGGTGAAGCCGAGCGGGGTTGTCGTGTTGATCGGCTGTCCGAGATCATCGTAGAAGATGCGGCTCACTGCACCGACCTGATCCACTTCCTGTATCTGCCGCCCCGCCTCATCGTAGGAATAGGCGACACTGCTGCCATCGGGATAGATCACGCGGGCGACGCGGTTGAGGGCATCGTATTCGGTTTGCGTCACGGCACCCCGTGCATCCTGCCGCGCAGTAGCACGGCTCGCTGCGTCGTAGGTGGTGCGCTCCACCGCGAAGCCCGTGGGGCACACAGCGGGATCGCATGGGTCACGGGTTTCGATCTGGCGACCAGCGGCATCATAGACGTATTCGGTGGCGCGTCCGAGGGCATCGGTTTCACGGATCAGGCGTTGTTCGGGGTCGTATTCGTAGGTCGTGCTGGTGCCATCGGGGGCAACAGTCTCAACCAGATTACCAACTGGGTCATACACTGAGCGCGTAGTTTCCCCCAGTGTGTTGGTGATTGCTGTAGTGCGTCCGAGGGCATCATAGGCATAGGTGGTGGTATTGCCGCGGAAGTCGCGCTGCGCGGTGATCCGATCAAAGGCATCGTACTCGTAGGTCATAGCCTCGCCGAGCGCATCGGTTTCCTCAAGCAGGTTGCCCATCGTGTCGTATGCCAGCGGGAAGGACGCACTGATCGGGTCGCTGCTGTCCATCAGGCGGTTGAGTTCGTCGTAGTCGAAGGTAGCAATGCGCCCCTCGGCATCGGTGTAGACCGCCGTATTGCCAAAGGCATCATATGCCATCAGGGTGGTCTGCCCTAGCGCATTCGTGATCGAGATGGGCAAGCCTTGCGCGTTGTGTAGGTAGCGGGTTTCGCCGCCAGTCTTGTCGCGCTCGAAGATCAGATTGCCCATGCTATCATAGGCAAAGGTGCGCGTATGGCCCAGTGCATCACGCTCGGCAATCATGCGGTTGTTCGCATCATAGGTGTACTCGGTGCGCTGCCCAAGCGGGTCAATCATTGCGGTGCGGTTGTTGCGGGCATCGTATTCGTAGGTGGTCACGTTGCCGAGTGGGTCAGTGGCGGTGAGCATGTTACCACGTGTATCATACGTCCACTGCCACACGGCACCGGTGCGATCCTGCTTGGCAATGATATTGCTCTGGGCATCACGGGTATAGGTTGTGATGTGTCCGAGTGCGTCAATCTCGCGGATCAGGCGGTAGTCAGCATCGTAGAAGTGGGTCGTGGTGAAGCCCAGCGTATCGGTAAAGACACGGGGGAGCGTGATGTCGGCTCCGTAGGTGAAGAAGCTCTCAGTGCCATCTTGATCAAGCTGACGCACCACGCGCCCCTGAGCGTCGTAGAAGTTGCGCACATACGCATTGCCATTGGGCGTAAAGGCGGCGGTCAGACGGTGGTTTGCGTCGTACTCGTAGCGATAGGTTGAACCATCCGGGCGCGTGACCTCTACGAGATCGCCATTGGCGTAGGTATACTGCACGCTGCGCCCGGTGCTGGATGCAAGCTCGGTGATGAGACCATTGCTGTAGGTCATCGTGTAGGTGATGCCAGCACTGTGCTGGATAGAAACTGGCAACGCGCCACTGTAAGTCACCGTGATCTCAGAGGGATGCGGGTGGCTAATCCGCACAATGCGCCCGTTGGCATCGAAGTGGTAGTTGGTCTGGTCAGGCAGCGTGAGGACGGAGGTGCCATCAGTTGCCCGTACAAGGGTGCCGATGTCTTCGCCCTGCCCGATGTAGGTGCCTGCGAGGTCGAGGGGATTGCCAATCGTGAGGTCGCCGAGGAAGTAGGCAACACTCCCGTCGGTCATCCGCACGAGTGCCGATTTGTCGTTGCGGTAGGTGACCCGCATATCGTATGCCCACGCCGTACCGAAGCCAAAGGGGCCGGCAACATCCGCCGCATCGAGGGCGTTGTACCAGCGGGTCACAGCCATTGGCAACCCAACGGCTGGCTCTTGCAGATCGGTGGCATCGGCGAAGAAGTTGCCCGTCGAGGTGTTGACTGGATCGCCAGCGATGCCGCAGTGCGGTGGATAGCCGCGCTCAGCTTCACGCGGTGGCGGTGGCGGATTCTGGACCCGTAAGAAGGCACTGCCTTGTCCAATTAGAGGGCGCCATGTTGATTCGTTGAGAGGCAAATGTTGTGCCTCGACTTCATACACACCGGGTGTTGCGTAGAAATTTGAGGTGTTGTAGGTGAAACGTTCGCTGGGATTGAGCCGAATTGAACTGGTTTCGTTAAATGATACGAAGCTGTTTTTGACAAGTGCCCGCACCCGCCCCTCAGCCGGCAGTGATCCATTCGTATTGATAACAGTGAACTGTGCAGTTGCTGTGCCACCTTCTGGCGGCAGATCACGCGGGGAGACTGAGAGGGGGCTATCTAATTGCAAATCGGCTGGAGGAACAACATTGAGGGTGAGACAAGGTTGGCCACTGCCCGCCGGAATAGTACCTCCAGCAAATGTCGCACAGACATAGTAGCTGGCAGCATTGTTGAAGCGCACGGTGTTGGCATAATTATAGGTGCCGCCCAAAGGCCCAATTCCTACATTAAACTGAGCGAAATTGGGTGCTGCTCCGGTGTTAGCCTGAATAGGTCCGTTATAGGCACCGCCCCCATTATTCCGCACGACGAAGCTCGCTGTGACATCGGTGCCTTGTGCGACAGTGGAGCCGGGTGCAAAACTCATATCCGTCTGCATGGAGAGGATAGGATTCTCAGTAAAATCAATTTGGAGGTAGGGATGCACACTGTTCGGAGGTTGCTCTGGCTCAGGTGGTGCAGTTCGAGCTGCCCAGAAAATGCTTCCACCAGCCATACCTTCGTTAGCGGATTGGATAAGAATGCCGTAATTCGGCGTACCTGTCTGCCATGCACGGGCATAGTCTGTGATGTCCCACGCTTTGAAGTTGTCAATACTAGCATCAACTTCGGTACAACAACGCTCGTCAGTCACAGTGGGCTGAGTGTTCCATGTCAAATCATTGCTAAGGTTGCCATCATTCTGGAGTGGTGCCCAGTTTTGACCAACTACCCGCGAGACCCGAGTTTGATACGTGCCAGCCTGCGAAATGTACTGGAAGAGACGAGCACGGGCACTGGTAATGACTGAGCCGGGCGGCAGCGCAGGAAATCCGTACTGAATAAATGTGCGCGTAACTGCTTTCCAGTTCCCACCATTCGGACCAGTGGACGGATCATAACCAAGGTAGAGGCGTGCTTGGTTCCACGTTGAGATGGTTGGAAACCGCTCTTGTGCATAGGTATCTTCTACGACACCTTGAATACTTGTGGCAGCCAGTGCCGGATCAGTGCTGATGCTTGTTCCCAACAGTTCAAGCGAGATCGGGAACACGGGGCTTGCAGTGCGAAGCCAATCACGGTCAGGTTCTAAGGTAAGAACGTACTGACCAGATCCTTGATCAAGGACTGCGACAGTCACCGCACCCATCCGTTGGCGGGCATCAATCGCAACCGCACTGAATGTTAGGATAGCATCGTCGCCAGTCAGTTGGAGCAGCGCGTCAGTATGCGAGATCACAAGACCGGGGGCAGTGAGGTCAAACGTGATCGGCTGCTGTGTGGCAGCCCGGCTCTCCAATTGCACCCCGATAAATACACCATCAGCTAGCGGTGCATAGTGCAGCGCGGTATCGCGGGCAATATCAGCAAACGTAATAATAGCACCGTGCACCGTGCCAGTTACTGCACGGCTTGTCTGCGGAGCAAGGGTGAAACGGGTATCACCTTGTGCGAATGAAAGAGCAGCGACGTTGAAGCCTGCTTGCAATGCGGCAGTATCCGGGTCAGCCGCGATGCTCACGGTGATGTCGTTGGCAGCGTTCTGATAGACCCCCTGCTGCTGGAGATCAGACACCAGCGTATTGTCAATCTCTGCCCACGCACCTGTGGTATCAATATAGTGGATGGGAGCAGCGTAGGAAAGTGCGTAACCACTCCCGTCTGGTCGTTGAAACACTTTGGCATAGCGTGTTCGCAAATCAATGCGCTCTGTAGCGGGATCAGCGGCGGAACCACTACCCCCCACCACCAGTGGCAGATAGACCCGCTGATCAAGGTTCTGGGCCAGCGGTGCCGCCGCCGGGATGGTGCCGGGGGGCAGAATATCGTCGAGTTGGGCAGCGGGAGGTGCCTGCGGCGGAGTGTGGGCTTGCGCCTGCTGTAGGGCAGACTCCGCCTGTGCTGCGAGCGGTGGGGGGTAGAGCAGGGGCGTGGATGGCGGGGCGGCAGATGGGCTAGCCTGTGCCGGCTGTGCGGTGATCAAGGGAGCGAATAGCTGAACTAGCAGAACCAGCAAAACCATCTGATGCAGGACACGCTGTGTCTTCATCGTAATACCTTTCTCGGCGAGATACCCCAGTAATGACGCTGAACCCGATGTATGCCTGAGTGCCTTATTCCCTGTAGGCTTTTGCGTTGAGAGCCACTATCACAACCGCGTGATCTGTTGCGAGTGCACCCGTACATTGGCGCGTTACAGAGTGCACTACCTAATGTAGGCGGGAATTGTGGGCAGGAATGATATACTCTCACTATTCTCAATTCAATGCATAAAATACAAATACAGCATGGATTTGCTGTAGCATATGAAGCATTAAACTTGTTCCCTGCTACCTATCATAGCATACTTGCACGGCGAAAGTCTACCCTCTGGTTTTCGATTTTGGGAATTTTTGGTAGAGAAAAATTTACGCTCCGTGAATTCCGTGACTACCTTCAGCCTACACCTATCTATACCGTTACGAATAGGTATTTTCCATCATTGATCCACTAGCCTGAACCAAAGGTGAATATGGGTAAGTCGTTGCTCCACGCTGAACCCTGAACATGTGTAGACATTCCACACTCCTCAGATTGGATTATTTGTGTCCCGTGTGCGACTCGCGTCGAAATACGACCCACTACTGAACTGTCCAGCAATAGATGGAAGGGCTTCCGTCATTGGAACCATCCCGCATGCCGGATACGCAATATTATTCCAGCCGGTCTCGTGCAACGGAATATCGAGTCTTGACATCAAGGCGTAGCCCCAGCCCTGCGTCGGGGCGATCTGGGGCGAGCGTGAACGGTGCTGCTGGACTATGCGATGCCGTGCTGCAACCTGCCGAGGTTCTCGCCCTTGATACTATTGAGTTGCCATGATGGCATATTTACACTCCTCAAGACATGAAATATCACCTCATGGAAAATGCCTATCTGTAGCAGTATAGTAGATGTAGGCACGGAGCAATCAACGAATTCACCGAGAAGAACTATTTTGCCCCCAAGGATTCCCAAAATCGAAAACCAGAGGGTAGACTTTCGCCGTGCAAGTATGCTATGATAGGCAGCAGGGAACAAGTTTAATGCTTCATATGCTATAACAACCATATCCTCTTTTTGCGTTTTATGCATTGAATTGAAGATATTCAGAGTACACTATATTTTACCCACGTTTTGTATTCCATCCTACAACGCAACAATGTATGGTTGCACCCACAACAGATCACGCGATTGTAGTGATGGCTCTATGCCTCAAGCACAACCGCACGTAGGGAAATAAGGCACTCACGCACACATCGGGTTCAGCGTCATTACTGGGGTATCTCGCCGAGAAAGGTATCACGATGAAGACACAGCGCGTCCTGCATCAGGTGGTTTTGCTGGTTCTGCTATTCGCTCCCTTGATCACCGCACAGCTCGCACACTGGCGCAACTCACCCCCGCAACCACCCTGCTAGCCACCATCCCTTATCAGGGCACGCTGACGGATGCGAACGGCACGCCAAATCAACGACTCGCTGCCGATGACGTTCAAGCTCTACGCCGCACCGAGCGGTGGTGAAGCCCGATAGCACAGCGTACCGGCGCGAATGGCATAGCTTGATGCCTGAGCAATAGCTAGATCGCATTAAATTACTGAGTATTTATATGAACTATAAATATTCATGTGATAAGGAAGTTTAGCGGCTGTTATCCTATTAACCTGTAGGTTTGTAAAGGAGTGTTTTCGTGAATGCACAAAGTTTTACACGGCTGATGCTGGTTATGCTCATCGTTCTGGGCTATAGTGTCGTCCCATCTGTCGCAATGGGTAGCCCATCCTCATCAGTAGTACCGATGTCGCTCACCCAAGCAATACAACCCAGCGCACCGTCCACCGTTGATCGTGGTTTGGTAAACGAGGATACCCCAGCCATTATCTTGCATGATGAACCGCTACAGGATAACGGAAGGATGCAAGTACAGGACTACTCAGTGTCGTTGAACGCTAGCTTTGAAAGCCAATTCAATGGTACAACTATCTTCCTACAGATTTGCTCCAACACTACTACAATCCAATTCCGTTCTGAGAAACCCGGCGTATGGGTCTCTGAGCTGTATGTTCGCCCAATCGAGAATGGTTGTTCGCCTCGACCCAACAGCTCGTGGCGAGTCGTGATAGGAGCCGTACCCGGCGAGTCGTTCAAGATTTATACCAGCGTCAGCAATGGCGCATTGTCAGAGGCTCAGTTCTACCAACAAGCTCGGGTTTACAACTGTACGGTAACAAGTCCCGGTGCAGTTTCATGCAGTCAGCAGCAGCCACCACCGACCCCCGTGCCACCGACCCCGACCCATACACCCACACCACCACCCACGATCACGCCCTCGCCAACGCTAATTCCAATCGATCAGGGCTACTGCGGACCTCTTGACATCGTGTTTGTGTTGGATACAACCCGCACTATGCGGGGAACACTGGAAAACGTCGCGAGCAATGCAGCGGCACTGGTTGATGAAATCAAGGAAGCATCGGGTGTGGATTATCAGATGGGTATTGTGAACGTAACATCTGGCGTTACGGTTCAGGTGGATCTTGCGCCGAACAACGCCGACACCATTCTGCGAGTTCTTCAAAACCCAGATGCCATGTTCGCACAGGGTGCCATCAGACACCCAGAACCCTCCGATGTTGGACTTGCTACGGTCATCAACGGCTTGCCTGCCACCGCGCATCCGCCACAGGGCAGTGTTTTCACTGGACAAGCAGGCAATTTCAGCGACAACTGGCGACCTGAAGCCAATAAATATATCATCCTGATAACCGATGCGGCACCATCGGGTGATGACGACCAGTTTACTATAGGTGTGGATGATGTACGTGCTCGTGAGCTAGCTGAGGCGGCGGCAGCGAAGGGCATCAAGATTGTGTCGATCTATGTCCCCACCGAGTTTGACCCTGCCAATCAAGAAATCCGCAATCCGTTTCTAGAGGAAACCGAGGCGATCATGCAGATGTACGCTGAGGTGACCGGTGGGGTGTACCGCAGAGCCGAGCCGACAGGCAGCGATGCGAGTGCTCAATTGAGGATTTCCTGAGCCAGTGTGAACCACCACCCGCACGCGGTCGCCCCGACATTTGGATCAAAGATACTCCAGAGGATAACAGCACTGAGCCTTCGCTTGGGAGCGAGATCTTCTGGAATAGCCCTGATATCCTTACATGCAACAGTCCCTTCCGCTGCAATGAGCCGCAGCAAATTGTGCGCGGACCGGGCATGATCAACAGCATTTACGTTACGCTCCGCAACTACGGCTACAAGCAGACGGAAGGACCACAATCAGATCAAGGCAAGCTCGTGCTGTGTTACACCAATCTCGGCGGTGCAGCACGCTGGGATCCCAATGCAGCGGGCAACTGTACGGGCGATTGGCGCGAGGCAGGCGTTGTCGAAGATGTGTTCATCTCTGCCGATACCACCAGCCGCGAGGTGCGGGTCGAGTGGCGTGGTGAGGATGTGCCGAACGCGGGACATTACTGCTTCATAGCGCGGTGGGTCTCGGATGCTGACCCGATGCACTATGTTGAAATAGAACAATCAGTTACCAATGTGCGCTACAATAACAACATTGCATGGAAAAACTTCGATGTTGCGAATGCGCCTCCCGGTCGCACCCCAAGTTACGTATTTACTGCACGTCCAGTCGCAGCAGGTGTGCCGACTAATCTGGTGATCCGCCCCGAACGTCCTTTCAATGGCACAATTGTAATAGATCTGGATGCACTCGGCGTATCTGCGGCGAATGTGCAGGGTGAAGGTATTCTGAGTCGATCTGGTACACGGATATTCTTGATGGGTAGCGGTGGGCGGCTATTTGATCTGAATGTTCCCATAGGGGGTGCAGGGTTGAAGATCAGCTTTAATCCTGTATTGGGTGCCTTGCCCGCGAGCTTTCCCGTCAGTGTTTTTCAAGAAGCGGTGCTACCAACCACCATCCTACCGCTTGCCCCAGATAGTGAGGGGGCTGGTGCTGTTCCCGCTAATGGGGGGGATTGGTCTGGCGCAGGAAGTCAAGCAAGACATTGGTGGGGTGCAGTTTGTGGTAAATCTTCTCCCTGAGGGTGCGCCACCTGTGCGTCCACGACCAATCCTGCGCCCTGTCGCTGAGGGTGCTCGCCTGTCGTGGGAACACGAATTCCAGAATGTGAGCTATGAGGTATGGCGGGGAAACAGCCGTGATTTCGTACCCGATACGATGGATAGCACGTTGCTGACAACCATTACCCCACCTAGCACGGATGATGGTACCGAAGCTCTCACCTATACTGATACGTTGACCCCACAGGGTGAGCTTGCACCCTTCTACATCGTGCGGGGTGTTAACCCTCAAGGCACGAGCGATAGCCCCGTACTAAGCCTACGGTCCGGCAATGAAGGCGATGCCTTCACAACCCCCCCCCCGCCGATGGACGTATGGGGTAGTATTACCATCAATGATGCGGCGGCGGCCGATGGCGTTCAAGTGCAGGCTTTCCTTGGTACAGACCTGCTTGCTACAACGACGGTCGCAACGGTTGGGGCAAATGGAGCCGGACGCTATGCCCTGAGCATTCCGGGCGATATTCTCACTACCGAACCCCGTGAAGGAGCGCGATCTGGTGAACCCATCAGTTTCCGCATCGGTACTGAGCAAATTGTAGTCACCCAAACGACTGTGTGGCAGGCGGGTACGACCAAGTATTTGAACCTAGGCATTAGCTGTGCTAGCCCCTCCGTACCGGGTGCGTGGGAGACCTTCGACATTGGCACGGGTACCACCGGCACCACGATTGATAGCGGTAACAGCCTGCTCGTGTGTGGCTCTGGAGCGCAACATTGGGGCACCAGCGATGGCTTACGGCTCGCCGTCCAACCCCAAACCCAAGCAGCGACCTCGAACTGGTGGCGCGGGTGACTGACTGGGACCCACGCCACCCCTACAGCAAGGCAGGACTGACGATCCGCAGCAGCACCGCGCCGGATGCCGCTCATCTGAGCGTCTTCGTGACGGGCGCGGATGGCGTGCGCGTGCAACGTCGCAGCCTCAATGGCATTGGCTCGGCGGATGCAGGGCAGGGCGGACCGGACACAGTTGTGCTGTCAACGTGGCTGCGGATTGTCAAGCAGGGCAACACGCTACAGGGCTTCTTCAGCACCGCCGCTAACCCACAGACGGGCGACTGGCAGCCCATCGGCAATCCCGTATTCATCGGTCTGGATAGCACCTACCTCGCCGGCTTTGCGGTCTCGGCGCGTGATGAAGGCAACCTTGCCAGTGCCACCTTTGATAACATCCGGCTCGGTGCACCTATTGCGGGGAACGTAGACTGTGACAGCCCCTCCGTACCGGGTGCGTGGGAGACCTTCGACATTGGCACGGGTACCACCGGCACCACGATTGACAGCGGTAACAGCCTGCTCGTGTGTGGTTCCGGGGCACGGCACTGGAGCACCAGCGATGGCTTACGGCTTGCCGTCCAGCCCCAAACCAGCAACGACCTCGAACTGGTGGCGCGGGTGACCGACTGGGACCCACGCCACCCCTACAGCAAGGCAGGACTGACGATCCGCAGCAGCACCGCACCGAATGCCGCGCATCTGAGCGTCTTCGTGACGGGCGCGGATGGCGTGCGCGTGCAGCGCCGCAGCCTCAATGGCATTGGCTCGGCGGATGCAGGGCAGGGTGGACCGGACGCAGTTGTGCTGCCAACGTGGCTGCGGATTGTCAAGCAGCGCAACACGCTACAGGGCTTCTTCAGCACCGCTGCAACCCCGCAAGCGAGCGACTGGCAGCCCATCGGCAATCCCGTATTCATCGGTCTGGATAGCACCTACCTCACCGGCTTTGCGGTCTCGGCGCGTGATGAGGGTGAGCTTGCAAGTGCGACCTTTGACAACATCGCACTTGATACGATGCTCCTCGCCGCAGACTTCGTCGAGGTTGCGGAACAGGGCGAAAGCACCTACCGCGAGCCAGCGGCGGTCTTCCCGCTGCACCTGCCGCTGATCATGCGCGGGCGGTAGTCACGCATAGATAACGTATCGGAACAGGGGGCGCGGCAGTGGTGCCGCGCCCCTATGTTTGGGGACGTGCCCCCCTAGCACGTCCCTCCGCCGGTGAGGCGTGGGGGGGGCAGTAGCGCAAATTGGGGCAGGGCTACTGCACACGAATGGTGTTGGGCCCTTGTAAGTTCCACTCACTCCGTTTTTGGTAAATTTGCTTGGCCAGATCACCAAGAAATGGTTGCAACCACGCTGGGTTGTTGCCATGCCGCAAGGTCACTGTCCAATTCCAGAAATAGTCGCCGCGGGTTTTGATCGTAATCTCATCTACAGCGGCACATTGATAGAACGCATTGATCAACCGCCGTAGGTAGATCTTCCACTCATCAACGTTCCCCGGATCGGACGGCATTTTCAATGCTGGAAACGCGGTTGGCGGAGTTATAAGGCTAGTACGCTGATGGCGGAAACGCATCTCGCTAATCCCTTTGTGCGTGTTGCAAGTTTTGCACAGTGTCTGAAGATTGTCTAGATCATTCGTCCCGCCTTTGTAAACGGGAATAATGTGGTCAATCTGGAGGTTCCGCTCCGAGCCACAGCACAGGCACATATTGCCATCACGCCGCTTCACTTGGGCCTTCGTCTGTGCATCCAGCTCAGTTGGATAATAGGTCTCGCCTGCACCTGCCGCCTGTGGAGTAATGATGCTCGCAGATTGTGCGCCACGCAACAACCTATTCTTACAAGCATCGGAGTGCGCTTTGAAACTCCAGAACCCCTCATCCCCTGGACCCGGATAGAAGACCTTCCAGTAGCAGTCAGTCCGGTCATATTCACGCTTCAGTAATTGCACCTCTCTATTACTGTCAAGACCATCATTCACAATCTGTTCAGCAAGATTATCAAGATTGTGGCGGTCTCGCGCTTCAAATGGATGGAACGTTGGCAGGTTGCCTTCATGGTGGCGGATGTGCCGGGCAAGGTGAAACAGGTTCTTCAGGCGTTGGGTGCCAATGCTCTGGATTTCTTCACCGAAGAATTGTGCTTCCATCGCTGCCAGCCAGTCGGCTTTCTCTTCCTGTGTGGTATGCTCATTCCAGTCATCCAAGTCCACACTAGCAAGATAGTTTAGGTACTCTGTGTAGCCATCCTGCTCGGTATCGTAGACCATAATCAACTCGTGAATCGGCTCCGTATTGTCAGTCCCTGCAACATTGGCTGTAAACAGAATTTTATACCAGCCAACGGGTAATAGGCTGCGATAGGGGAGCAGTTCCACATTGACACTCCCCATCATCTGTATCAACCTTTGCAAGAGTTGGATCGAGATCAGTTGCAGCGGACGCGGAACATACGCTGCGGTTGTGCTTTCAAGGGCTTGCCCATCACGCAGTTCGTAATCGGCCCAGTTAATCAGGTGTTGCCAGTTATCAATGAATGCGACAATATACGCCTCAGCCGTCCCGCCGAATTTCGGCCCCCGCAATGCCCGCCCGATCATCTGCGTCATCAGAATGGGACTGGTCGTCTGGCGTGTGAGAAAGACGCTCTGCACTTTGGGAACATCAGTTCCTTCAGTCAGCATGCGTACATTCAGGAGCACCTCAAGATCGCCGTTGCGGAATGCTTCGAGCGTAGTGGCATTGTCGTCGCGGGTCACAGTGTTACGGATGGCTGGACCACGCTGATCGAGGTTCACACGCGAATAGATGGACCCCGCTTTGACTCCGCGCGCACGCAGAAACTCGGCAATCTGTTCACACTGATACCAGCGGTCAGCAAAGATAATCGTCTTGCCATACGTAGCACGGTTGTCTGCATACATCTGTGCAATGTAGCTATTGCGCTCACGGCTCTCGGCGAGTTGGCTGATAATTGTTTCAGGAATATCACTGTAGCTGTGCCGCCATTTGGCGTAGTCCGTTTCACTCACAGTGGGGGTGAAGTCAGTGTGATGCGTCTCAACGATAGGCTTAGCCAGAATATTCAAGCTCATCAGCTCGCTAGCGGTCACCTGAGAGATGATGCCCTGCGGGAACAGTTTTGTTAGCCAGCCCTGCTTGGTCTGATCGGTATAGGTGGGAGTCGCTGTTAGTCCGAGGAGCAAGGTCTGCGGGTATTTGTCTTGGATCGCGTTGAGCAGCTTGCGGTAGCTCGGGGCGGGGGCGTGGTGGGCTTCATCAAAGACAATCACTAGCTTGTGTCCTGACTCGGCGAGCCACGCGGTAAACTGAGGTTGCTCATTCCAGTAGGCGCGGGTGATGGTTTGGATGGTGCCAATGATAATATCGTCGTTGGTGCTGATGTGGGTGACGGGGAAGTGTCCCTCTGTCCCAGAAACTACCCGCACCTGTAGCTCGCTGCGAGAAGCGCGGATATGTCCGGTTTCGTGCCCATGCTTCGCTGCGGCATCGCGTTCGGGGTCGCCGAAGCTGTCAAGGGCCTGTTCGAGCAGGTGGTGGGTATGGGCTAGCCAGAGCACGCGATAGCCCTCGCTGAGCGGCCCTTCGCACAGGAAGCGCACGGCGGTGAATGTTTTCCCGCCGCCCGTCGGCAACACAAGGATGCCACCTGCCCGCGGCGTAGGACGTGGGGTATACCACTGCTTGAGTTTATTTAAGGCATTGCGCTGATGAACTTCAGGGACGCGCTGCGATGGACGCTTGCGGGTTTGCTCGAGAATATAGCGGCGAAACATCTGGGGTTGTGGTTGTTCAGACATATACCTTACCTTCCTAAATGAACGAGAACGCGCCTATATTATACAGACAATCAAGTGATGTCAAGTTAGCCGATACACTGCGGCAAACCCACAGATGCAGTGTACTTATTTGCGGTTTTCAAATAACATCTTTGGGGCGCGCCTGCCCCGCTCGCTCCATGGAGGGTTGCACACACCGCTCGCTAGGACAAAAGGCGGGTGCAAATTGTCACAAACTATGCTACTATGAAAGTAAATTGAATGCTGTGTTACTCAGATGTAACTCAACTCGGCTGTGACGAGGCAGAAATAGGACAGTAGTGCGAAATCTAATGTTTAGAATAAGAACTATAGGAACCATATGCAAAAACATACCTTCTGTCCACGCTGTGGCACACAAATGCAGACACGTCTCCTTGAAGGCCGTGCCCGCGATGTTTGTACCGCCTGTGACTATATCTTCTACCGCAACCCCGTGCCCGCTGTCGGGGTCGTCGTAGAACACCAGAACGGCATTGTCCTCGTCAAGCGCAAGTATGAGCCGCGTGCCAACTTCTGGAGCCTGCCCGCCGGCTATCTGGAATTAGACGAATCAACCGAGGCCGCTGCCGTGCGCGAGTGCCGCGAGGAGACCTCGCTGGATGTACGCATCAATGCCCTGCTAGGGGTCTACTCCTTCGGCGCAGGAGCCTACAGTGGTTTGGTCATCATCTACGCCGCCAGTGTTGTCGGTGGAGGGTTGCAGGCGGCCGATGATGCCGCCGATGCGCAGGTCTTTGACCCCGATCAGTTGCCTAGCCCGCTCGCCTTCTCCACCCACGTCCAAGCCATTGAAGATTGGCGGCAGTATCGGCGGCGGCAGCTTCGGCCCATCTTGCCGCCCACCCTGCCGCGCTCATCTGAATTGCACGTCCGTCCGGCACGAGTCGAAGATGCACCGCAAATCTTCGCATTGTTACGGCTCGTGTTGCAGCACCAACTGCACGAAAACGATCAAGCGGTGATGACAGTTGCGCTCTTACGCCGGCGCGTGAATGATCCCGACCACCCCATTCTCGTCGCCGAGCGCGATGGGCGCGTGGTCGGCTTTGTTGCCCTCACCTTCCGGCGCACCCTGACGGGCTGGCGGGCCGCAATTGAAGACCTCGTAGTCGCGCCCGATTATCGGCGGCGCAGGGTGGGGCAGACCCTCGTGCGGGCGGCGGTGTCGCTCGCCCGCTCACGCAACTGCATGGTCATGCATCTTGATGCGCCCTACGCCAGCCCCGATGTGCTGCAAGCGTTTGCACGGGCCTGTGGCTTTGCGGGCGGCACGGTTGGCTCATTGCTGATTGGCAGCTACCAAGGCAGTGTCTAGCCCACCCTCACTGCCTACGCCGATAGTCCTGCTGACCGGCTTTGAGCCGTTTGGCAGGCTATCGGCAAACCCAACCCAGACGTTGATGCAAGCCATCGCGGACGCTGCACCGTCCGGCGTGCGCCTGCATACTGCCGTTTTACCTGTCACCTATGCAGAGGCGTGGACGCACCTGCACCATCTCCTTAGGCAACACCAGCCGCAGATCGTGGTGTGTACCGGCTTGGCAGTGCAGGCGGAAACATTGCGCCTTGAACGGTATGCCCACAATCGGGTGAGCACCAGTGTTGCCGATAATGTCGGCAACGTTCCCTCTAGCGCAGTGATTGTTCCTAATGCACCGGACACCTACCCAACCACGCTGCCCGTCGCGCAGATCCTAGTGACGTTGCCCGCCGCAGGCATCGCCATCGCGCCCTCCGATGATGCGGGCGATTATGTGTGCAACTATGTATACTTCCACGCGCTGCACCACCTTGCCCACCACGCCCCCCACGTAGCGTGTGGATTTGTGCATGTGCCACCCCATGCCACCCTACCTGCACCGTTGCTGCTCGAAGCCATGCGCCTGTTGGTGCAGGTGCTAGGGCAGGCGGGGTGCGGGGCGTTGCCCTAGCCGAACGGAGCGCGTGCCCCAATAACTATAGGGCCCGCCACTACACGCCCATCAGGAACGGCCCAAACACGGACTGAAAGCCCGCCGGATCATCCAGATAGGGCGTGTGCCCAACGTGGGCGAGTAGCTCCTCGCGGTAGCTACCGCCGCGTCCGGCGTACTGCTCCAGCACCGTGCGGATCTGCGTATTCATTGGTTGCGGGGGGTAGGCTTCTGCCCCCGGATAGTTGGGGATGATTCCGGCTGCACCGAGATTGGCTGGATCGGCGGGCACGCTATCGGATACAACCAGATCGCGCCCACCGCGCACCCACAAGATCGGCGGCTGCGGCTGGATGTGGGCCAGCGCACTCAGGTTACAGTATTTCGGGCTAAGGGCATTGTTCACGCCGCGTAGGCCCGGCCCAAAGTGGGGCCAGTGCGGTGAGAGCGTCAGGTCCCGCGAGTAGTTGTCCTCACTCGTTTTGGTCTGCAACATCGCCGCCACCAGCATATCCTCGCGCTGGGGCGTTTGCGCGGTCATCACAATTCCGTGCCGCAGCACCATACGCGGCGAGAAGGGCGACTCATCGCTGGCATCGCCAGCCGCGAGACGGCGCAGGAATTCAGGGTTGATCAGCCCCCCGCCCGATCCGGCATAGTCCGGCGTGCAAGGCGTGCCGTGTGCGTCGCGGCTGCCGCCGTAGCCATAGGGCGAGCCAGTCGCCACGAGCGTGAGGCTGCGGACTCGCTGCGGGTGGTCTATCGTAAACTGCATGGCAATGCAGCCACCGAGCGAATGCCCGACAACGTGCAGCCGCTCTAGCCCTAGCACGCCCGTCAAGGTGTGCAGGTCGTCACTGAAATCACGCAGGCCGCGGGTCGCATCTACCGGCAGCGGCTCCGACTGCCCGTAGCCGCGCAGGTCTGGTGCAAAGGCGGCAAAACCCGTCGGCAGAGCCAGCATAGTCTCTTCCCAAAAGGTGGATGAGGAGAGGTTGCCGTGAATGAACAGCACCGGAATGTCCGCCGGATCGCCTGCTTCGAGCAGGTGAAACTGCCCGCGGGGCGTGCCGACCAGCCGGCTGCGAATACCTACAAGATGGGTGAGCGAGAGGGTCATAGGGATATTGCTCCTCGTATGGGTCATTGTGTCGTCATGATTGATGCCTCGTGATGCCTCGTGATTAGCCCGCCGTCCAACCGAGATCAAGCACCCACTCCGCGCCAGTGGCAACACCCGCCGCATCGGAGATCAGGTATAGCACTAGCTCGGCAACTTCACTCGGCTCAATCAGCCGCTTGACCGCCGCCGGAGCCAGCATCACCTGCTCCACGACAGCATCTTCAGGGATCCCGCGCGTGCGGGCCTGATCTGCGATCTGGGCCTCTACCAACGGCGTGCGAACATACGCCGGGCAGATCAGGTTGACGGTAATCCCATGCTCGCCACCTTCGCGGGCAGCAGTGCGGGTCAAGCCGAGCAAGCCGTGTTTGGCTGAGACGTAGCCAATCTTAAACGGCGAAGCCCGCATACTATGCACCGAGCCGATGTTGATGATCCGCCCCCACTTGCGCTCTTGCATGCCAGCCCACGCATATTTGGTCAGCAGGAACGGCGCAGTCAGCATCAGCGCGATCATCGTGTCCCACATATCCTCAGCGAAGGTTTCAATCGGATTGATGTGCTGGAAGCCAGCATTATTAACGAGAATATCGAGCCGCCCAAACTGGGCCAGCGTCGCATCTACAGCGCGGCGGCACTCCTCGCGGCGGGTCAAGTCGGCGCGAACAAAGGCTCCGCCGAGCTGCTCAGCAAGTGCCCGTCCGTTGTCATTCACATCACAGATCATCACCTGATGTCCAGCATTGGCAAGCGCAGTAGCAATTGCCAAGCCAATCCCACTTGCACCCCCTGTCACAAGGGCTACCCGCTGGGTCATATGTGGCTCCTTTCGTCATCGTCGGCACCCTCGTTGCGGCAAGCGTGCGCGTTGGTATGGCTCACCGTCTTAGGCAGGCAAGAGAAAATCAAGCAGCATCGTATTGATCACGTCGGGGCACTCAAGCGTGGGCACATGCCCTGCACCGGCAATGCGCTGCAACTGGGCGTGCGGAATGCTGGCGGCAATCTGCTCGGAATACCAGACTGGGGTCAGGAGATCTTCTTCGCCCGCAATGACTAAGGTTGGGGCTTGGATCTGTTCGAGCTTGCCATCGAGCGAATAGTCGAGCGTCCCTTCGATCATCGTTCGCACCGCTAAAGGATCGCGCTGGATCGCTTTCTCACGCCCTTGCGCGATCACGTCGGGATTATCGCGGATGAAGCGGTTGCCGTACACCCACGGCAGGGCTACATCGTAGCGGGCTGCTGTGCCACCGAGCGCAAGGGCCCGCAGCCATGATTCGAGCTTGACGCGCATCACGGCATCCACGACGGGAAAGGTATCAATCAGGACGAGGCGAGCGACCCGTTCGGGGTGGTGGGCCGCAAGCCACATGGCAATCGTGCCACCATTCGATAGCCCGACAATATGCAGCCGCTCAATCCCAAGCACATTGAGTAGCCCAAGCAGATCAGCCACATGCAACGCCTGCGAATACGGCCCCGGCGGAATATCCGACAGCCCTTGACTGCGGCAGTCGTAGGTAAGAACGTGGAAATGTTCTTGCAACGCGGGCACTTGCAAAGCCCAACTTGTGGTATCCGACAGCAACCCATTGATGCACACCAGAGGAAACGCTTCATCGCGTCCGTGTCGTTCGTAATAGATCTGAACATCATTCACACGCTGATAGGGCATCGTAGCACCTCTCCTATCCTCTCTACAGCTTCTCCCAATCCACCCGATACATCCAAGACACTGTGCAGTGTGCTAGCGAGCGCGGCTTGTGGTATGGTTATACCAATTATACCGATAGTGTAAAATCCTGTGCGTTAATCGTCAAGCGCATAACGCTTCAAGAATACCGTGATGATTATGCTGATGCTATGATACTACATTACTATGCAAACCCAAACACTCACCGTTGACGCACACGCGCCGCAGGCGGCGGTGCTAACGGCGGCGGCCGACGTGATCCAACGCGGGGGCTTGGTGGCATTTCCCACCGAGACCGTCTATGGTCTCGGTGCGGATGCGCTCAATCCGGTAGCGGTAGCGGGCATCTTTGCCGCGAAGGGCCGCCCTGCCAGTGATCCATTGATTGTCCATCTTGCTGATCTGGATCAGCTAGAGCTGGTTGTGGCAGAGCTACCACCCAGCCTCGCCCAGCTCCACGATCTGGTACCCGGGCCACTCACGCTGGTGTTGCCGCGCCATGCGCGGGTTCCGCTCAGCGTGTCTGCTGGACGCGATACAGTCGCGGTGCGGGTTCCGGCGCATGCGGTTGCGGTGGGGCTGATCCGTGCCGCCGCCACCCCGATTGCCGCGCCAAGTGCGAATCGGTTTGGGCACACCAGCCCAACCACTGCTGCGCATGTGCTCGCTGATCTGGCAGGGCGGATTGATCTTGTGCTCGATGGCGGCCCAACGCCGGTAGGCATTGAATCAACTGTGCTAGATTTGACCAGCCCCACCCCGCGCATCCTGCGCCCGGGCGGGGTCAGTCTGGCCCAGTTGCAGGCGCGGCTCGGTGCAGTCGAAGTTGCGCCCCGTGCCGCAACAGGAGCCGGGGCGCCTGATGCCGGTGCAGCCCCCACGGATACTGGTGCTGCTGCGCCCGGCATGCTCGAACGGCACTACGCCCCCGAACACGAACTGCGCCTTGTGTGCGGTGCGCCAGATCCCGCTCGTGCTTGGCTCGCGGCGCAGGTGGTTGCCCTCACTGAGCAGGGGGTAACGGTGGGCGTGTTGCTGTGCGCTGAGGATATTGCCCGGCTCCAGCCGCTCCTCAGCGCACATACCGCCCTGATCGAGGCATTGGGCAGTGAGGCCGACTTAGCCCAGATCGCGCATAATCTGTACGCCGCGCTCCGCCGCCTCGATGCGCGTGCGCCGCAGGTGATCCTCGCCCGCGACTTTGGTGCAGAGGGGCTAGGCTTGGCTCTGCGCGACAGGCTCACCCGCGCCGCAAGCGGCAACGTGACGTGGCTCGGCGATGGTCCTGCCTAGCTCATCGGCCTAGCCTGCGGCGGCAGTAGTGGGCTGCGACGCAAAGACGTTTAGCCCTAGCCGCGCCGCAAGGAAGCGGGTCACTAGCTGTCCCTTCACGCTGTTGCCCGCCTGATCGAGCGGCGGCGCGAAGGTGGCTAAGCCGCCCTTGCCGGGGGCTACCGTGATGATCCCACCACCTACGCCACTCTTGCCCGGCAAGCCCACATCGAACAGCCAATCGCCGGAGGTTTCGTACATGCCTGCCGTGGCCATTGCCGCTAGCACCGGCTGGCAGCAGTGCGCTTCAACCACCCGCTCACCCGTGATCGGGTTCACCCCCCCATCGGCAAGCGTTGCCGCCATCACCGCGAGATCGTGCGTGGTGACTTCGAGCGAACTCTGGCGGGTGTACAAGTCCAGCGTCGCAAGCGGATCGAAGGAGACCCGCCCGTAGCCTTGCAGCAAGCGGACTAGCGCGTGGTTGCGGTGGTTGGAGGCGGAGGCAGAGGCGTACACCTCCTCATTCACGCTGAGCGTGCGCCCCGCAAAGCGCGATAGCCCATTGTGGATGGAAGCCCATTTCGCCTCGGCGGTCTCGCCCAACATCAGGCTCGTGGTGGCGATTGCGCCCGCATTGACCATCGGATTGCTGAGGTGTTGCGGATGCAGTTCCAGTGCCACCACCGAGTTAAATGCCATGCCAGTGCTATTCATCCCAACCAGTTCGCGCACGCGCCCGGCTCCCAATGTCTGGCACACGAGCGCAAAGATAAATGGCTTGGCAACGCTCATGATCGTGAAGGGGTAGCGGGTATCGCCAATCTCGAATACGGTTCCGGCTGCGCTCACGAGGGCCACTCCGAACAGCTCTGCGGGTACATTGGCAAGCGCGGGGTAGTGGTTCGCATTTACCCCATCGGTATTGTCCTTGTATAGCTGATATGCCGCCTCGACCAATTCGCGCACCTGCGCGTGCGGCGGCAGATCGCCAGTCGAGATCGGTGAAGGGTAGCCATCATTCGCCCCATCTACAAGGTGGGTCCAATCCTGCATCGTCAACCTCCTCTGCTCGCATCTGGCGTGTGCATATGATAGCCAGCACACGCCCCATGATGATGATAATGATACCACGCCTGCGCGCCTGCGTCCTTGTGGCGGGGTGTACCCTCGCATCGGTTGTCAACCGCATGCCCCACCGCCCCACCCCCAATACGGTGAGCATAGTGCTGTGCAGTCGCCTAACGAGCACCGCACACAAACTTTACCCGTGCTTAATCTGGGCTTAACATTCCGACAATCATTGTTAATTGACGCATAATCGCTGCTGTGTATAGTGATTATCAATACATCTCATTATGTTCCCATGTGCTATGAGGATCGCATGCAGGCAACCCAGCTCTTCTATAATACCCAAACGATGTCCTGTGCCGATGTTGCCGAACAGTTGCTGCGCTTGGCGGCTGCGCTGGAACAAGGCGAATTGGATCTCGACGCGCACACCTTACCCCTCCCCGCCACTGTGACGCTGAATATTGCGTTTGCCGAACAGCACCGCACCAACCGCACCTTTACCCAGCCGTTTAATCTGGAGCTAGGCTGTGGTATCGTGTGGGCAGTTGGCATTGAAGCCCGCTAGCAGGTCATCAAAGCATATGGAACCATTGTCCAAGCCGGATGCGGTTGCCCTCTATACCGAGTATCACAGCACCGCCCGCGCTCTTGCCGCACGTCGCCTACGCGAACTCGCTGCGATGATTGCGGCGGGTGAGCTGATCTTGGGCACGCACAAGACTCAGCTGCCCCCCGACTTGCACGTCAATATCGGGCTGATCCACGAACACCACGCACACGAAAGTTACGCCCTTGCGATTGCAGTGTACTGGGATCTGAACGAGTCCCCAGAGCCTAGCTGAGGAAGGGCAGGACAGTTGCCCATATTGCCCGCCTATTACTTTCAGTTTCTTGCCTTTGCCTGTACAATATCTATGTGTTTCGGTGTTCTGTGGTGTTGTGTGGTTCCTTAGATGTTCGGCTACAAGGAGTTGTGACATGGCAGCAGTAGACCTTTTGGATGTTGAGACTGAAGAAGTCGTTGATCCGCTGTTCGCTGAAGTTGAAACGGTTGTCCTGATGTCTGACGACGAGGACGAAGAAGGCGAAGAAGGCGACGAGGACGAAGAAGGCGACGAGGGCGACGAGGGCGACGAGGACGACGAGGACGACGAGGACGACGAGGACGACGAGGACGACTAGTCGCTATAGCTTCCGCTGCAAGAGCATATAAACACGGGGCGGGTGAAGATTGAACTTCACCCGCCCCGACTGTTGCAAACACATCATCAGGGGCGTGCTATTCTCGCCGCCGCACCCACCACAGCACCGCCCCCCCAACCACAATCAGCAGCAATACCAACCCCAGCGGGAGCCACAGCATAGGCATTGGTGCAGGAGCCACAGCGAGCGGTTGCACATCAGCCGTGTTGGTCGAGGGTGATGAGGTATCCGATGCCGCCAGATCGCCAAACGTCGTCGGCACGGCTTGCGGCGCAGGTGAGCTAGCGGGGGCAAGCTCCGCCTCATCCGTATCAATGGTGGCAGACACGCCCGGCAAGAGCGGCTGGCTCTGCTCATCGCCCGTGAGGTCAGCACTCCCGGCTACCCCACCAAGCTCATCCAACTCACTATAGCTAGACACATCAGCTTCGCGGGCAGAAGCCGTTGCGGCACCCCCAGAAGCGGATTCTGATGGCGCACTGATCTGGGCTACGTGCGGCTGCCCACCGAGCAACGTCACCATGCTCCCCACCATGAGGAGTACCACCACCAAGCCGGTGAGTGCGCCGCCAAGCCGCAACATTAGGTTGCTTCCCCATCTGGCAGGGTTAGCTGTCAGCGGAATTGAACGGGCAGCGACAGTCTCAGGATCGAGGGTGAATGAACGCGGTGTAGGCACGGTTGGCAATGCCTGCAACATCTGCTGCATAAACTGAAGCTCGTGCAGAGCGGCGTGCAGTTCCGGCTCCTGCTGCAAACGCTGGTGCAGCGTTGCTAGTTCAGCCGGGCTGAGGGCATCATCGAGATACGCCGAAAGCAAATCCAGATCCGCATCATTGAGTGGGGGCTGATTGGCGAACGCCTGTTGATTAGGAAGATCGGTCATGGTATTACTACGCAATCTTTACAGAATGCCGTTAGTCCGGCTCGGCAGGTTCCGGCTGTTCAGTCTCATGACGGAAACGGGCGGGCAATAGTTCCCGTGTCCGTAGTAATTCGCGGAGGCGGGCGCGGCCGCGACTCAAGCGCGACTTGACCGTGCCTAAGGTTGCCCCCGTAGTCTCGGCAATCTCGTTGTAGGGCATTCCCTGTATGTCGCTCAGGATCACCACCACCCGCTGATCATCTGGCAACTGTGCGAGGCAATGCTGAATCTCGCGCTGAAACTCACGCCGTTGGGCGATTTCATCGGGGCTACTGCCCGGATCGGGTGGCTCAAAGTGGCTCTCCTCGGCCTCTAGCAACGCATCCAACGAGATCGTCGGGCGACGCTTCTGCACCCGCAAGACATCGTAGCAGGTGTTGGTGGCAATCCGCAGAATCCATGAGCGGAAAGACCCGCCGCGAAAGCGGTGCAAATTGCGGTAGGCTGCCAGAAAGGTATCTTGGGCGGCATCAGCGGCACTGTCGCTATCACCGAGCACGCGGTAGCAGAGATTGAACACGCGGCTTTCATACAGCCGTACAAGCTGATTGAAGGCGGCGACATCGCCTTGCTGTCCCGCTTCGATCAGCCGTTGCTCTTCCTGTTCCACTGCGCTCCTGTTTTCGCCGAGTATCATATCCATGATTATACCAGAGACAGCATAAACCTAGACTGGGCGCA
Source organism: Chloroflexaceae bacterium (assembly GCA_012031225.1). Lineage (GTDB taxonomy): Bacteria > Chloroflexota > Chloroflexia > Chloroflexales > Chloroflexaceae > JAAUTZ01. The sequence continues at coordinate 128,941 of JAAUTZ010000001.1, forward strand.
AGCGGCAAACGGGCGACACCGCAGGGCAACAAGGGGTGGCTCTGGGCATGGGCAGAAAAGGCGACATCCATGCCCTAGAGCGGCATGATTTGACCAAGCAGGCTAACCCCGCCGACAACGTGGGTGCCCACGTTAATCACCGGATGCAGCGAGTCGCGCTGCACCAGCAAGTCGGTCCGCGAACCGAAGCGAACCGTGCCAATGCGTTGTCCAGCTTGCACATAATCGCCCGGCTGCACATACACGGCGATCCGATTGGTGAGCGGGCCACTGATCAGGATCAGCAGCACAGGCCCCCAGCCGGTATCAATCCCAATGTACAGGCGATTGTTCACCTCTGCCGCCTGAAGCTGATCGAGCGGCAAGCTGGCTCGCGCCGGCACATGCTCCAGAAATTGCACCACGCCGCTCACTGGGCTACGGCTGACGGGGACATTCAGGGGGGCGAGCAGGGTAGCAATCCGCACTGCATCGGTGTGCAGGTAACGATGCTCATACAGCTCATCTACCGCCAGTGTCATCCCATCAGCCGGAGCCACCAACTGGCGCGGATCGCTCGGTGTCGTGCGCTCTGGGTCACGGAAGAAGAGCGCACCGACGGCAGTCAGGGCGAGGACAACCCCGGCTAGGCGCGGCTTGATGCCGAGTGTCAGCCCAGTCAGGCCCAAGCCTAGCCCAAGCAGGGGCCCCACCTCTTGATCGAGGCCGGGCAAGATATGGTGCGGATGCGGTTTATGTGCGGTTGATTGTTCGTGATCGTACATAGGATGTTCGTGTTGCTAGCTGTTAGTTTGGTGGCTTCGTTAGCATTCTAGCACGGCTGATCATGAAGCGCAAACCCGCTTGCGTTGCCCGCCAATCTGCGGTACGCTACCTAGAGGCGGGGTGCATGCAAGCATGGCCCGCGCAGGCACCCGATGATTGAGGATTGGGCAGGTATGAGTCACCAGAATGGAACGAGCGCCACGGCGGATAGGCAAGCGCATCCGCCTGTTTTTATTGGCATTACCATGCAGCACCGCGACGTAGCGACGCGGCGGTTTGCGCTGCGGTTTGCGTATGTGGATGCAGTCCGGGCGGCGGGCGGCATTCCCGTGCTATTGCCGCCCGGAGAGCCACAGATCGGCGCACTGCTGAACCGCCTCGATGCACTGATCTTTTCGGGCGGGGGCGATCTAGATGCCAGCTACTACGAACAACGCCGCCACCCAACGATGTATCTGATAGACCCTGAGCGCGACCAGTTTGAGCTTGCCCTTGCGCGGCAGGTGCTGACTACGGCACTCCCCGTGCTAGGGATTTGTCGCGGGGCGCAGGTTTTGGCAGTTGCCAGTGGGGGCGATCTCGTGCGCCACATCCCCGACCGTTACGGCACACAGGTCGCACACCTCGATCCAGATGCCAACCCACTCTCGCTCCACATTCCGATCAGCCACCACCACGTCAGCGTTCAGCCTACCAGCCGCCTCGCGCAGGTGCTAGGAGTGGCCGAGCTGGATGTTCCCTCGATGCACCACCAAGCGATAGATCACGCCCCACCCGGCTGGCGCGTGGTTGCCCATGCACCCGACGGGGTAGCCGAAGCAATTGAGCGGGAGGGTGCGGTGTGGCACATGGCGGTGCAGTGGCACCCCGAAGTTGCCGCCCGCCATAGCCCGCATCACGCTCTCTTTCAGGCACTGGTTGCCGCCGCCCGTCGCCCCTAGTTGACAGTGCCGCCCATATCGTCTAGCATACCCGTAATCGCTCAATTGGCGGATGAGCCACTAGCAAAACACAGGCACACAGCTTCATGGATATGCAGCAGCATGGGCAACAACGCCGCCCCCCGCGCCGCGCCGCCGCCGCCATTGCCGCGCCCACGCACCCCCCCAACCCGGCCACGTCGCATCCGCACTGGCGGGCCAGCATGGCGGCAATGGGGCGCAACGAGGTGGCCGCATGGCGGCATATGCTGACCCACCCCCTCAGCCTGATCCTGCCGCTCTTGATGGCCGTCGGGGTGCTACTGGTTGCCCAATTGCCCCTGTATTACGCCTTCGATGTTGGCAAAGAAGATGGCTACGGCGGCGATCTGCCGCATCTGCGCGGCTTCAATACCGCCGAACGCGGCGAGCAAGGCCCGCAACGCTGGACCCGCGATGCCGCCCGCATCACCATGCCCGGCTTGGGCCAGCGTCCGGTGACAGTTGCACTGGAGTTCCTCCCGATCAGCCCGCGGATCTATGAGATTGGCCCACGCACGATTACCCTCGAAGCCCATGGGCAACCGGTTGCCGAGCTGCCAGTACGCCCGACAGGGGGTGTATTTTATGTCTACGTGCCCGCCCAGTTCATGGCCGGCGGGACGCTCGACCTGCTGCTCCGCACAGCCACCTTTGTCCCCGACGATCCCAACGACCCACGCAGGCTCGGTACGCCGCTCAGCCGCATCACTGTGCAGGCCACGGGCACCGGCTTCGTGCGCCCCGATCTGGGTGCGCTGCTAGGGTGGATGCTGGTAGCAGGGCTAGGCTGGGCAAGCGTGCTCCGCGCCGGTGTGCTTGCGGGCGGGCTACGCCCGCAACGCATCCTCACGGGCATTGCATTCGCTGGGGTCGGCTTGGTGGTGCTGGCAGCATGGCTCGATCCGCCCCGCTGGGCACATGGCGCACAGCCAGCTTTGATTGCCGCTGGTGGCGCATATCTGTTGGTCGTCCTCTTGCCCGCCCCGCTGCGCCAGTTTGCGGCGAGGCTGCACATCCCGCTTGATCAGCGCACGCTCGGTGTGCTCGTGCTGATTGTTGCGCTGGCTTTTGGCACACGCTACGGCGGGCGGCTCTACCCCGATGCAATGCACGGCGATATTTACTTTCACACCAATCGTTTCAACGAAGTCGTCTCTGGCAAGCTCTACCTGATCTCGCGCCATCGCGGGGTGGATTTCCCCTACCCACCTGCCAACTACCTCGCGGTTGCGCCGCTTGCCCTCCTCCACCCCGATCCACTCTGGCTATTCCCATTCAGTGTCGCCCTCACCGATGCGCTCAGTGCGCTGCTGATCTTCTTCATCGTGGCCCGGATGGGAGCAGTGGGGAGCCACCTCGCGCCGCGCCGTGCGGCGGCGACCCATGCCCCCCCGCCCACGCACTGGTATCTGCCGGTTGCGCTGCTCGCCACTGCCACGTACACCTTCGCGCCCGCCTTCCAGATGATGCTGTGGTGGCTGTTCAGTACCCACATCTACACACAGGCTGGTACGCTGCTCCTCATGGCAGTGCTGATCGAGCTGAGTATCCGCTGCCTTGCCGAGCCTGTGCCCCGGATCCATCCGCCGTCGGGCTGGATGATCGGCTTGCTCGCTCTGCTCAGCTTCGTCTTTTTGGGGCATTTCGGCTTCTTCATCAATGTCACGTTACTCGGCGGACTGGCTCTCCTAATTGTGCTACCATTAGCATGGCGCGGAGTAGCAGCGGCGCAGGTAGCGCGTGCCCCCCTCCTGCTCGCGGGTGTCGGATCTATCGTGCTTGCACTCGCCTTGTTCTATACTGTGTATAGCGGCTTGCTGTATGCCCACGCCCAAACCGCTACCGCTAGCGGCGGTGTAGCGGCGGTTGCCCAGCGCGAGCCGATCACTCGCGGGCAGCTATGGCAGGCAACGTGGCACACCGGCTTAATCTTGCACTACGGCTTCTTTCCGGTGCTGCTCACGCCGATTGGCTTGCTGGCAATCGCCCGCTTGGGGCGGCAGGCGTGGGGCCTGTTAGGGCTGATGCTCGGCACCCTGCTCGTCAGCACCATGTTTGGGGTGCTCCCGTTTATCACGCTTGCCACCCACAGCACCCGTTGGCTCATGTTCTCGGCGTGGGTTGTGGCGATCTGTTTCGCATTTGCCGTGCGCTGGCTGTGGCGATACGGCTGGAGCGGGCGGGGGGCAGTGCTGGCGATGGGCGGCTTTGTGCTGTGGACAACCGCATATTATTGGATTACGCCAATGCTCTGGCGGATACGCCCACCAGAGCCATTCTGAAAGAGATTACCATAGATTGAGGTGGATGCATGCGAATTGTGGTAGATGCGATGGGCGGCGATCACGCCCCACGCGAGCCGGTACGCGGGGCGGTGCGGGCTGCGCGTGAATATGGCTGCGCGATTACGCTGGTGGGGATGACCGCACAGATCGAAGCCGAGCTACGCAAGCTCAAAACTGCTGGGCTAGACCTACACATCGTGCATGCGCCGGATGTCATCGGCATGGATGAACACCCCGCCCAAGCCGTGCGCCGCAAGCCGGATTCCTCGCACGCCGTCGGGCTGCGGCTCGTGCGCGATGGCCACGCGGATGCGTTTGTCACCGCTGGCCATAGCGGCGCAGCGATGGCGGGGGCATTGTTCATACTGGGGCGCATTGCCCACATTGACCGCCCCGCACTGGTAACGGTGATGCCGCGCCTGCAAGATCGCCCGCTGATCCTGCTCGATGTCGGCGCAACGACCGACTGCAAGCCGGAGTATCTGCACCAATTTGCGCTGATGGGCAGCATCTACACTGAGTATGCGCTGGGGATCCCGAATCCGCGCATCGGGTTGCTCTCGAATGGTGAGGAGGACATCAAAGGTAATCGGCTCGTGCAGGAGACGCACGTCCTGCTGCGTGAGAGCCAGCTCAACTTCGTGGGCAATGTTGAGCCGAAAGACCTGCTGGTCAATGATGTTGCCGATCTTGCCGTGTGCGATGGCTTCGTAGGCAACCTGATCTTGAAGATGGGCGAAGCGACGATCTCCAGTGCAACCCGCATGGCCATCCGCGAATTGCAGCGGGGGCTACGGCTACGGGTCCTGATCGGCATTGCACCGGTGGCGGGGCTAGCACTGGCGGCCCGCGCAGGCCGCTGGCAGGTTCTTGCGGGGGCGGGCATTGGCGCGGCGGGAGTGGCGGGCTTGCTGCTCTATCCCGCGCAACGCCTGCGCCAAAAGACCGACTACCGCGCCTATGGGGGCGTGCCCCTGCTCGGCGTGAAAGGCGTAGTCATTATCGCGCATGGTCGCTCGGATGCTATTGCTATTGCGAATGCTGTGCGTCGGGCCCAAGAAACCCACGAGTCGAACGTGACGGGCTTGATCGAAGGGGCGATGCAGCGCATTGCGGTGAGTGCCGCAAACTGACGGAGAGGAACCACAATGAGCCTAGACCTAGCCCTATTCAGCCAGCAAGTGCGCGAGATGGGCGTTGCGTTCGCCGCCCGCGAAGGCGATGTGAGCAGCCGCACGGCGCAAGCCCTCGCCCGCTATCTGGCGCAGGCGGGCAATGAACAGCTGTGGAAACACGCCGTTGACTACAGCGGCAACCGCGCCACGCCATGGCTGTATGCCCAAGCGATAGAGCCGCTGGATACGGTGCGCCCCTTGCCGCCCGTGCCCAGCGATTACGCCGTTGTTGCTGCTGATGGCTCGCAGATTGAGCGAGATCGGCACGGCATTGCCGATTGGTTTCTCATCAATACGGGGCGCGTCTACCTGCGCTACGGCACCTCGTCTACGGCGCGGCTTGCTTCACAGCCGCTGCTGTGCTACACCGATGCTGATCTGTATATTACGCAAGGAGCGCGGCGGGTCACTATCGAGGGCAACTACCTCAGTGCGCGGCGCGATATGGAGGAGATGCAGGCCCTACTGGAACTGGTAGACACCTACTTGCTCGCCGATGCTGCCACGCTACCGGTGCTGGCCATGGCTGATGGCACGCTGGTGCGCTGGGCACTGGCGGGAGCCGAAGATTTTGTTGAAGAAGCCCTGCTCCAACCCTACCTTGCCGTCCTGAACCAGCTGCACGAACGGGGCGTGCCAGTCGTCTCCTACATCAGCCGCCCGCGTGCTACCGAAATTGCCGGTGTGATCCGCCTGATGTTCTGCCCCGACGTGGATGTGCCCACGCGCAAGGGCGCACGGTGCAGCGAGTGCAGCGACCAGAAAGCGGGGCGTGAGCCATCGTGCTATGTGCTGAATGGACTTGCAGATGCGGATATACTCGCAGGCAACCTGCGCGAGGGTGAGCGTGGGCCCTTGTTCCTCTCCATGAGCCGTGTCAATATGGAGAAATACGGCCAGCATCGCATTCACTTCTTTCCGCTACGGGTTGGGCGCGAGGTGGTGCGGGTCGAGTTGCCCGCATGGGTGGCGGGCGATCCGGTGCTTGTTGACCGTTGCCACAGCCTGATCTATGATCAAGCGGTGCGGGGGCAAGGCTATCCGGTTGCCCTCTCGCGGGCCCACGATCAGGCGGTGGTACGTTCGGCGGATCGTCAGAGCTGCATCCGCATTGTGGAGAAGAATTTGTTCCGCAACGGGCTGGATCTGAGCCGTTCGCGCAAACAGGAAAAGAAAGATCAGGTTGCTCTGTGACAGCCCCCCTCAAACTTGCCCCTTCGATCATCGCCGCAGATTTCGCCCGCCTTGCCGCGCAGGTGCAGGAAGTCGAAGCCGCCGGAGCCGATTGGCTACACGTAGATGTGATGGACGGACATTTTGTGCCCAACATCACCATCGGGACCTTCATCGTCGAGACGCTGCACACGATCACACGCCTACCGCTCGATGTGCATCTGATGATTGCTGAGCCGGATCGCTACATCGAGGATTTTGTGCAGGCAGGGCGCATACCCTCACCGTGCATGTCGAAGCTGCCGCACACCTGCACCGCACCATCACCCGCATCAAAGATAGCGGCGTGCGGGCGGGGGTTGCCCTCAATCCCGCGACACCGCCGAGCGTGCTTGAAGAGGTGCTCCCAGAGCTGGATCTGGTGCTGGTGATGTCGGTCAATCCCGGCTTCAGTGGGCAGCAGTTCATCAAAGCCAGCACCTACAAAGTCGAGCGGGTGCGGCGCATGCTGAACATGATCGGCTCGCGGGCTGATCTGGAAGTGGATGGCGGCGTAAATGCCAGCAACGCGGCGGCCCTTGTGGAGTCTGGCGCGAATGTGTTGGTGGCGGCATCAGCCGTGTTCAACCCGCACGCCAGCATCGCCGCCAACCTGCACCGCCTGCGCGAGGCGGGCGCGGGGTGAGTGGGGCACTGGGATTATCCAGAACTTCCCCTGTTATCCAGAATATGCTGTACTTGATCGCGTAACGTAGGAACATCAGATGTGCTGATCTTCCCCAACGTTGGCACACTGATCTGGAAGTACGCATGAACTAACATATCACGTAGTTGTGCTGCACCGCGCCAAGCCACATCAGGATGTTGTTCACGCAATGCCTGAGGGGTATTTTTTGCCGCTTCACCTGTGCTGCCAGCATTGCCCGCTAACCGAATTTTCACCTGAGATTGCCATTTTTATCATGCGATTTTCAGAAACTTATGCTATACTATATGAACTAGATATGACAACGGAGTCGTTATCTGGTAGTCAAAGAGGAGCAAGAACATGATTTCAAAGCAGTGTTTGCACGGTGGCAACGTGCGTGTCACCTTCACCATGCCTGTCGGTACATGGGCTGATTCGATTCACCTTGTCGGTGATTTTAATGGCTGGAACCCCTCCGCTACGTCCCTCCAACTCTGCGAAGACAGTTGGAGTGTAACCCTCGACCTCGAACCAAACCGCACCTACCAATACCGCTATCTGATTAACGGTACGGAATGGTGCAATGATTGGCGTGCCGATAGCTACATGCCCAACGAGCTTGGCGGTGACAACTCCGTCGTGGCGACCCATGTGGCAACAGAAATGCCGGAAACGCACATGCCGATCTACCCTGAACTGGTTGCCGCCGATTACAGCGACTTTCTCTTGACCAGTGCCGTAAACGATGGTACGCTACTGCCGGACTATAGTGGCAAACGGCGGCGTATCAGTTCGAGCTATGCCTTTGCCATGTGAGTAGCCGGATCGAACTGACCCACTCAACACCATATGCCCAGCGTACCCGTCTTGGATTTTGGTTCGCAGACCGCCCAGCTGCTTGTGCGGCGTGTGCGTGAATTAGGGGTCTACAGCGAACTCTTGCCGCCCGACGTGGATTGGGCCACCGTGCAAGCCTTGCAGCCGTGCGGGATCATCCTCTCTGGTGCAGCCGCCAGCGTGTATGATCCCCACGCACCCGCCCTGCCCGCGTGGTTGCCCGCTAGCCAGCTACCAGTACTCGGCGTGTGCTACGGCATGCAGTTGCAGAGCCACACGCAGGGCGGCAAGGTGCAGCCGGCTAGCGAGCGCGAGTTTGGGCCCGCCGACATTACCCTCACCGCCGCTGGCGTAGATAGCCCGCTTTTTGCCGATCTGCCCACCACCCAGCGCGTCTGGATGAGCCACGGGGATCGGATCGAGGCGATCCCGCCAGATTATACCGCCCTCGCCACCACCACGAACACGCCCTACGCCGCAATGGGCAACGCCGCCCGCGGCTGGTATGGGGTTCAGTTCCACCCCGAAGTGATCCACACCACGCACGGGCGCGAACTCCTGCGGAACTTTCTGGTGCAGGTGTGCCACTGCCCCACCACATGGCAGCCGGCCAATTTCGTGGCGCAGGCGGTGCAGCAAGTGCGCGAGCGCATAGGCGAGCAGCGCGTGCTGTGTGCCCTCTCTGGCGGCGTAGATTCAGCCGTTGCCGCCCTGATTATCCACCAAGCCATCGGCGAGCAGTTGACCTGTGTGTTTGTAGATAACGGCTTGCTGCGCCTGAACGAAGCCGAGCAGGTAATCCGCACCTTCCGCGAAACGCTGCACATTCCACTCGTTGCCGTAGATGCGCGGGAGGAGTTCCTCGCCGCCCTTGATGGCATCACCGATCCAGAGCAGAAGCGCAAAATCATCGGCGCGAAGTTCATCCGCATCTTCGAGCGCGAAGCCAACCGGCTAGCCGATCAGCAGGGCCGCATCCGCTTCCTCGCGCAAGGCACACTCTACCCCGATGTGATTGAGAGCCGCGCCCCAGATCGGGCCCACGGCGTAACGATCAAGACCCACCACAACGTCGGGGGGCTGCCCGCCGATATGCAGATGGAGTTGGTGGAGCCACTGCGCTATATGTTCAAGGACGAAGTACGCGCCGCCGGACTCGCACTAGGGCTGCCGGAGGAGTGGGTCTGGCGGCATCCATTTCCGGGGCCCGGCTTAGCCGTGCGGATCCTCGGTGCGGTGACGTGGGAGCGGCTCGAACGCCTACGCCGCGCCGATGCGATCTTTCTTGACGAATTGCGCGCAGCCAGCTTATACCGCAGCACCCAGCAAGCCTTTGCGGTGCTGCTGCCGGTGCAGAGCGTGGGCGTGATGGGCGACGGGCGCACCTACGCCGATGTGCTGGCATTACGCGCCATCACGACGGAAGACTATATGACTGCCGATTGGGCCCGCCTGCCAAATGATTTTCTGGCGCGGGTGAGTAGCCGCATCGTGAATGAGGTAGCCGGCATCAACCGCGTCGTGTACGACATCTCTTCCAAGCCACCCGCCACGATTGAGTGGGAGTAGTAACACGACACGATGGTGGCCACTGCCCCTGCCAAGCTGATCCTGTGCGGCGAGCATGCCGTCGTGTATGGGCAGCCCGCCATCGCCGTGCCCCTGCCCGATCTGCGGGCAACGGCAACGGTGCAAGCTGGTGCGCCCCATACGGGCCTCACCCTCGCTGTGCCCGACCTATCGCCGGAACCGATCCACGATCCGCAACATCCCCTGCTCGCCCTGATCCACGCCACGCTGCACACCCTCGCTGCGCCTGCCGCCCCCGATCTGCTGCTGACGGTGCGCTCAAGCATTCCGATTGCCAGTGGCATGGGGAGTGGGGCGGCAGTGGCTACGGCACTGGTGCGAGCCGTAGCGCAGTGGTACGGCGTGGCGATGACAGATGCAGCTGTGTCCGATCTGGTGTACCAGAGCGAGCAACGCTTGCACGGCACGCCGAGTGGCCTAGATAACGCCGTGATTGCCTATGCCCAGCCGATCTGGTTTGTGCGCCAATCGCCCGCGCCCCTGATTGAGCCAATCCAAATTGGCGCACCGTTGCATCTGGTAATTGGCGATACAGGCATTCGCAGCGAAACGCGCCTGCCCGTCGGGGCGGTGCGGCAAGCGTGGCAAGCCCAGCCTGCACACTACACCGCGCTCTTTGCGGCGGTAGGCGACATCGTGCGCCAGATCCGCACGATCCTTGCGCTACCGCAGCCTGAACTCCCGCTGCTCGGCGCACTGCTCACCGCCAACCAGCACCTGCTCGCCCAGATCGGGGTATCCTCGCCCGCGCTGGAGCAGCTCATCGGTACGGCACAGGCGGCGGGCGCACGAGGCGCAAAGCTCTCTGGGGCCGGCTGGGGCGGGATTATGCTGGCCCTTGCCACCGACTCAGCCCACGCCGCGCACATTGCGGCTGCGCTACGGGCGGCAGGTGCGGTGCAAGCGACCCCGACGGTGGTGCAAGCCCACGGGTGATATTACTCGCCGGATGCCTCTGACATGGTGGGCTGCATCTCGGCAATAAACACCGCGAGTTCCTCGATCTGCGCCGCGCTGAGCGTGCGGTTCCACGCAATCATCGTTGTGCCGGGCACCCCCTCGCGGATCAGCCGGCTAATCTCATCCGTGCCAATCGCCTGTAGGTGGGCGTGGTCGAACGGCAACGCATAGTCTGACCCCTCGCCCGCATGCCCATGACACGAGCTGCATAGCGCAGTATAGCTGGCGGGTACAGCTCCCGCTTGGACTGCGGCGGTATTGGCTGGTGGGCTAGCGGGGGGGCTGGCACAGCGCACGACACTCAGCAAGAGCACCAGCAGCACACCCAGCAGCACTAGCACACGATAGGCACGTTTGTTTCGATCATGCATCGTTGTTGTTCCTTCCTGAACAGGGTTCCTTCTCTAGGATACCGGATCAGCGTGCCGCGTGCAGAAAAGATTCGTTCACCGTGCGGTAACGTGCGGGGCTAGGGGCTAGGGCGCTTAGAGCAGACCCACCGGACATACCCTACTCCGGCACTACCCGCGCCCAATCGAGCAGCACGCCCAGTGTGCGCCCATCGGGGGCGGGGGCAACAAAGGTGGGGCTACGTAGCTGCACCTCGATCACGCCCGCCTCATCCGGCGGCACACGCGGCAACGCCACTTGCACCACCCGCCAATCCGCACCGAGCATCACCATTTGGCACACATCGGCGGCGCATACCTGCATTGGCACGCGGGCTTGCTCTGGGTGCGGTACCGCCACCCGTAGCTGAAGTAGGGGCGGCTTGAGCGGTGTCGGTGGGCATGTGTGGCCCGGCGGGCAGCGTTGCGCGGGCGGCGCAAGCGGCAGGCGCAGGCGAGCGTGGCCGTTGCTCCAACGCACGAGCGCATCGCCGTTGGCTTCTGCTGGATAGGCCCCTGTGATAAAGCCGAAGTCGAGACCATCGCCAATCTCCAGCAGGGCGGGCGGCGGCGCAGGCAGGTGTTGCCAACTCCAATCAAGCACTTCCTGCTCGCTCACATTGGTTCCCGCAAAGGCCCGGCGGGCGGCTTCATCCTGCCCCATGCGGCGGTACACATCGCCCAGACTGGTGCTGGCCGCCACGTAGATGCGTTCGGTTTGGCGAGCTTTGCGGAAGTTCTCGGCGGCTAGCTCTAGCTCACCCTGCTGCACATAGACGTTGCCTAGATTGATGAAGCTATCGGCACTGCGGCGGTAGCGCAAGGCCTGCTGATAGGCATGCTGCGCCCCCGCCAGATCGCCGCGAGCCAGTGCCCAATCGCCGTGCAGGGTATGCCAGCTCCGCCCCACGCCGCGCCGCGCCCACTCCGCCGGATAGGAAGTGAGGGCGGTGTGCAGCCACAACCCCAGCACCACCGCCGCACTGCCGAGCAACGCCCAGCGCACTGCCTGCGGTGTGCGGATGCGCCAGAGGACCGGAACCAGTGCTGGCCCCGCGCCCGCTAGGGCCAAGAGCTGCGGCAAGAAAAAGTGCCGATACCGCGCCTCGCCATGCGTGAACATCGTCGCCACCACCACATAGCCAATCCAGCCCAGCACCAGCAGCAGCGGCGCAAGCTGTTGCCACCGCTGTGGGGCGTGCCCCACCTGCCACAGCAACGCAACCGCCCCGACCCCCGCCATCGCCGTAAGCACCAGATACAGCAGATCATCGGCAAGCACCGCCCAGATAAACAGCACCGGCGGCGGATCGGCGTAGTAGGTTGCCATCAGAAAGCGATCTTGGATCGGGCGCACCCGCCAGAGATAGAGCCAGTTTTCGGGGATTTTGCGGACAAGGATGAGCGGGTCTTCTTGGATGCGCTGCCGCCCTTGGGCCGTTGCAAAGGCCGCCCGCTCGGCTGGATCGGGGATCTGCTCCAATACGCGCAGGATCTCGGCCATACTCTCACGCGGCTCATTGAATGCCCACATATTGAACGAGAAGCCAGTCTCGACCGTGATGCAAGCGGTGTATGCGCGGCAGTTGCGGATTGTCCATGGGGCAAGGGTGGCGGCTACAAGCAGCGCAACCACCAGTGCCGCCCCGCCCGCCTGCACCCAGCTACGCCCCGCGCCGTGGGCAACTACGCCGATCCACAGCAGCACCACAGGCAGAAACGCCAACGGCAGCGAGCGCGTCAGCACGGCTAGCCCATAGGCGACTGCTGCTAGCACGAGCAAATGCCAGTGCCCCGTATGGGCGGCCGCACGCAGGCATGTGCGCCAGTGCAGCAGCAACACCATCGCCGCCGTGAACAGGAAGGTGAACAGCGTCTCAGCCATATACAGGCTGGCAAAGGTAGCGAAGGTGAGCAACCCTGCCGCCGCTAGCGCAACCCCACGCACAGCCCACCGCCCGCCACCTAGCTGCCGCGTGAGGATGGCGATCAGCCCGACATTGAGTGTGCTGAGCAGGAGGTTGGGTAGGGCAGCACGGTGCAGATCGCCGCCCGCAAGAGCCAGCGATCCCGCCAGCCACAGCGGGTAGAGCGGCGCACGCAGCCAGTGGTGGCTTTCGTAAAAGACCCACCCCCGCCCCGCCAACAGATCATAGGCAACGGCGATATATTCGTTTTCGTCGTTGGCCGGTTGGTGCAGGGGCTGGGCCCACAGCGCGAGCCGATAGAGCAACGCCGCGAGCAGGATCAGCAGCAGGATCAGATCGGGGCGACGCGGGTTCAAGGCTGTGTCGGGGGGGCGTGGATCAAGTCTACGGCGGTGCAGGTGAGCATGTAGATCACCCGCTCGCTGATCGTGGTGGCACGATGGGCAATCGCCACAAGGCTGAGGATGATCTGCTCCAGCATCAGGTGTAGCTCGGCTCCTTGCGGATCCGTCGTCATCGCAACCGTGAGCGCGGCATGCAGGCGTGACTCGGATGCTAACACCCACTGCATAGCCGCAGCAAGGCTGTGGGCTGTTTCGAGGTTGCGCTCCTCGAAGGCTTGGAGGCTTGTGAGCAGCATCTGCTGCACGATCTTGAATAGCTCATCGCTCCCGTGCGGTAAGGGCAGGCTCGCATGTTCCGCTACGAGTTGCGTAGCGTGGCGCATAATCAGCGTGATCGCATCCGCAATGCGCTCTAGTTCCAACGCAAGGTGCATCATCGCCAAGATGTAGCGCAGATCAAACGCGACAATTGGTTGCTGCGTGGCAAGCAACTTGAAGACCTCATGCTCCAACTCGCGCCGCCGATTGTGGACAAGTGGCTGCTGGTCAAGCACCCAGCGCATCACTGTCACGTTGGGGTATTCCAAGCTAGAGATCGTGCGGGCGAGCATTTGCGTTACCTGTTGGGTAAGCCGCCGCAGGTCAGTATGGATGCCCTCCATAAAGTAGAGAAAGCGACGGCGAACGGGCAATTCTTCCATATCCTGTGTGGCTCTCCGTGCGTTATCCGGTAAATTGCCACAAGCAGTATACCATGAACAGCCCCAGCAAACTGCCCCTCGAACCACCGATCTTGGGCAATGGCGGGCAATGATCGGCAGCCGCTCAGCCCCGCACAATGCGCGGAATGAACACCCGCCGCGTGTAACGCGGGGCGGGCAAGCCGGGTGCGCCTGCACCGAGCCATGCCTGCACAGTGCGCCCAACAGTTTCAAGGCTGGGGGCAGTGATCTTGTCCAGCGTGTCGCTGATCGTGTGCCAGTAGGGGTAGTCGAAATCAATCATATTCGCAGCCGGGATGCCCCGTTCGAGGAAGGGGATATGGTCATCGAGGATGCGGTAGCGCGGCACGGGAATCAAGGTTCGGTAGCCTAGCTCGGCGGCAGTGGCCCACAGCCCCTCGTTCATGCTCTGCGTCGAGTTGCGTTCGTAGTACAGGTTCAGGTCTGCATCGCCCACCATATCCACCAGCAGCATGCCCTGCGGTGTCAGCGGCAGGCGTTCGGCCATGTAGCGCGAGCCGATGATCCAATCCCAGCCATCCAAGCCGCCGTTATCCTCCGCATCAAAGCCAACCAGCCAGATCGTGCGGCCAAGCTGTTCCGGTTGCAGCACGCGGGCCAACTCGAGCAGAATAGCCACGCCACTTGCGCCATCGTTTGCGCCGGGATAGGGCTGGTTGCGCTGGGCCGGGTCGGGGTCGTTATCGGCACGGAAGCGGGTATCGTAGTGGGCCCCGATGATCAGGATGGGGCCGGTCCCCCGCCGTGCAATCAAGTTGCGGCAGCGTGTGCCCCGATAGGTGAAGGGTTGCGTATCCACCTGCCAGCCGTGCCGGGCCCACTCGGCAAGGATGTAGTCGCCACACGCCTGCGAGCCAGCACTGCCCGCCGGGCGCGGGAAGAATGCGAGTTGGGCGGCGGCGTGCTGGAGCGCACGGCTGCCCTCAAACAGGATTGCATCAGCTTGCGCGGGGCGGGGCAGGATGGGTCCGCTCTGCGGCAGCGTCGCCGCAGCAGAGCCAGCATGGGCAAGCTGCGGCCCTAGCAACGCGGCGGCACTCGCCGCGACTCCGCGTAGCAATTGGCGGCGCGTGATCAGTTGGCGGAAGGCGGTGTGGTAGGCGGGTTGGCGGCATGGGCACATGGGCTTGCTCCAAATCTATGGGCGACGTAGGGATGGAGTCCGGTATCATCCTGTGGGTAGGATACCATAGCTTGACTATAATATGCCTAGAACTTGCCGAAAGTGAAGCCTTCTATGCTATTTGTCGCTAATCTTTCGCTACTCTTTCTGTCGAAATGCAGTATAATGGCAACCAGTCAATGGTTTGACTAATGACCCAGACGGCTAGACAAACAAACGAGGAGGTTTTACCGATGGTCGTACATCATCGTGCCAGTACGTTACTGGCATTGCTACTCACCGTTGCAGTCGTACTCAGTGCTTGTGGCGGTGCTGCGCCCGCACCTGCACCTGCTGCGCCTGCTGCGCCTGCTGCCCCCGAAGCTCCTGCGGCTGAAGCTCCTGCGGCTGAAGCTCCTGCGGCTGAAGCCCCTGCCCGTGACCAAGTTCGCCAAGCGTTTGGTGGAGGCCCCGTTGGGGGTGCATTCCAAGTCTTTGCGAATGCAATGGCCCTGATTATGCAAGACACCAATGCATACCTCGACATTGCCGCCGAAGGTACCGGCGGATCGGGTGAGAACCTGCGCGGCGTAAACGCCAACGAGTTCCAGTACGGTATCGTCTACTCCGGCGATGTGGCCCTCGGACGCGAGGGCATCCTGCCAGAAGACCCCACCCAGTACGCCAATGTTGCCCCCGTTGCGGCCCTGTACGGCGGGGTGATCCACCTTGTCGTGAGCAAAGCCAGTGGTATCGAGACGGTTGCCGATCTGTCTGGCAAGCGCATCGCACTCGGCAATGCTGGCTCTGGGGCAGCCCTTTCCGCCGAGCGGTACTTCTCGGCATTGGGCATCCTCGATCAGATCAATGTAGAGTATCTGGGCTACTCGCAGGCGGCCCAAGCAATGGGCGATGGCCAGCTTGATGGCTTCTGGATCTTAGCCGCCTTCCCCAACTCATCGGTCACGGAAGCTACAACCTTCACCGAGATCCGCTTAATTGACGTATACACCCCCGGCGTGGAAGGGGGCGTGTTCGAGCAGTATCCGTTCTATACCCAGCGTACCCTGATCGGCGGCGCGTATCCGGGGGTGGATGAGGATGTGCAGAGCTTCCAAGATATGGCCCTGCTCGTCTCCAACAATGATGTTGAAGCTGATCTGGTGTACGATGCAGTCAAGTCTATTTTCTCAGATGAAGGCTTAGAGAGCATGCGCGAAGCCCACCCCGCCGCCGCTGAGATGACCCGCGAAGGTGGCGTTGCTGGAATCAGTGTGCCGTTGCATCCGGGAGCCGTGCAATACTGGCAGGAAGTCGGCACGACGATCCCTCCTGAATTGGTTCCATAAGGTCTGCACGTATTGATCGTGCGGTGTGCGGGCACATCTCAATGACACGCATTGTATTGTGCCCGCATCCGCATTGCCACTGATACTAACCGTGTGCTACATCAAAGGGAAGGAAACATGCTATGTCCGATCAAACGCCACACCCATCCAAGTCATCACCGGATGCTCCCCAACCAGCATCCCCAGACGACGACGTGCAGCGTGTCTTAGCCGCGCTTGGCACAGATGGCGCAGCCCCACCGAACGCGAATGAGAAACTCCGCGAACTGATCGAGAAAGAAGAACCACTGGTGCGCCCCCTGCACAACTTCTGGGCCATTGTGGTGATGTTATTGGCGGGCGGCATGAGTGCCTTCTACATCTACACCGCCGGAACCTTGCCTGCGCCGGTGCAGTTCCAACGCGGGCTGTATGTCGGCATCACCTACATCCTGATCTTGCTGCTCTACCCCGCCTTCGCCTTCCGCAGCAGCCCCGGCCGCTGGCTTCAGCAGCGCATTGGCGAACCCTTGCAAAATGCTACCACCCCCGGTGGCAAAGTGCTGGATTTCTTCTTTGGCGGCGCGCCAAGCCGACCCTGTACGACTATGTGCTGATCGGCGTGACGATCCTCACCGTCGGCTACTACATCACCCAATTCCGCTCGCTCCAGTTTCGCGGGGGAGCCTACACCGCCACCGATGCGCTGATTGCCCTGCTGGGCATTCTCGTTTCGCTTGAAGTTGCCCGCCGCGTACTGGGCTGGTCTATGACAATCATTGGCACTGTGTTTCTGGTCTACCTACGCTTCGGGGCTTCACTCTACGACATCCCCGTGATTGAGTCGTTTGCCCATCGGGGGCGTGAGTGGAGCCGGGCCCTCACAACGATATTCTTCGATCAAGAGGGTGTGTTCGGCGTAATGGCCAACGTGCTGGTCTCCTACGTGATCCTGTTCATCTTCTTTGGCGCATTCCTGCGGAAATCGGGCGCGAGCCGCTTCTTCATTGATCTGCCGCTTGCGCTTGCCGGGCGCACCACTGGTGGGCCGGCCAAGGTGGCGGTGATCGCTTCCGCCTTGTTCGGCTCAATCTCTGGCAGCCCCATCGCCAATACTGTCAGCACTGGCGCATTCACCATCCCGATGATGAAGAAAGCGGGGTTCCGCCCGCACGTTGCCGGGGCGATTGAACCTGCCGCCTCGATTGGCGGCTCGTTTATGCCGCCGGTGATGGGCGCGGGTGCGTTCCTGATGGCTGAACTCACGGCAATCCCGTATGCCCAAATTGTGCTGATCTCGATCTTCCCCGCGATCCTGTACTTCACCTCTGTGCTTACGATGGTTCACTTTGAAGCCAAGAAGCAGAATATCAAAGGGATTGACTCCGGGCTACGCGCTAGCGAGATTCTCCGCAAAGAGTGGTATATGTCTGTGCCGTTGCTCGTGATCATCGTCATGATGATCATCGGCTTTTCACCGGGCTATGCCGCATTCTGGGCAATCCTCTCGTGTGTGGTGCTCATGTACACCTTGCCAGAAAACCGCGCCGATTTCCAGCAGCATGGCTTCGGCGGCTTCTTCACCAGCACCCGCCGCGTGATCCGCACCACCGGCGAGGCTCTCGTTGAAGGTGGCCGCGATACGCTGATCATCGGCGCAACGGTAGGCGTGATTGGGATCATCGTCGGCACGATCTACTCAACGGGCGTAGGCTTGCGCTTCTCCGACATCATCGTCAGCCTGAGCAACGGCAACCTGTTCCTTGCGATTGTGTTGATTGGCTTGGCTTCGCTCGTGCTGGGCATGGGCGTGCCGGTGACAGCCGCCTACCTGATCGTTGCGGTCCTTGCCGTCCCAGCATTGACCGATCTCGGAGTGGCCTTGATCGCCGCGCATATGATCGTCTACTGGTTCAGCCAAGATAGCAACATCACCCCGCCCGTCTGTGTCGCCGCGTATGCTGGCGCAGCCATCGCCGGGGCCGATCCGTGGAAAACGGGCTGGACCTCGTTTAAGTTTGCCAAGCTGCTGTATGTCATGCCAGTCCTGTTTGCCTTCACGCCCGCCATCCTGCTCGTCGGCGAAGGAGGTGAGATCCTTCAAGACCTCGCCCTCCAAGACGTGTTGCTGTCCTACTTCTCGGCATTTATCGGCACGATTGCTTTCTCCGCCGTGACGATGGGCTACCTTGTTCGCAAGACGACGTGGATCGAGTGGATCATTGCCGCGTTTGGCACGTTCCTGTGCTTCTTCCCCAGCCTGCTCACCGATCTGGTCGGCATCTCGATTGTTGGTGCAGTCTGGGCATGGCAATCCTACGATGTACGCCGCAAGGCAGCGTTGATTAAAGCTGATGAGCAACAACCCGCCCCAACCACAAGTTAACGTCGGGGGGCAACCCGTTAGCAATAGCCTAGCGCAGGGCGCACGTCAACTGGACGCTGCGCCCTTGCCCATGCCGTTCGCACAGCCTACCCCATAGCCTGACATCTTGTGGTATGCTTAGATTGATTGACCTTGATCCTAATGCAAGGGCTGGCCAGTGTGCGATACACGAATGTACGGAGCCACAGGTGGAGTAAGGGGATGACAAGCACAACGGGAAGCTATGCACGGCTGTATCGGCAAGCCCGCGAGGCCATCGAGAAAGAGGCCGAACGCTTGCTGGGGCGCGACCTAACCCGCCACGAACGCAACCTTTTTCGCAACTGTGGCACGCTCTCCAAGCTGGAAGAGCTGGGCATGCAGGTGTATTATGCCGATTCGGGCGAGGCGTTTGCCGCAACCCTTGCGACCCTCTCGCTTGAGCCGCGTTTCCTGCTGGCGATAGATGAGCTTACGCCGCGCCTTGAGCGTATGCTGCAACGCCCCTTGACCCCCACTGAAACCCGCCAGCTGCGCCAGTTGGAGCATATTGAAGCCCTATGGCAACTTGAATATCATGTGCAGACGGCCCCGCCCAACGAACGCCTCAAAGCCTTCAGCCACGCCCTGAAGCACCCCTTCACTTAGGCTGGGCCCGGCAACTGCACCGCGCACCCTTGAAGGAGCAAAAGGAGCAAGCACCATGATCAGCATGATTGATCACGTTGTTATTCTGGTACGTGATCTGGAACAGGCGATGCAAGCCTACACCGATCTCGGCTTTACGGTGCAAGCAGGCGGCACGCACGCCGACGGGATCACCCGCAATGCCTTGATCGTCTTTGCCGATGGGAGCTACCTTGAGCTACTGCACTTCTTGCACACGGCTCCGCAGCATCGCTGGGGGCGGCACCTCGCATACGGCGAGGGCTTGATTGACTACGCCCTGCTGCCGACGGATACCACCGCTGCAATAGCCACCGCCCTACAGCACGGCTTAACCCTTGCTGGGCCGCTTGCAGGCGGACGCTTGCGCCCCGATGGGCAGCAGGTGGCGTGGGAAATGGCTCTACCGCCCACGCCCGATCTGCCCTTCTTGTGTGGCGATGTCACGCCGCGCTACCTGCGGGTGGCTGAGGGCGATGTCCGAATCCACGCCAACGGGGTGCAGGGCATTGCGGGCGTGACGCTCGCCGTGCCAGAGATCGGCGCGAGTGTGCAACGCTACCGCGCCCTGCTCGATCTGCCGCACCATCCGGCAAGCCCCACCGCGCAGATGCCCCCACTCGTGATACCCGAACTCGGCGCACAAATTGCGATGCTCCCTATCGGGCAGGCGGTGGTGATGTTGGTGCAGCCGGGCGGCGTGCTGAGCTTTACCGCGCTGGATGATGATGCTAGCACACCGATGAGTGTGCCGCTCCGGGGACCGGTGAGCGCGTTTCTCGAAACACGCGGGGCGGGCTTGTATGGGCTAGCCCTATGGCAACAGTCCCCGCCCAACCCACGCTACAACCACCGCCTGCACGATCTGGGCCGCACGCACGGCGTGCGGATCGAGCTGGTGCCACTGCCAGAGCAATAAACACACGCCCGCAGGGGGCACGAACAGCCCCTGCGAGCGTGAGCCAACAGCCCGGCTCCAACGTGCTACCGGATACTCGGAACTTCGGCCCGTACCACTAGCGGCAGGTAGACCCGCACCGGTTCCGCCGGTGTCGGTGGCGCAGGGGTGATCTGCACGCTTGCACTTGCCCCAGCAGGCAGCAACTGCCCATCCCGCTCGATCTGATCCAGATCAGCCAGTGTCGCCTGTGCGCTGATGAACTGCTGCCCATCGGTGAGGGTGAAGGTGTGGGACAAGAAGCCACTGCCCCGCGTGATGCCCTGCGTAATCACCACCGTCTGGTTCTGGGCTAGCCCGATAGTTGGGCTGGTGCTGCCCGTGCCAAGCACATACTCGATCTGCACCGTTGCGTCGCGGTTCAGGTCGCTGCCGAGCGGAATGCGAACATCCACATTGCGCCCATTGACCTGTGTGGTGAGTGTGGTCGTGACGACTAGCAGGCGATTGGGATTGCTGCCCACCCCAAAGGGGCTGAAGGGGCGATTGCCCGTGATCAGGTAGGGGAATACGGCTCCCGTTAGAGCGGCGGCGGCTTGGTTGGTGGCGAAGCCATTTGTGTCAGGCGGCAGGAAGGTTGAATCCCACGCAAAGACGAAGGGCCCATCCGGCTTCTGGAGATCGTGCAGCGCGGCGATTGGGCTACGCTCGCCCGCCGACGGCAGCGCACCTGCGGCAAGCAGCCCTTGCAGGGCGTAGGCATTCGAGTTGGCGTTGCCCCACCCGCCGGAAGCGTCGCGCTGGCTGAGCAGGTAGGCTACCCCGCGCCGGATCGCCGGATCAAATTGCTGGTACACATCGCCTACGCCGCCCGCGATTAAGGCTTGCAACACCAAGCCAGTCGTATCTACGCCGCCCCAACGCCCATCCTCAGCTTGCAAGCTGACCAGAAATGCCAGCGCGTTTTCGGGGATTGGGCGTTGCGCGGCCACTAGCCCCAAGATCGCAAAGGCTTGGTTCGTCGCGCCTGCCGCCCCACTGCTGAAGTCGCGCCGGGCGGTGCTGCTGTATGCGCCGGTGGCGGGCTGGTAGGTGCTGAGCAGATCATCCACGAGGCGCAGGCCATCGGGGTAGACGTTGCTCGGATCAAGCCCAAACTGGTTCGGGTTGCGCTCGCTCGCCACCACGCCCACGATCAGCTTGCCAGTTTGAGCGGGGAAGATCGCGCCCGCATCATCGCGGGTGTAGCGAGCCGCCGCGCCTTCGAGGAAGTCGAGCGCAGTAGTGACCCCGCCCGTCGCCCGCACACTGAGCGGATCGAAGCCGTTGCCGACATAGGCAAACACCGCATCCAACGTCTGCCCGGCATCGCTACTGCCAAAGAAGCCCCAGCCACCATCGCTGCGCTGCTGCCCGGCCAGCCACGTCAGGCTACGGTTGGCCCGCAGGCGCGGCGCATACCAGAGCGGCTGATCGCTCAAGCCATAGATCGCCTCAATCGTGCTGTATGCACCCACAAAGTTTTTGCCGATGCTGCCATCCGCCTGCTGCAAGCCCAGCAACGCAGCACGCGGAGTGGCCGTGCGGGCGAGGCTCTCGGTGGCGGGCAGGTAGCCCATCGCGCCCAGTGCCTGCATCGCCCAGCCCGTGCTATTGGCTGGCTCGGCTTCGTTGTTATCGCCCCACAGCCCGCTCGCCGCTTGCTGGGCAAGCAGATAACGGCGGGCCGCCTGCACTGCGGCGTTGGTACTATCCACCTGCCCGGTAGCCAGCAGCGCAAGCACCGCATAGCTGGTGATGTCTACACTATTCGACCAGCTCCCGTTCGGCTCTTGCAGGCTGATCAGGAACGTGGCTGCATTATCGGGCACAGGTTCACCGCTCATGCTCAAGCCCAGCATCGCAAATGATTGATTGATCGGGTTGGCGGCACCACTGGTAAAGGACCCCTGTGCCGTCGTGCTGTAGGCTCCTGTCGCACTCTGGTAGGTATCCCGCACCACCGCAATCCAGTTTTGCCCGCCAAACGGGTCTGGGTTCACCCCAACGGCCGTTAAGCCCATGAGTACCAAGCCCGCCCGCCCCGGAATCACATTGGCTGTGGTGGCTGGCTCCTGCACGAAAGCGTACCCCGTCGCCTGCTGCTCCAGATAGGTGAGCGGCGTGTTACCACTACTGCTCGTCCAGATGTCGGGCGTGTAGCCCGCCACCGCCAGCGCAAGCAACGCCCGCAGCGTCGAGCCAACATCGCTGCTAGGGCCAAAGCCCGCAATGCCACCATCATCTTGCTGGCGAGTTTGGAGGTAGCGCACCGCCTGCGAAATCGCTTCTGTTTCAGCAAAGGGGAAGTTGGGCGTAGCTGCCAGTGGCGCAACCGCCCGCACCGGCCCAACCGGCGCAACGACGGCCTGCGCCGGGCGCACCGCCGTGAAACCAACAATCAGCAGCAGCACCAAACTGGCGCATGCCGCTGCCCATCCCAACGAACGTCCTGAGTACATGGCTGATGTTCTCCTTTCAGGGTCACAACATAGGGAAACCGCTACGCGACCCTTCGAGGAATGGGGGAGTGACTAATGAGGAGGTACAGTGCGCCGTGCGTGTCGCGCTGCCCGGCTCGAGTCCCCTTTCCGCGAAGGTAGGACACGAACATGCAGACGGGGCAGGTAGTCGGGCTTCGGCGCACAAGGCGACGTTACCGTTGCGGGACAGCACCGGACTCACACCGGATTTCCCCTGTCACCCATCTGGGTTATTCATGATGGGTGCGAGTATACGAGAGATCCGCCCGGCTGTCAATGCCGGTTAGGGCAAGCGGCGAGCCAGCGTGTGCAGGGCGTGGGTCAGGGGGTGCTGCGGATAGCGCAATACAAACACATCGCTGCTGGCCAGCGCGGCTAGCTCATCGAAGTGCGGCAGCACCGCCGCAACCGGCGTGGCAAAGCTGTGCGCGACTTGTGCCAGCACGGTAGCGGGGGAGTAGAGCGCGGGGGCTTGGTTCACGATCAGCAGCGGCTGGCGCACATCGAGCTGGCGGGCAACATCCAGCAGCACCCCTGTACCCTGATAGTCCTGTGAGTCGAGGCGCAGCAATACCAGCAGCGTATCGCACAGGGCCAGCATCACGAGCGTTTCGGGCTGCACCCCAGCATCAGTATCCAGCACCAACACATCGAGCGCAAGATCCTGCGTCAGGGTGTGCAAGCCATGCTCAAGCTGCTCCACGCTGTAGCTATGCTGCAACACATGCCGCACCACTGCCGCATCGGTGCTGGCAGGCAACACAAACAATCGCCCGTGGGCATCCAAGCCGAGCGCAGAAGTCCGATCCAGCGTAGCGGCGGTACTCGCTAGCTGCTCCAAGATAAACGCCGCAAACGAGGGGCGCGGCAGCTCTGCGGGCGCGGGGAGCCGCAGCAAGATGTGCAAGGCGGGGGCCTGCAGGCTGGTATCCACTAGCCCCACCCGCAAGCCACGCTGCACCAACAGCACCGCGAGATTCGCGGCGAGGTGGGATTTGCCTGTGCCGCGCTGGAACGAATGCACGGCAATAACAGGGGCAACCATCGTCATGCTGATCGGGGAACGCGGGAAGCGCAGGATGCCCCGACCATATCAGCGATCCGCCATGAGCCGTTGGGCAACTTGGCGCAACTTGGCGGTCATAGGGTGATCGGGATACCGCAAGGAGAAGATGCCGCTACTAGCAAGGGCCATCATCTCATCCGAGTGCGGCAATACCGCCGCCACTTCGCAGTTATAGGTCTCCTCGACCCGCCGCTGCACCGCCGCAAAATCAAACACCGTCGGCACTTTGTTGACGATCAGCACCATCTGCTGCACATCCAGCTTGCGAGCCACCTCAACAGTTACGCCCGTGCCTTGATAGTCCTGATTATCGGGGCGCAGCAGGATTGCTAGCGCATCTGAAATGGCAATCGAGAGCAGCGTTTCTTCGTTCAAGCCGGGGTGCGTATCAATCATCAGCACATCTAGATCAAGGGCTTCAATCACGCCTTGAAAGCCATCATTGAGCAAGCCCACATCGTAGCCCTCGCGCAGCACGCGGGCAATCTCGCCGGCTTTGATACTGGAAGGGATCAGGTAAATCTTGCCGGAGATGGGCATGCCGAGTGTATCGGTCACATCATACGCGGCCTGTTCGATCTCGCAGTTGCCCCACAAATAATCGTTGAGCGAATACTGCATGCTCTCCTCCTCCAAGCCGAACAGGACGTGAATACCGGGCGACTGAATATCGGTATCTACAACGCCAACCCGCAAGCCAGTTCCGGCGAGGATGGCTGTCACATTGGCCGTGGTGTTGGATTTGCCTGTACCACCACGAAACGAGTGAATCGAAATAATCCGCGACATATGCTCTTGCTCCTTGTCACCCGATTGGGGTGCTGACTGGTACACAGCACCGATTGAACTGTGCCTCGTTTGATCCGATTTGATCCTACCCCATATTATACACAACGTAGGCGTAAAGCATTCTGGCGTGTACCAGACAGCGCACCGCTTGCACCTGTGCTACACTGTATACAGCTGAGATGTGCCGGCGTGGTGTGGCCAGCCTGCACCAGCGATGAGGAGCAGCGAGCAGCAGTATGGCTAGCAAAAAACCTGTGATTCTTACAGTAGACGATGATCTTAGTGTGCTGAATGCAGTAGTGCGTGATCTGCGTCGCCGTTACGCCGAGCAGTACCGCATTGTGCGGGCTGATTCGGGCGCGGCAGCACTGGCCGCCCTGCGCGAACTGAAGCAGCGCAATGAGGTAGTTGCCCTGTTTCTGGCGGATCAGCGCATGCCCCAGATGAGCGGCACCGAGTTTCTGGCACAGGCGATCCTGCTGTACCCCGATGCGCGCCGGGTATTGCTCACCGCCTACGCCGATACCGATGCAGCGATCCAAGCAATCAACCAAGTCGCGGTAAACTACTACCTGCTCAAGCCGTGGGATCCGCCCGAAGAAAAGCTCTATCCCGTGCTGGATGATCTGCTCGATGATTGGCTGGCAGACTATCGCCCACCCTTCGAGGGCATCCGCGTGATTGCCCACCGCTGGTCAGCCCAAGCCCACCAGATCAAAGATTTCCTCGCCCGCAACCAAGTACCCTACCTGTACCTCGATGTGGAGCGCGACAGCCAAGCCCGCGAGCTACTCGCCCAGCTCCACCTCAACCCTGAGCAGCTGCCCTACGTGATCCTTGACGATGGCACTGTGCTCCCCGCCCCGAGCATCACCGATGTTGCCAATCGCGTGGGGCTGCAAACCCGCGCCGCCCACAATTACTACGAATTGGCGATTGTTGGCGGAGGCCCCGCCGGATTAGCGGCGGCAGTGTACGGTGCATCGGAGGGTCTCCGCACCGTGCTGATCGAACGCGAAGCCCCCGGTGGGCAGGCGGGCACGAGTTCCCGCATCGAGAACTATCTCGGCTTCCCGTCGGGGCTGAGTGGCAGCGAACTCGCCCGCCGCGCCGTTGCCCAAGCTCGCCGCTTTGGGGTAGATATACTCGCCCCACAAGAGGTGTGCAGCATGCGGATTGAGGGGCAATACCGCATCTTGCAGCTTGCCGATGGGCAAGAGATCGCGTGCCACGCCTTGATTGTCGCCGTGGGCTTGAGCTATCGCAAGTTGGAGGTGCCCGGCATCGAAGCCCTCACTGGCGCAGGGGTCTACTATGGCGCATCCCTAACGGAAGCCGTATCGTGCCAAGACAACCCCGTCTTTATCATTGGGGCGGGCAACTCAGCGGGGCAGGCGGCAATCTACCTTGCCCAGTATGCGGCCCACGTCACATTGATCGTGCGCGGCGATGATCTGGGCAAGAGTATGTCGCACTACTTGATCGAGCGGATTGAGCAATCGCCGCAGATTAGCGTGCGCCTCGAAAGCGAGGTGATCGGCGTGCAAGGTACGGATCACCTCGAAGCGATCACGCTGCACCACCGCCGCACCACCGCCACTGAGACGCTGCCTGCTTCGGGTTTGTTCATCTTCATTGGCGCAATGCCCCACACCGAATGGCTGCCGCCACAGGTGGTGCGCGACGAACGCGGCTTTGTGCAGACGGGGACACATCTGCTGCACGAGGGCAAGCCACCCAAAGGCTGGACGGGTGAGCACCATCCATCGCTGCTCGAAAGTAGCGTACCGGGCGTGTTTGTGGTGGGCGATGTACGCTCCGGCTCAATCAAGCGGGTGGCTTCGGCGGTGGGCGAAGGCTCGATAGCGGTGCAGTTTGTGCATCAGTATTTAAGTAAGGTGCGCTGAGATGACATCTACCGCCGCCAGCATTACCCCCGATCCACTGGACTTCTACCGCACGCTCGAATTCTTTCAGGGCGCACCCGATGCCGAGATTGCGTGGATGGTCGCACACGGCACCGAGCAGCACCTGAACACGGGCGAATACTTCTCACACGAAGATGAACCGATACCCGGCTTCTATGTGATGCTGGAAGGCGAATTGCAGGTCACGCGCACCGTCAACACCTATGAACAGGTGCTCGGCACTATCCCGCCCGGCATCATCGGCGGCGAGCTAGCCCTGTTGTTTGGCTCGGTTTCAGCGATTAATGCATGTGCGCTAATGCCCTCGCGCCTGCTGATGTTCACGCCGGAGCAGTTCCGCCTGATCTTCGGAGCCACGCCCAACCTTGCCACCCGCATTATGCACATCGCCGCCGGACGCACGCAGGGCTATGCCACGATTGTGATCCAGCAAGAGAAATTGGCCGCACTCGGCAAGCTCTCGGCGGGGCTAGCCCACGAGCTGAACAACCCCGCCGCTGCCGTGCGCCGCGCCGCAGGCAGCCTACGGGAACGGCTGCCCCAGCTCCAAGCCCAGATTGTCGAACTCAATCGGTTGGGGCTGAGTGGTGAGCAGATCACCCAGCTAGTCACATACCAGCAGCAGTGGAGCAGCAGCTCCGAATGCCGCCCGGTGCTATCACCCCTCGAACAGAGCGACCGCGAGGAGGAGCTAGGGCTAGAGCTAGAGGCGCATGGCATTGCCAATGCGTGGGAGCTAGCCCCCGTTTTTGTGGCCGCCGGAGTGACCGCGCCGAAGATGCACGCCCTGACTTCCAAGCTGCCCGCCCAGAGCCTAAGCGCGGTGCTGGTGTGGCTCGCTACCGCGCTCGATACGACGAGCCTGCTCGATGAGATCCAATCGAGTACGCAGCGCATTTCCGATCTGGTGCAGGCCGTCAAGAGCTACACCTACCGCGATCAGGGCAAGGTGCAGGATGTGGACATCAACCGCGATCTGGATACAACCTTGACGGTGCTGAAGTACAAGCTCAAGAAGGGCAGCGTCGAGGTGGTGCGCCAGTATGATCCCGACCTGCCGATCATTCAGGCCCGCGGTAGCGAACTCAACCAAGTCTGGACCAACTTGATTGACAATGCGATAGATGCCGTCAACAATAATGGCCGCATCCAGATTATCACGCGCCGCGAACAAGGTTTCGTGATGGTGGAAGTTGCCGACAACGGGGCGGGCATTCCCGCTGATGTACGCCCGCGCATCTTTGAGCCGTTTTTCACCACCAAAGGAGTCGGCTCTGGCACGGGGCTAGGGCTGGATATTTCCTACCGGATCATTCAAGAACATCGTGGTACGATTGAGGTCTTTTCACGTTCGGGGCAGACCCGCTTCATCGTGCGGATTCCTGAGCAACAAGCACCGCCAAGCCCGCCCGCCTAGCGCGGCTGCCACCCTACGCCATACCATATCTATGAAGCCCTACCGCACCCAACTCTGCCTGCTCATTCTGTGGCTTGCTACCGCGTTGTTGCCCGCCTGCGCTAGCCCTGTGCGCGAGGACGTGGTGACAGTGCGCCGCCTGACGACACCCACCGCTGCCAGCCTTGACCCCGCAGCGACGATCCTGCCCACCCCGCGCCCGCCTGCCGCGCCGATGCCCACC